>NZ_JBEPDC010000009.1:0-308106 GCF_040300065.1 Nonomuraea sp. NPDC000554 | reverse complement strand
ACGGCCACCCGACCAGCGGCGACTATCGGCCGTACGCGGCACAGGCCCGCGCGGACGCGCGACGGCCGGGGGTTCCGGTGGCCGCAGGCCACCGGAACCCCCGGCCCTATAGGGCGTCCGAGCGAAGCGAGGGCCATGCCTTTCGGGGTCGAAGGGGCGGAGCCCCTGGGAGACACAGCCCGAGCCGGGACGCGCGCAGCGCGCCGGCCGCGAGGCCCATGCCGTCAGCTCCGGCCGTGGCCCGGCGCCGGCCCCGTCCTAGCGCCTGACCAGCAGGGCCACGCACTCCACGTGGTGGGTCATCGGGAAGGCGTCGAAGGCGCGCAGGTCCGACAGCGGGTAGCCGAGCTCTGCCAGCCAGGCCAGGTCGCGGGCGAGCGTCGCCGGGTCGCAGGAGACGTAGACGATGCGGGTGGCCTCCAGGGCGGCGATCCGGTGGACCACGTCGCGGCCGAGGCCGGCCCTCGGCGGGTCCACCACCACCAGGTCGGCCCGTTCGATCTGGAAGCGGTCGAGCGCCTCCTCCACCCGGCCGCGCTCCACCCGCGCCTGCGGCAGGTCGCGCAGGTTGGCGCGGGCGTCGCGGACCGCGGCCTCCTCCGACTCCAGGCCGAAGACGGCGCCTTCCTGGCCCACCGCCTCCGCCAGGCCCGCGGCGAAGAGGCCGACGCCGCAGTACAGGTCGAGCGCCCACTCTCCCGGCTCGGGGGCCGCGTAGCTCAGGACGGCGTCCAGCAGGGTCTCGGCGGCGCCGGGGTGGACCTGCCAGAAGCCGCTACCCGCCACCCGGAACTCGCGGTCGCCCACCTGTTCGCGCAGGACGCCCGTGCCCCGGCGTGGCACCGTGCGGCCCTTGCCCTGGTGCAGCAGGATGGACGCCGGGGCGTCGAGTTCGGGGACCGTCACGCTACGGCGGGGCTTGGGCGTGACGACGACAGCGCGGTCGCCTCCGGAGGAGGCGATCACCTCGACCCCGGCGGCGCCCCGCCAGTCGTGCCCTTCGGCGCCGACCGCCTCCACCTCGGGGTGCGCGATCAGGCAGGCGTCGACCGCCTCGATGTCGTGGGAGCGGTGCCGGCGGAAGCCGAGAACACCGTCGGGACGGGCGGCGAACTGCACGCGGGTGCGCCAGCCGAGCCCGTCCTTGGCGCCGGGAACCTCCTCCACCACGACCTCGCGTTCGACGCCGGCGAGCCTGCGCAGTTGCTCGGCCACCACGTCGGCCTTGAGCGCGCGCTGGGCCTCAAGGGTGGCGTGCTGCCAGTCGCAGCCGCCGCACCGGCCAGGACCGGCGTACGGGCAGGGCGGGACGACGCGGTCGGGCGACGGGTCGAGGATCTCCACGGCGTCGGCCCTCAGGAAGCGGGCCGTCTCTTCGGTCACCTCGGCGATCACCCGCTCGCCGGGCAGCGCGTGCCGGACGAAGACCACCCGCCCTTCGTGGCGCGCCACGCACCAGCCGCCGTGCGCGACCGGACCTACCGTCAACTCGAGAGATGCCTGTTCCACACGGACACCCTATGCCCTGACCTTGGCGGCTACTTTCCGACTTGACCAGCTACGCTAGGTGATCGTGGGGAGCATTCGGGTGGTGCGACGGCGGCCCGGTTTCGGGGGAACACTGCTGGCCGTCCTGTTCTTCTGCGCCTCCCTGACGCCGTCGCTGCTCCCCCGGACGTGGGAGTACCAGGGGGTGATGGGCGCGGTCACCGCGATCCTCGGCTACGCCGTGGGGGCGTCGGTGGGGGCCGCGGGGCGGGCCGTGATCTCGTACCGGCTGTCCGAGCGGTGGCGGCGCAACGCCTGGCAGTTGCTGATCGGCACGTCCACGGGGTTGGTGGCCGTCTCGCTCTGGTACAGCCACGACTGGCAGCGCGACCTGCGCGCGCTGATGGGCATGGACACGCGGATCAGCTGGTTCCCACCGGTGATCCTGGCGGTGTCGGCCGTGCTGTTCACGGTGTTCCTGGTCGTCGCCCGGCTGGTGCGGCTGGGCGGGCGGCGGCTGATCGACTGGCTCGACCGCTACGTCAACGCCTACGTCGGCCACGCCATCGGCATCCTCGTCATCGCCTTACTGGTCGCGGTGTTCGCCAACGACGTGCTGTTCTCCGGCTTCGTCAACGCGATGAGCGACGTCTCCTCGGTGACCAATCTCACCACCCGTCCGGGGCTCAAGCGTCCCGCCTCGCCGCTGCTGTCGGGCGGCCCCGGCTCGCTGGTCAGCTGGGAGTCGCTGGGCAGGGAGGGCAGGAACTTCACCGGCACCGCCACCACGCCGGCGCAGCTCACCGCGTTCTCCGGCAAGCGGGCCGCCCAGCCGATCAGGGTGTACGTCGGGCTCGGCGCCACCGCCTCGCCCGAGCAGCAGGCGGCGCTGGCCGTGAGGGAGCTGCAACGCAGCGGCGCGTTCGAGCGTCCGGTGCTCGCCGTCCTCGGCACCACCGGCACCGGCTGGGTGGACCAGCACATCGCCGAGTCGCTGGAGTACATGTACAACGGCGACTCGGCCATGGTCGCGATGCAGTACTCCTACCTGCCGAGCTGGGTGTCGTTCCTGGTCGACAAGCGCAAGGCGGCGGTCGCCGGCCGGGCCCTGTTCGACGCGGTGCGGGCCAGGTGGGCGACCCTGCCCGTGGCCCACCGTCCGCTGCTGGTGGTGGCGGGCGAGAGCCTGGGCTCGTACGAGCTGGAGAACGCCTTCCGCGACCTTCCCGACCTGGCGGCCAAGGCCGACGGGGCGCTGTTCGTGGGGCCGCCGAACGCCAACCACATCTGGGACGAGCTCACCTTCCACCGCGATCCCGGCAGCCCGGTGTGGCGGCCGATCTACCAACAGGGCCGGACCGCCCGGTTCGCCCAGTATCCCGCCGACCTCGCCAGGCCGAAGGGCCCGTGGCAGCACCCCCACGTGGTCTACCTGCAGAACGCCTCGGACCCTGTCGTGTGGTGGTCGCCCCGGTTGCTCTACCACCGGCCCGCCTGGCTGGAGGCGCCGCGCGGCCCCGACGTCAACCCGCAGATGAACTGGTTCCCGCTGGTGACGTTCTGGCAGGTGCTGGTGGACATGTCGACGGCGCTGTCCGTCCCGCCGGAGCACGGGCACCGGTACGGCGCGAACATCGCCGACGGCTGGGCGGCGGTCGCGGCCCCGGCAGGGTGGACGCAGGCCGATACGCAACGGCTGCGGGCCGTGCTCAGCGGGTCTTGACCTCGTCGTCCTTGATCGTCTGAGACCAGGGGCGGCGCACCGCGCCGGGGGCGAACGGCTCCGGGCGGCCCTTGAGCCGGTCGGACGAGTGCAGCTGCCACGGCACGCTCGTCACCATGACGCCCGGCTTGAACAGCAGCCTCGCCTTCAGCCTGAGGGCGCTCTGGTTGTGCAGCAGATGCTCCCACCAGTGGCCGACCACGTACTCGGGGATGAACACGGTCACCACGTCGCGGGGCGAGCGGCGGCGCAGCGTCTTGACGTAGTCGAGGATCGGCTGGGTGATCTCGCGGTACGGGGAGTCCAGCATCTTCAGCGGGACGGGGATGCTCCTGCGCTCCCACTCCTCCTGGAGCTGGCGCGCCTCCTCGCCCTCGACGCCGACGGTGATCGCCTCCAGCGTGGACGGCCGGGTGGCGCGGGCGTAGGCGAGCGCCCGCATGGTCGGCTTGTGGATCTTGGAGACGAGCACGATCGCGTGGTTCCGCGCCGGCAGCATCGACTCGTCGATCTCCTCGGTGATCGCCAGCTCGGCGGCCACGTTGTCGTAGTGGCGCCTGATGGCCTTCATCATGAGGAACAGGATGGGCATCGCGATGCACACGATCCAGGCGCCGGCCACGAACTTCGTCAGCAGCACGACCACGAGCACGAGCCCGGTCATGATCCCGCCGAAGAAGTTGATCACGCGGGAGCGGTGCATCTGGTGCCGGATCTTGGGGTCGGTCTCCGTCTTCAGGTGGCGCGTCCAGTGGATGACCATGCCGGTCTGGCTGAGCGTGAAGGAGACGAAGACGCCGACGATGTAGAGGTTCAGCAGGCGGCTGACGTCGGCCTGGAAGCCCCAGAGCAGCAGGCAGGCCCCGGCCGCCAGGATGACGATGCCGTTGGAGAAGGCCAGCCGGTCGCCGCGGGTGTGCAGCTGGCGCGGCAGGTACCTGTCCTGCGCCAGGATCGAGCCGAGCACGGGGAAGCCGTTGAAGGCGGTGTTGGCGGCCAGGAACAGGATGAGCGCGGTGACGGCGGAGATGACGATGAACGGGAACGAGCCGCCGCCGAAGACCGCGTCGGCCACCTGCGAGATGATCGGCTGCTGGTAGTAGCCGGGCCCGACGGGCTTGCCGTCGGGGCCGAGCAGGTCGGTCGCCACCACGGACGGCTCGGCCACCTTCACCCCCGAGGCCAGGCCGAGGGCGATGATGCCGCCGAACATGGTGATCGCGACCACGCCCATCATGAGCAGCGTGGTGGCGGCGTTCTTGCTCTTGGGCTTGCGGAAGGCGGGCACGCCGTTGCTGATGGCCTCGACGCCGGTCAGCGCCGCGCATCCGGATGAGAAAGCGCGCAGGATCAGGAAGACCGCCGCGAAGGTGGCCAGGTTGGTCTGTTCGGGGACGATGTCGAACCCGGCGCTGGGAGCCCGCAGCTCGTCGCCGAGGACGAGCAGCCGGAAGCCGCCCCAGGCGATCAGCCCGATCACCGCGACCATGAACGCGTAGGTCGGGATGGCGAAGGCGACCCCCGACTCGCGCAGGCCGCGTAGGTTGACCACCGTGAGCAGAATCACGATGGCGATGGCGATCGCCGGTTTGTGCTCGCCGACGAACGGGATCGTCGCGCCGACGTAGTCGACGCCGTTGGCCACCGACACCGCCACGGTCAGCACGTAGTCGACCATGAGGGCGCTGGCGACGGTGAGCCCGGCGTTCTTGCCCAGGTTGGTGGTGGCGACCTCGTAGTCGCCGCCGCCGCTGGGATAGGCGTGCACGTTCTGCCGGTACGACGCCACCACCGTCAGCATCACGACCACGACGGCCGCCGCGACCCAGGGGCTGTAGGTGTAGAACGAGACGCCCGCCAGCGACAGGATGACCAGAATCTCCTGCGGCGCGTAGGCCACGGAAGAGAGGGCGTCGCTGGCGAAGACCGGCAGAGCAATGCGTTTGGGCAGGAGTTGCTCGTGGAGTTGCCCGCTACGCAGGGCGCGCCCCACGAGCACGCGTTTGACAAGATCCGTTACCTTCGCCACAGAACGAGATGCTAGCCCCATGTTGGGGACCTAAACGCGGCGCTCCCCCCTCGGGCCATACTGGTGTCGAGAACCGGCCGACCGTGGAGTTCGGGGGAGTATGCATATCGTGATCATGGGTTGTGGACGGGTCGGCTCGACCCTGGCCCACATCCTCGAGGACAACGGACATTCTGTGGCGATCATCGATCGCGACCCGCAGGCGTTCCGACGGCTCCGTGCCGGGTTCCGCGGCCGCCGGGTCACCGGCATCGGCTTCGACCGCGACGTGCTGACCGAGGCGGGCATCGAGTCCGCCGCCGCGTACGTCGCGGTCTCCAGCGGCGACAACTCCAACATCATCTCCGCCCGGGTGGCGCGCGAGACGTTCGGCGTCGACAACGTGGTCGCCCGCATCTACGACCCCCGGCGGGCCGAGGTCTACCAGCGGCTGGGCATCCCCACGGTGGCGACCGTGCGCTGGACCGCCGACCAGATCCTGCGCCGCATCCTGCCTGAGGGCGCCGAGCCGCTCTGGCGCGACCCCACCGGCACGGTCATCCTCGCCGAGGTCACCGTGCACCCGGCGTGGATCGGCACCCGCGTGGTCGACCTGGAGACCCGGGTGCGCACCCGCGCCGCCTTCATCAACCGCATGGGCGAGTCGCTGGTCGTCGCCGAGGACACCGTGGTGCAGGAGGGCGACGTGCTGCACGTCGTCGCCGCCGAGAACGACATGGACCGGATCAACAAGGTGCTCGCCGCGGCACCGGAAGAGGACCACTGATGCGCGTCGCCATCGCCGGGGCGGGAGCCGTGGGCCGGTCCATCGCGGCCGAGCTGCTGGAGAACGGGCACGAGGTCCTGCTCATCGACATCGACCCCCGGGCCATCAAGATCGACAGCGTGCCGCGGGCGGAGTGGCTGCTGGCCGACGCCTGCGAGATCGCCTCCCTCGACGAGGCGGGCCTGGGCAACTGCCACGTGGTGGTCGCCTCCTCCGGCGACGACAAGGTCAACCTGGTGGTGTCGCTGCTGGCCAAGACCGAGTACGGCGTACCGCGCGTGGTCGCCCGCATCAACCACCCCAACAACGAGTGGCTGTTCAACGAGTCGTGGGGCGTCGACGTGGCCGTCTCGACCCCGCGCCTGCTGAGCGCGCTGGTGGAGGAGGCGGTGAGCGTCGGCGACCTGGTGCGGCTGATGACGTTCCGCCAGGGCCAGGCCAACCTGGTGGAGCTGACGCTGGCCGAGGACGCGCCCGTGGTGGGCCAGCGCGCCGGATCGGTGCCGTGGCCGACCGACGCGGCGCTGGTCGCGATCCTGCGCGAGGGCCGGGTGCTGGTGCCCACCGCCGACGACCCGCTGGAGGCCGGCGACGAGCTGCTGTTCGTCGCCAGCCAGGAGGTGGAGCAGGAGCTGGCGCGCCTGCTCTCACAGCACTAGTTCACAGCACCGGACGGAGCCGGTTCCGGCAGGGGCCTGCTCTCACCGGCGTGACGGTTCAGGCAGGGGCGACGGGCGGTTTGAGGGGAGTCCGGCCCCTGCCGAGCACCCACAGCATCGCGCCGAGCGCGGCCACCTGCAGCGGCCAGCCCATCGCGATCTTGGCGACGCCGAGCGCCGCGACGGCCTTGTCGCCGCCGCCGAACAGCCACACGGGAAGCTGCACGGCCACCCTGACCACACACGGCACCAGCAGCAGCCAGGTGAGCCTGCTGCACAGCTTCACGATGCCGGGATCCTTGCGCCAGCCGGTGGGGTCGCCGGTGACCGAGCCGATCAGGAAGCCGACGACCGGCCAGCGGGTGACGATCGACAGCAGCATGGCGACGGCGTAGCCGGCGTTCCACAGAATGCCGGGCAGGAAGTAGTCCTTGGCGTCGCCGGAGCGGCTGGCGAAGAACGCGCCGATGGCGATGCCGATCAGGCTGTTGATCACGAACTGCGGCGTCGACCGCTGCGCGATCCGCGCGACCAGCAGCAGCACCGACAGTGTGATGCTGATGATGAGCGACAGCTTCAGCTCTTCGGTCGAGATCCAGGAGATCGTGAACGCCACCGTCGGGACGGCCGCCTCGATGATGCCGCGCACGCCGCCGAAGGCCTTGGCGAGCTGGGCCCGCACCGCCGCTTCCACGGTGTCGTGGGCGACCTCTTCCGCCTCACCACTCACCTGATCAACTCCCCGGACGCAGCTCGTAGCGCGGATTGAACATCACCTTGCGTCCGTCCTGCATGCTGACCAGGCCCTCGGCCCTGACCGTGCGGCCAGGCTCGATGCCTGCGATCTTGCGGCGGCCGAGCCAGACGAGGTCGATCACGTCCGACCCGTCGTAGAGCTCGGCCTCCAGGGCGGGCGCGCCGCCCCGCGGACGCAGAGTCACCGTACGTAGCGTACCGGCCACGCAGAAGCGACGGCGGCCGCCACACGAGACGATGGGGGTGGCGCCGTGCTGTTCGACGTCTTCTCGCAGTTCCTGGGCCTCGATCTCGGACTGGGGTGAGGCCAGCCGACTGAAGAAGCCGCGCAATCCCCCGCGTTTGGGGGGCTCTGCCGTACTCATGATGGTTCAGCCTATGCGATGGAAGTCGTCAGCGAATCTCGCTGATTTCCGGCCCTCGTCTGAACGGGTTCAAGGCCGTGGACTCGGCGGTCTCGGCGGCCTGCTCGTTCGGCCGGCGCAGCGGGATCGGCTCTTCACGGGCCATCGGCTCGTCGCCTCTGACGACCACGACGTCCCTGAGGAAGGTCAGCAGCTCGGCCGCGGCCTGCTCGTCGACGGCGGCCTTGCCGCTGACGACGGCGAGCAGGAACCAGCGCGGGCCGTCGATGCCGAGGTAGCGGACCGGGCGGGTCTCGCCCTGGTTGGTCACCTCGCCGGTCAGCTCGGCGCCGAACGGGCCCTCGACCTCCTGCAGGGTCTTCGCCTGCGAGAGGATCTTGGTCTTGACCTCGTCCCAGAGGCCCATCGTCTTCGGCGCGGCCAGCGCCTGGACCTGCAGCGTGCTCTCCTCGTGGAGCGCCACGACGCCGACGTGCTGGTCTCCGACGGAGGCCAGCCGGATGTCGAAGTCGGGGTGGTTCGGCACCCGCAGGCCGCCCAGGTCGATGCGGTCGGTGCCGGGGTGGGGCTCGTCGGCGTCCCACGGGCCGGACTCGCGCTCGGGCGCGGCGGGCGCCTGCTCGGCTGCCTGCTCCGGCTGCTCACGACGGCGACGTCGGAACACTTGTCTCACTCTCCTGTCCGTGTGGTCACGCGCCCCGCGGGGCGCGCTCCCGTGGCTAACGTCCTGTCGAACCGAACCCGTTGGCGCCGCGTGTCGAGCCGGGCAGCCGTTCCACCTCGGCGAAGACCGCCCGCTCCACCCGCTGGACGACGAGCTGGGCCACCCGGTCGCCGCGCTGGAGGCGGAAGGGCTCCTTGGCGTCGGTGTTGATCAGCGTCACCCTGATCTCACCCCGGTACCCGGCGTCGACCGTGCCGGGCGCGTTGACCAGGGTCACGCCGTGTTTGGCCGCCAGCCCCGAGCGCGGGTGCACGAACGCCGCATAGCCGGCGGGCAGCGCGATCGCCACCCCCGTGCCGACCACCGCGCGCTCGCCCGGCAGCAGCTCGACGTCCTCGGCCGCATAGAGGTCGGCGCCCGCGTCGCCCGGATGGGCGTAGGACGGCAGCGGCAGCTCCGGATCGAGCCGCTGGATGAGGACCTCCATGTCGGTCAAGGTTTCCCCTCGTAGTCGTGGTGTCGCGCGGCGTGTTCCCAGATGGCCGCCGCGTCGGCGTGTGCCGCCGCCATGGACGGCCCCATGGACGGCTCCGCCGCGGGGACGGGAGGGATTTCACCCCTCAGCCTCACGGTACGCCTTCCCGCCCATGATCCCGCTGTACCGGGCGCGCCGGTGGAGTGTCGTGCCGGCGGCGACGGGGTGGAACGGGTCACGAGGGATGAGGTTACTCCGTGTGGGCCGTCCCTTCGCCCTCGGCGGACGGACCGTCGGCAGGCGGCCTACCGGAGCCGGCCTGCGAACCCTCGGCAACCGGCCCTCCGGAGCCGGCGGAGTCGCCGGACGGGGGCCCGCCCGGGGGCGGGGGCTCCTTGGCGGGCGGGGGCAGCGCGGGTGTCTCGTGCCTGAGCTCCGGCAGCGCCCGGTAGATCACCGCGGCGACCGGCACGGCCACGGCCGCGCCCGCGATGCCGCCCAGGATGCCGCCCACGGCCAGCACCAGGATGATGGCGAGCGGGTGGAAGTTGAGCGCCCTGCCCACGATGAGCGGTTGCAGCACGTGGTTCTCCAGCTGCTGCTCCACGACCAGGATGCCGACGAAGATCAGCGCGTACACGGGCCCCTTGGCGCCGAGCGTGACGAGCGTGGCCACCGTGCCGGCGAAGAAGATGCCGACGATCGGGATGAAGCTGGCGAAGAAGATCAGCACGGCCAGCGGCGCCCAGAGCGGCACCCCCATCCCGGCCAGCACGATGCCCATGATGACGCCGTGCACGGCGGCGACGCCCACGGTGCCCTGCACGTAGTGCGAGAGCGTGGCCCAGGCGGCCCGGCCCGCCCTGTCGACCCGCGGCGACATCGCGCCGAACGCCCTGAGGAACCAGGCCCAGATCCGGTCGCCGTCCTTGAGCAGGAAGAACGTGACGAACAGCAGCAGCACGAGGGAGGCGAGCACCTCGAAGGCGACGGCTCCGGCGGTCAGCACGGTGCCGGTGATCGCCGACTGCTGGGTGTTGACCATGTTGGCGATCTCGTCGACGTACCCGGTGATCTGCGCCTCTTTCAGGTGCAGCGGGCCGGTGATCAGCCAGTTCTGGACGTCGCGGGCCGTCGCCTGCACCTGCTTGACCAGGTTGGGGAACTCTTCGGTGGCCCGTGCGCCCACCAGCCAGCCGGTGCCGACGAGCACCGCGAGGGCGACCAGCATGGTGATCCAGGTCGCGTAGATGGGCCGCATGCCCGTCTCGCGCAGGTTCTTCGTCAGCGGGAAGAGCAGCGCGGTGAGCAGCAGCGCGATCGCCACGGGCAGCGCGACGAAGCTGAGCCGCGCGATCGCCTGGGCGAAGAAGAAGACGACCACGCCGACGAGGATCAGGCACGCGGACCATGCGGCCATCTTGGCCAGCACGGGCGGCACGAGCTTGGTTGGGCGGTCGGTCAGCACGGTTCAAGCCTGGCACGTCCCAAGCGATGATGCGCACCGTTAAAAGATCGGGTCTGGGCAGGGAGAGACCGGCGTGTCACCGTCATGGTCATGAAGGTTTTGACGGTCGTCGCCGCGATCTCCGCTTTCGTGGCCGGGCCCTCGGTTCCCGCGCTCGCCGCCACGGGCGGGAACCTCGCGCTGGAGGTGCTCTCCAGCCGCGCGGACCAGGTCAGCGGCGGCGACGCCCTGGTCAGGGTGCGCACGGGTCACCGATTAACGGTGACACGCAACGGCGAGGACGTGACCGCGGCCTTCAAGCCCGACCCGGAAGGGCACACGGCCACGGGGCTGGTGACCGGTCTGTCCGACGGGGTCAACACGATCACCGCGTCCGACGGGCCGCGCCGGGAGACGCTGAAGGTCCGCAACCACCCCGTCTCGGGGCCGATCTTCTCCGGGCCGCACCAGTACCCGTTCCTGTGCAAGACCGAGCGGAGCGGCCTCGGCCCGCCCGCCGCCGACAACCAGGACGGCCAGGGCATGCGCGTGGCGGGCGGCTGGAGCAGGGACTGCTTCGCGCCCACGGTGACCGACCGGCTCTACCGCGCCACCGACGGGACGTTCAAGGCGATGCCGTCGCAGCGTCCCGCGGACATGACGACCACCACGCTGCTCGACGGGCGGACCGTGGACTTCGTGGTGCGGCGCGAGCGCGGCGTGATCAACCGGTTCCTCTACTCGATCGCGATGATCGAGAACGGCTGGAACGGCCGGGCGATGTACCGCTTCGACGGCGGCGTGGGGATCGGCCACGACCAGGGCACGCTGGGCGGGAGCGCGCTCGACCCGTACGGGCTGGGCAAGGGCTACGCGATCCTGTACTCGTCCGGCACCCGCACCTCGACCCACTACAACCTGATCGTGGGCGGCGAGACGGCGCTCATGGTCAAGGAGCACTTCGTCGAGCAGTACGGCGTGCCGCTGTACACGGTCGGCGTGGGCGGCTCGGGCGGCGCCATCCAGCAGTACCTCTACGGGCAGAACTACGGCAACCGGGTGATCGACGCCGCCATCGCGCAGTACTCCTTCCCTGACATGGTCACCCAGACCATCCACGTCGGCGACTGCGAGCTGCTCGAGAACTACATGGACCACAACCCGCGCTGGGCCCGCTGGGACGACCGGTCCGCGCTGATCGGCATGAACGCCAGCGACACCGTGCCGAACGCGTACACCGGCAAGCCCGGCTCCGACGAGTGCGTCAAGGGCTGGCGCGGCCTGACCCCGCTGACCATGAACCCGCTCTGGACGTCCAACGCCGACCCGGAGTGGAAGCAGATGGACCCGCCGGGCGTCAAGAACACCGTCCAGTGGACGCACTGGGACGACCTGCGCAACGTCTACGGCGTCGCCCCCGACGGCTACGCCCGGTCCACCTGGGACAACGTCGGCGTCCAGTACGGGCTGCGGGCGCTCGTGGACGGCGTGATCACGCCCGCCGAGTTCCTCGACGTGAACGCCCGGGTCGGCTCGTGGAAGGAGGCGGCGGACATGGTCCAGGAGGGCTGCCCGTTCACCGAGTGCGCCACCGACTTCGACCCGTGGAGCGCCCGCAACGCCCGGTCGGGCGACCCCGCGCCGCGGCGCGCAGGCGACCCGGTGGCGATCAGGAACGTGACGCGCAGCGGGCTGGTGTTCCGCGGCGCCATCGACATCCCGGTCATCGACTGGCGCCACTATCTGGAAGACCAGCTCGACATGCACGACGCGCACCAGTCGTTCGCCTCGCGGCAGCGGATGCTGGACTTCGACGGCGACGCCGGCAACCAGGTCATCTGGTTCACCGACGCCCGTCCCGACGGCCCCCGCTTCGACCAGACGCCGGAGGCGCTGCAGGTCATGGACGAGTGGCTGGCCAACATGCGGGCCAACCCGTCGCACGGTGTGACGGGCAACCGGCCCGCCACGGCCGTGGACCGCTGTTTCGCCTCAGACGGCGCGCAGCTCGCCGCGGGCCCGCACGTCTGGGACGGCGTCCTGGACGGCAGGCCCGCCGGCGCCTGCACGGCGAAGTTCCCGCTCTACTCGACCTCCCGGGTCGTGGCGGGCGGCCCGCTGAAGGGCGGGGTCTACGCGTGCAGGCTCCAGCCGGTGGCGCGGGCCATCGAGCGCGGCCTCTACGGGACGTGGCGGCCGTCCCCCGCCGAGCGGGAGCGCCTTGAGGCGATCTTCCCGACGGGGGTGTGCGACTACTGATCCTCGACGAGGACCACGTCGACCAGGAACTCCGGGCCGTCGGCGAGGACGAACTCCTCGACGTTGCCCGCCCCGCACACGTCGTCCTGCGCCTGCCGGGCCAGCTCCACCTCGGGGCCGGAGACGGTGAGCCGCGAGACCTCGGCCCGCATCGACAGCTTGGCCGCGGACTTGGCCTTGCGGACCTGCCTGAGCACCTCCGAGGCCACCGTCAGCACCGCGGGGTCACCCTCGCGGCGCTCGGCCGACGGCCACGGGGCCCGGTGGACGCTGCCCGCACGCCACCAGGACCACACCTCCTCCGTGACGAACGGGAGGAACGGGGCGAACAACCGCAGCTGGACGTCCAGGGCCTGCCGCAGGGCGGCGTGGGCCGAGGCGGCGGCCGCGTCGGAGTCGTAGGCGCGGCCCTTGACCAGCTCCAGGTAGTCGTCGCAGAACGACCAGAAGAACCGCTCCGCGGCCTCCAGCGCCCTGGTGTAGTCGTAGTTCTCGAACGCCTCCGTGGCCTCCTTGACCACGTCCGACAGGGCGGCGAGCATCGCCAGGTCGAGCGGCTCGGTGACCTCTCCCACCGTCTCAGGGAAGGACAGCACGAACTTCGACGCGTTCAGGATCTTGATCGCGAGCCGCCGCCCGACCTTGATCTGGCCGGTGTCGAAGGCCGTGTCGGTGCCGGGACGCCCGCTGGCCGCCCAGTAGCGGACCGCGTCGGAGCCGTACTCCTCCAGCAGGCCCATCGGGGTGGTGACGTTCCCCTTGGACTTGGACATCTTCTTGCGGTCGGGGTCGAGGATCCACCCGGAGATCGCCACGTCGCTCCACGGCAGCGTGCCGAACTCCTGGTGCGCCCGGACCACGGTGGAGAACAGCCAGGTGCGGATGATCTCGTGGGCCTGCGGGCGCAGGTCCATCGGGAAGACCCTGGAGAACAGGTCGGGGTCGCGCTCCCAGCCGCCGGCGATCTCCGGCGAGAGCGAGGAGGTGGCCCAGGTGTCCATGACGTCGGGGTCGCCGACGAAGCCGCCCGGCACGCCCCGCTGCGCCTCGGTGTACCCCGGGGGCACCTGCGACGACGGGTCGATCGGGAGCTCGCCCTCCGGCGGCACCAGCGGGTTGGCGTAGTCGGGCTCGCCCGCGGCGTCGAGCGGGTACCAGACGGGGAACGGCACGCCGAAGAAGCGCTGCCTGGAGATCAGCCAGTCGCCCGCCAGCCCCTGCACCCAGTTGTCGTAGCGGACCCGCATGTGGGCCGGGTGCCAGCTCAGCTCGGCGCCCCTGCCCAGCAGCCGCTCCCGCAGCTGCGGGTCGCGCCCGCCGTTGCGGATGTACCACTGCCGGGTGGTGACGATCTCGAGCGGCCTGTCGCCCTTCTCGTAGAACTTCACCGTCCGCTGGACGGGCCGCGGCTCGCCGTCGAGGTCGCCGGACTCGCGCAGCAGCTCCACGATGCGCTCGCGGGCGCTGTGCACCGTCTTGCCCGCCAGCTCCTTGTACGGCTCCGCCTCGACGCCCTCGGGCGGCTCGGGCAGCAGCCGCCCGTCGCGGCCGACGACCGGCCTGGTCGGCAGGTTCAGCTCGCGCCACCAGGTGACGTCGGTGATGTCGCCGAACGTGCAGATCATCGCGATGCCCGAGCCCTTGTCGGGCTCGGCCAGGTGGTGGGCGAGCACCGGCACCTCGACGCCGAACAGCGGCGTCAGCACGGACGTCCCGAACAGCGGCTTGTAGCGCTCGTCGTCGGGGTGCGCCACCAGCGCCACGCAGGCCGGGATCAGCTCCGGCCTGGTCGTCTCGATCCAGACCGGCCCCTTCTCGCCGTAGAAGGAGATGCGGTGGAACGCGCCGGGCCACTCCCGGTCCTCCAGCTCGGCCTGGGCGACGGCGGTGCGGAAGGACACGTCCCACAGCGTGGGCGCCTCGGCCAGGTACGCCTCGCCGCGCGCCAGGTTACGCAGGAACGCCCGCTGCGAGGCCGCCCGCGCGTGGCCGTCGATGGTCGCGTACGTCATCGTCCAGTCGACCGACAGGCCGAGCCGCCGCCACAGCTCCTCGAACGCCTTCTCGTCCTCGACAGTGAGGCGCTCGCACAGCTCGATGAAGTTGCCGCGCGAGATCGGCACCTGCCGCTTGGGATCGGGCTTGGCGGGCGGCGTGAAGTCGCGGTCGTACGGCACCGAGGGGTCGCAGCGGACCCCGAAGTGGTTCTGCACCCGGCGCTCCGTGGGCAGGCCGTTGTCGTCCCAGCCCATGGGGTAGAAAACTTCTCGCCCGCGCATCCGCTGGAAGCGGGCGACGGTGTCGGTGTGGGTGTAGGAGAAGACGTGACCGACGTGGAGGGAGCCTGAGACGGTCGGGGGCGGCGTGTCGATGGAGTAGACCTGCTCGCGGGTCTTCGACCGGTCGAAGCGGTAGGTGCCTTCGTCCTCCCAGCGGGCTACCCATACCTGCTCCAAGCCGTCGAGAGTCGGTTTCTCGGGCATGGATGCATGGCGTAGTCGCTGCTGAGTCATGCCTCCTTATGGTACGGCGTCCGGGGCCCCAGAAGCGGTAGAGACTATGGTTCGTTACAAAGGGGAAGGAGACGTGCAGATGGCAGAGGACAAGCCCGATATCGCCTGGCGGGTGATCGGGGGGCTCGTCGGTCTGGTCACGGCGTGGGCGGCGAGGAAGATCCTCGGGTTCGTCTGGGTGAAGACCACCGGCAAGGAGCCGCCGGTGGACCCCGACTCGCCCGAGGTCACCATGGGCGAGGCGATCGGTTACGCGGTTCTCATGGGCGTGGGCATGTCCGTGGCGCAGATCGTGGTCAACCGGACCGCCAAGAAGCGGTACGAGGCGTGGAAGTCCGTGAAGCAGGTGACTCCAGAGCAGTGAGGAACTCGCTGGCCCAGCGGTCCACGTCGTAGGTGGCTACCCGGCGGCGCATCGTGCGCATGCGCCGGGCCAGCTCGTGCGGCGTGGCCCGCATCGCCGCCAGCATCTGGCGCTTGACGTCCTCGACGTCGTACGGGTTGACCAGGAACGCCTGCCGCAGCTCGTCGGCGGCCCCGGCGAACTCGCTGAGCACCAGCGCCCCGTGCAGGTCGTGGTGGCACGAGACGTACTCCTTGGCGACCAGGTTCATCCCGTCGCGCAGCGGCGTGACCACCATGACGTCGGCGGCCAGGTAGAGCGCCGCCAGCTCCTCGCGCCCGTACGACTGGTGGAAGTACTGGATCGGCTGGTGCCCGAGCATCGCGTGCTCGCCGTTGATGCGGCCGACCTGCAGCTCGATGTCGTCGCGCAGGCGGCGGTACTCCTCCACCCGCTCCCTGCTGGGTGTGGCGATCTGCACGAACACCGCCTCGCCCGGCGCGATCTTCTCCTCCGTGAGCAGCTCGCCGAACGCCTCCAGGCGCTGGCCGATGCCCTTGGTGTAGTCGAGCCGGTCCACGCCGAGCATCATGTGCTCGGGGTCGCCGAGCTCGAACCGGATCTCCTTGGCGCGGGTGATGATGTGCGGCTCGCGCACCAGCGAGTCCAGCTCGCCGAAGTCGACGGAGATCGGGAACGCCTGCGTCGTCACCACCCGGTCGTCGAGGAAGATCTCGTTCCCCTTGTACGGCAGGCCGAGCAGCTTGCGGCAGAGCATCCGGAAGTTCGACGCCCCGCCGGGGAGCTGGAAGCCCACCAGGTCGGCCCCGAGCAGCCCCTCGACCAGGTCCTTGCGCCACGGCAGCCGCCAGAACAGCTCCACCGGCGGGAACGGGATGTGCAGGAAGAAGCCGATGCGCAGGTCCGGCCTGAGCCTGCGCAGCATGGCGGGGACGAGCTGCAGCTGGTAGTCCTGCACCCAGACGACCGCGCCCTGCTCGGCGGCCTCGGCTGCGGCGGCGGCGAAGCGCTCGTTGACGGCGCGGTAGGCGTCCCAGGCGTCGCGCTCGAACACCGGCGGCACCGCCACGTCGTGGTAGAGCGGCCACAGGGTGGCGTTGGAGAAGCCCTCGTAGTAGCGCTCCACCTCGCGGGCCGACAGCGGCACCGGGATGAGGCTCATGCCGTCCTGCTCGAAGGGCTCCAGCTCCTCGTCGGCCGCGCCGTGCCAGCCGAGCCAGGCGCCGTGGCGGCGCTGCATCACCGGTGCGATCGCGGTGACCAGTCCTCCTGGGCTTCTGCGCCATGAGGCCGTGCCGTCAGGCTCGACCGTCCGATCCACCGGCAACCGGTTCGCGACGATCAGAAACGAGCTCCGGCCACTCACCCAAATCCTCCTAAGGATCCGCTCTCAGATGAGCCGCGCCGCGCGGCTCACGGCGGCCGCCACCGTCTCCGGCCCCACGTGGGGGATGATCGCGGCGATATGGGCATCGGGCCTGACCACCCATGCCTCTCCTGGCACCGCGCCCAGCTCAGAGGCCAGGCAGCCGGTCCCGTCGACCTCCGCGAGCTCGCGTACGGCGAGCGGCGCCGTACTGACCTTCCCCACTACCTGCGCAAACAAACTCGAATCGCACATATCGCCCAGCAGAAGCAGGAATCCGTCCCGGCAGAGCTCTCGCAACCTGCCCCCGGCCAGTGGCACGTCCGGAAGGATCACGCCGGGGGCGGGAGGCGGGCTCGTGCCCCTCGGCGGCCTGCCCGCGAACGGGCGTCCCGGCTCCGGCGTGGTGAGCGGGGAGTCGACGTACCAGTACGGTTCGGCGAACCTGCCCGAGTCGATGCCGGCCGCGTCCCCCGCGTCGAGCGCCCTGCGCCTGCGGGCCCGCTCCTCCTCGGTGCGCGGGGCCAGGAAGCGCATGGTGGCCGCCGTGACCTCCAGGTTCTCCCTGGCGGCGGCGTGCCGCTCGTCGTGGTAGGTCTCCAGCAGCTCCTCGGGGGCCCAGCCGTTGAGCACGAAGGCCAGCTTCCAGGCGGCGTTCTCGGCGTCGGGGACCCCCGAGTTGAGACCGCGGGCGCCGAACGGGGCCACCAGGTGGGCGCAGTCGCCCGCCAGCAGGACCCGGCCGACGCGCATGCGGGACGCGAGGCGGGAGTGGAAGCGGTACGTGGTCCGCCAGGTCAGCTCGTACTCACGGTCGCCGATGATTTGCCTGATTTTTCGCGAAATATCGTCTTCTGTTGGGATGAAGTGCGGCGAGACCTGCCAGTCGATGCGGAAGGCGGAGTCCGGACACGGATGGATGAGCACCTGCCTGCCGGGGTTCCACGCGGGGTCGAAGTAGAAGCGGCGCTCGTGCTCCCAGCCGGGCAGGTCCGCCTTGATGTCGCAGATGAGGAACTGGTCGGCGAACGTCTCCCCGTCGAACGCCACGCCCAGCGCCTGCCGGAGCGCCTGGGCGCGGGCGCCCGCGCAGAGCAGCACGTAGGGGGCGCGCAGCACCCGCCCGCCGCACCGGAGGGTGACGCCGTGCGCGTCCTGCTCCAGGCCGGTCACCTCGTGGCCCCAGCGGACCTCGATCAGCGGCTGGGCGGCGATGGCCGCGTCCAGGATCTGCTCGGTGCGCGCCTGGGAGATGTTCACGAACGGCGGCAGCGGGCCCTGGTCCTCGAACGTCCAGGAGAACAGCTCCCGGTCGCGGTAGTAGGTGCGCGCGGTGGTCCAGGTCAGGCCCTCCTCGGCCACCCGCCCCGCGCCGACGGACGCCCAGACGTCGAGCACGTCCCGCTGCTGGCAGATGGACCGCGAACCGGCGGCGTCACGCTCGGGACGGCGGTCCAGCACCAGCACGGGCACGCCCCAGCGGGCCAGCAGCAGCGCGGCGGTCTGGCCCACCGGGCCGGCGCCGACGACGATCACCTGCGGCTCGATCATGACTGCAACCGCTCCCAGACCTCGCGGTCGCGCTCGGCCGTCCAGATGCGCGGACGCTCGACGCCGTCGAGTTCGTCCCAGAGCCTGGAGACGTTGAACGGCAGGCAGTGCTCGAAGATCGGCCAGGAGCCGTAGCGGGGTTCGAGCACCGCGTGCGTGCTGTCGAACGCCTCCTTGAGGGTGCCGCCGCTCTCGTGCGCCTTGCCGACCTCGCGCAGCATCACGTCCAGGAAGTCGCGGGTCTGGGCGATCGCCGCCGCGACGCCCTCCCTGCCGCGCGCCACCGCTCCCCTGCCGCCGACCAGCGTCTCCGCCCCGAAGGACGCGACGTGGTCCAGCGTGGACGAGGACCACTCGCGGTGGAAGGCGTCGCCGGTGTACAGGGCGGCCTGCGACTCGACCAGGTCTCCGGCGAAGAGGATCCGCTGTTTCGGCAGCCAGGCCACCAGGTCGCCCTCGGTGTGCCCGCGCCCGCAGTACTCCAGGACGAGATCGCCGCGCCCGCCGCCCAGGTCGATGCTGAACCGCTCGCTGAACGTCGCCGTCGGCCAGGTCAGGCCCGGGATCGAGCCGGGCTCCTTGAACAGCCGGGGCATCCTGGCGTACTCGCTGGCCCAGTCCTGCTCGCCGCGCTCGGCGATCAGCTCGCGCGTCTTCTCGTGCGTGACGATCACGTCCGCGTCGAACGCGGACGCGCCCAGCACCCTGACCGCGTGGTAGTGCGACAGCACCAGGTACCTGATCGGCTTGGACGTGTGCCGGCGAAGCCGCGCCAGCCACTCCGCCGCCGCGACCGGCGTGGCCAGGGCCTCGAAGCAGACCAGGAAGTCCTCGCCCTCGATCGCGCCCACGTTCGGGTCGCCTTCGGCCGTGAGCGCGTAGACGCCGTCGGCCAGCACCTCCAGCGTCTGCGCCTTCTCGCCGAGATCGGCCGACGAGGCGAACGGTCTGGCCATCGTTCCTCCTTCCGCCCGGACGTCCCTCGCTCGGGGCGGCTCCGGTTCAGGCGTCGAAGTCGACCGTCACCCTGGGGGTCGCCGGACGGCTCTGACAGGCAAGGACATACCCCGCTTCGAGCTCCTCCGGCTCCAGCGCGTAGTTCTGCCCCATCTCCACCCTGCCCTCGACCAGCCGCACCCGGCAGGTGCCGCAGACGCCGCCGCGGCAGGCGTACGGGGCGTCCGACCGTGCTCGCAGGGCCGCGCCGAGCAGGGTCTCGCCGTCGTCGACGGCGACCTCGGCGGTCCGGCCGTCGAGGGTGAAGCCGAGCCTCGCCCCCTTCGCCGCGCCTCCCCGCCTGGGTGCGGGCTCGCCCGCGTAGAAGAGCTCGTAGTGGACGCGGCCGCCGCCGTCCAGCGCCTTCCTGGCCTCCTCGACCAGGCCGGCGGGGCCGCAGAGGTAGGCGTGGTCGGCCGGGCCCAGCAGGGGGAGCAGCGCGCGCAGCTTGCCGGCGTCGATCCGTCCCGAGGCGATCGGGGCCTCCTGGGGCTCCCTGCTGAGGACGTGCAGCAGGTTGAGGCGCGCGCCGTAGCGGTCCTTGAGGTCGGCCAGCTCCTCGGCGAACATCACCTCGCGGGCGGTCCTGTTGCCGTACACGAGCGAGAACCTGCTGCGCGGCTCCACGGCCAGCGTGGTGGCCAGCAGCGACAGGACCGGGGTGATGCCGCTGCCCGCGGCGATCGCGAGATGGTGGCGGGAGCTGTCCGGGTGCAGGGGCGTGTGGAACCTGCCGAGGGGCGGCATCGCCTCCAGCACGTCGCCCGGCCGCAGGACGGTGGTGGCGTACTCGGAGAACGCGCCGCCTGGCAGCCGTTTCACCGCGATCCGCAGCGGGCCGCCGTACGGGGAGCAGATCGAGTAGCTGCGCCGCACCTCGACGCCGTCCAGGCGGGTGCGCAGGGTGAGATGCTGCCCGGCGACGAACGGGACTCGCTCCGCGAACGTCACCGTGACGGCGTCGTCGGTGATCCGGTCCACGGCCGCGACCGTCAGCGGCTGGAAGCGGCCCACCCTAGATCTCCTTGACGTGGTCGAAGGGTTCGAGGCACGCGGCGCAGGTGTAGAGCGCCTTGCAGGCGGTCGAGCCGTACCGGCTGACCAGCCGCACCCGGCCGGACCCGCACCGCGGGCAGCACACGCCTGCCGGCTCGGCGCGGGTGGGCGGGGCGAGGGAGACGACGCGTCCGGGTGGTGAGACGCCGTGCTCGCGCAGCTTCGCGCGGCCCTCCTCGGTGATCCAGTCCGTCGTCCACGGCGGTGAGAGGACGGTGGTGACCGTCGCGCCGGGGAGGGCGCGCCGGATGTCGTCGCGGATCGCGTCCATGGCCGGGCAGCCCGAGTAGGTCGGGGTGATCACCACCTCGACGCCGCCGTCGTCGCGTGGCAGCACGTCCCGGAGGATGCCGAGGTCCGCGAGGGTGACCACCGGCAGCTCCGGGTCCGGGACGCCCGCCGCCACGGCGCGGGCCTCGTCGAGCGTCATCCGGGCGCCGGGCGGCTCGGCGTGGCTCTGGCGGGCGTCCGGCGGCTCGGCGGGGGTCACCAGGTCGCTCCCGCGTGGTCGCGGTGCAGGCCCTGCAGTTCCGTGAGGAGTGAGGTGAGGTGCGCGGTGTGCTGTCCGCGGCGACCGCCCGTGCGCTGCGCCACCGCCGGGACGGGCAGCGCGGCCCCCTCCAGCACCCCTGTCACCCAGGAGTGCCAGGGCGCGCGCAGGTCCTGGTGGTCCTCGAACAGCTCGTCCGTGAAGGGCCAGAGCGCCGCCAGGGCCTCGGTGGCGCGGCGGTGGCTCTCCTCGGTCCCCCTGCCGAGCCTGGACGTCCAGAGCGCGGCGTAGTCGCGGTGGTAGGCCAGCTCCTTGACCCCCTTGGCCGCGACCTCGTCCTCCGGGTGCGCGGCGTACAGCTCGAACAGGAACCCCGCGTAGAGCAGGTGCCGGACGATCGTGTGCGCGAAGTCGGTGTTCGGCTGCTCGACCAGCAGGCAGTTGCGGAAGCCGGACGCGCCGCGCAGGTAGGCGAGGTCGTCCTCGTCGCCCGCCCTCGACAGCAGGGCGCGGGCCTGCCCCAGGAGGTCCAGCGAGAGGTTGGCCAGGGCGACGTCCTCCTCCAGGGTGGGCGCGCGGGTCACCCACTCGGCCAGCCGCTGCGACAGCACCAGGCAGTCGTCGCCGATCTCCAGAGCGCCGATCACAGGTGCTTCACCCCTTCGGGGAGGTCGTAGAACGTGGGGTGCCGGTAGGGCTTGTCGGCTGCCGGGGCGAAGAACGGGTCCTTCTCGTCCGGGGAGGAGGCGCTGATCTCGGCCGCCGGGACGACCCAGATGCTGACGCCTTCCTGGCGGCGGGTGAAGAGGTCGCGGGCGTGCCTGAGGGCCAGCTCGGCGTCGGGCGCGTGCAGGCTTCCGGCGTGGACGTGAGACAGGCCGCGCCTCGGCCTGACGAACACTTCCCACAAAGTCACGAAATTTCCCCCTTCACACCCTCCACCACACCCTCTGCGTAGGCGATGGCCGCTTCCCGGACCCAGGCGCCTTCCTCGTGGGCCCGGCGCCGGTGGGCCAGCCGCTCGGCGTTGCATGGGCCGCCGCCCGCGAGGACCCGCCGGAACTCGTCCCAGTCGATCTCGCCGTGCTCGTGGTGGCCTGTGTCGGGGTTCCAGCGCAGGCCGGGGTCGGGCAGCGTGAGGCCGAGGATCTCCGCCTGAGGGACGATCATGTCGACGAACCGCCGGCGCAGCTCGTCGTTGGAGTGGCGCTTGATCTTCCAGGCCATCGACTGGGCCGAGTGCGTCGACTCGGCGTCCGGGGGGCCGAACATCATCAGCGACGGCCAGTACCACCGGTCGACCGCCTCCTGGGCCATCTGCCGCTGCGCGGGTGTCCCGTGGGCGAGCGTGTACAGCAGTTCGTACCCCTGCCGCTGGTGGAAGCTCTCCTCCTTGCAGATCCGCACCATCGCCCTGGCGTACGGGCCGTAGGAGCAGCGGCACAGCGGCACCTGGTTGACGATCGCCGCGCCGTCGACCAGCCAGCCGATCGCGCCCACGTCGGCCCAGGTCGGGGTGGGGTAGTTGAAGATCGAGGAGTAGCGCTGGCGGCCCTCGTGCAGGGCGTCGAGCAGCTCGTCGCGGTCGGCGCCGAGCGTTTCTGCCGCGCCGTAGAGGTAGAGGCCGTGGCCCGCCTCGTCCTGCACCTTGGCGAGCAGGATGGCCTTGCGTTTCAGGCTGGGCGCCCGGGTGATCCAGGCGCCCTCGGGCTGCATGCCGATGATCTCGGAGTGCGCGTGCTGGGCGATCTGCCGGATCAGGGTGCTGCGGTAGCCGTCGGGCATGGCGTCGCGAGGCTCGATGCGCTGGTCGGCCTCGATCATTTCGTGAAATGTCGAGCTTACCACTCGTAGAAGCCCTTCCCCGTCTTGCGTCCCAGCTCCCCCGCCGCGACCTTGTCGCGCAGCAGCCGGGGCGGCTCGAAGCGGGGGCCGAGCTTGGCGTGCAGGTACTCGGCGATGGCCAGCCGGACGTCCAGCCCCACCAGGTCGCCCAGCTTGAGCGGCCCCATCGGGTGGCCGTAGCCGAGCGTCATCGCGGTGTCGATGTCCTCGGCGGACGCGACCCCGTCCTCGACCATGCGGATGGCCTCCAGCCCGAGCAGCACCCCGAGGCGGCTGGTGGCGAACCCCGGCGAGTCGTTGACCACCACGGCGGTCTTGCCGACGCGCTCGACCTGCCGCCTGGCCACGTCGAGCACCTCGGGCGCGGTGGCCCGGGTGACGACGATCTCCACCAGCTTCTGGACGGGCACCGGGTTGAAGAAGTGCATCCCGATCAGCCGCTCGGGCCGTTCCAGGCCGGCCGACAGCTCGGCGATGGACAGCGAGCTGGTGTTGGTGGCGAGCACGGCGCCGCCGGGCAGCCTGGCCTCGGCCTCGCCCAGCACCTCCGCCTTGAGCTTGGGGTCTTCGGGCACCGCCTCGATGACCAGGGACGCGTCGGCGGGCACGGGGCCCAGCGTCAGCCGCGCCAGCGCCTCGTCGCGCCGCCCGCCTCCCCGGGCCTCGGCGACGCCCAGCCCCTGGGCGATCCGCTCGCGGGCGGCCTCCGCCTCCGGCTCCTGGACGGTGACGTGGTCTCCGGCTGCCAGGAACACCTGCGCGATCCCGGCTCCCATCCGGCCGCCGCCGATGACACCGATCCGCATGCTCACGCGTGCCGCCTGGACTGCACCACGTGGAAGCGCCCGGCGACGTAGCCGGGATCGGTCAGGGAGGCGGTGGCGGCGGGGTTGGCGCCGCTGCCGTGGTAGTCGCTGAAGGCCGCCGACTGGTTGACGAAGACGCCGGCGGTCAGGTTGCACGACAGGTTGACGCCCGCGTCCAGCGCCGCCCGCTCCGCCTGCTCCAGCACCCGCGGCGAGGTGGAGTAGACCGCCGCCGTGAGCGCGCCACGTGCGGAGACCGTGCGGCGCAGCACGTCGAGGCTCTCGGACGTGGACGCCGTCGGGATGACGAACGAGATCGGCCCGAAGTGCTCGTGCCCGTAGACGTCGTCGGCCGACGCCTCCACCCGGACGATCGCCGGGGTGCGCACCACCGCGTCGGGGAAGGCCGGGTGCTTGATCGACCGGGACTCCAGCACCACCTGCCCCAGCGACGGCGCGGCCTCCAGACGCGACAGCACGCCCTGGTTCACGATCGCCCCGGTCAGCTCCACGGCCCTGGCGTCGTCGCCGAGCAGCTTGCCGACGGCCGCCGCGAGGCCCGCGGCCACCTCGTCGAAGCTCTTGTGCCCCTCGTCGGTCTCGATGCCTCCGGCGGGCACCAGGATGTTCTGCGGCGAGGTGCACATCTGCCCGCTGTAGAGCGACAGCGAGAACGCCAGGTTGCCGAGCATGCCGCGGAAGGAGTCGGTGGAGTCGACGACGACCGTGTTGACCCCGGCCTTCTCGGTGTGGACGAGCGCCTGCCGGGCGTTGCCCTCCAGCCAGTCGCCGTACTCGGTGGAGCCGGTGAAGTCGACGATCCGCACGTCCGGGTGAGTGGCGAGGGTGGAGGCCAGGCCCCTGCCCTCCTCGACGGCGAGCTGGACGAGCGCGGGGTCGAACCCGGCCTCCGCCAGCACCTCGCGGGCGGTCTGGACGGTGATCGCCAGCGGCAGGATCGCCCCCGGGTGCGGCTTGACGATCACCGGGTTGCCGGTCACCAGCGAGGCGAACAGCCCGGGGTAGGCGTTCCAGGTGGGGAAGGTGTTGCAGCCGATCACCAGCCCGATGCCGCGCGGCACGACGGTGAACCGCTTCTCCATGACCAGCGGGTCGCCCTTGCCGGGCTTCTCCCAGCGGGCCCGGTCGGCGGAGGAGGTCATGGCGGCGTAGCCGTACGCGACGGCCTCCAGCGCCCGGTCCTGCGCGTGCGGGCCGCCCGCCTGGAAGGCCATCACGAACGCCTGGCCGGTGGTGTGCTGCACGGCGCAGGCCAGTTCGAAGCTGCGCTGGTTGATCCGGCTGACGATCTCGACGCAGGTCAGCGCGCGGACCTCGGGCCCGGCGTCGCGCCAGGCCGGCAGCGCCTCCTTGGCGGCGGCCACCAGCGCGTCGACGGACGGCTCGGGGTAGGTGACGCCGAGGTCGATCCCGTACGGCGAGTGTTCCGCGCCGATCCACGCCCCGGTGCCGGGCTGGTCGACGGGGAAGGGTTTGCCGAGGTACGACTCGAACGCCTCCTTGCCCCGCTCGGCCGACCCCTCGCCGTAGACGCGCGGGCTCGGCGACTCGGGGTAGGCGCTCCAGTAGCCCCGGTCAGCGATCGCGGAGAGGGCTCTGTCGAGGGTGTCGCGGTGCTGTTCGAACATGATCGTCCCTCTCTTGACAGGGATCTGCCGGACGATGAAGTGTTTACCGAACATTCGGTCAGTAAACAAGGGAGACCTGTGTTGGAGACCGCGCGTCGCAGGGAGATGAGATGAGGCTCGGCGATCCCCCCTCGCCGCAGGAACTCGACCCCATCGAGCGGGTGTCACCCGACGAGCTGGCCGCGCTCCAGCTGGAGCGGCTGCGGTGGACGCTCGGCCACGCCTACGACAACGTCCCGCTGTACCGGCGGAAGTTCGACGAGCACGGGGTGCGTCCCGCCGACTGCAAGGAGCTCTCCGACCTGGCCAGGTTCCCCTTCACCACGAAGCAGGACCTGCGCGACAGCTACCCGTTCGGCATGTTCGCCGTGCCGCGCGAGCGGGTGGCGCGCGTCCACGCCTCCAGCGGGACGACGGGGCAGCCCACCGTGGTCGGCTACACCAGGCGGGACATCGACACCTGGGCCGAGGTCATGGCCCGCTCGATCCGCGCCTCGGGCGGCAGGCCCGGCGACCTCGTGCACGTGGCGTACGGGTACGGGCTGTTCACCGGCGGCCTGGGCGCGCACTACGGCGCCGAGCGGCTGGGCTGCACGGTGGTGCCGGTCTCCGGCGGCATGACGCCGCGCCAGGTGCGGCTCATCGCCGACCTGCGTCCCGACATCATCATGGTCACCCCGTCGTACATGCTGGCGTTGCTCGACGAGTTCGACGCGCAGGGCCTGGACGCCCGCGCCTGCTCGCTCCGCATCGGGATCTTCGGCGCCGAGCCGTGGACGGAGGAGATGCGCCGCGAGATCGAGGACCGCTTCGACCTGCACGCCGTGGACATCTACGGCCTGTCGGAGGTGATGGGCCCCGGCGTCGCGAACGAGTGCGTGGAGTCGAAGGACGGCCTGCACATCTGGGAGGACCACTTCTACCCCGAGACGGTCGATCCGTTCACCGGGGCCCCGGCCGACGCGGGCGAGCTGGTCCTCACCAGCCTCACCAAAGAGGCGATGCCGGTCATCCGCTACCGCACCCGCGACCTGACCAGGCTGCTGCCGGGCACCGCGCGGCCCGCGTTCCGCAGGATGGCGAAGGTCACCGGACGCACGGACGACATGATCATCCTGCGCGGCGTGAACGTCTTCCCCACCCAGATCGAGGAGGTCGTGCTGCGCACGCCCGGCCTCTCGCCGCATTTCCAGCTCCATCTGACCCGCCCGGGACGGCTCGACGAGATGACGGTCATGGTCGAGGCCCGGCCGGGCTTCGAGCGCGAGGACCGGGACGAGGCCGCGGAGGCGCTGCGCGCGGCGGTCAAGGAGACGGTCGGGGTGCGGGTGGACGTCCAGGTGGTGGACCCGGAGACGCTGGAGCGGTCGGTGGGCAAGCTCCAGCGGGTCATCGACAAGCGGGATAATTAGCCATATGACCACCCCGACCCGTCAGCGGAAGCGCGGACACGACCCCGAGTCCGTGCTGTCCATCGCCGTGGCGGTCTTCAACGAGCGCGGCTACGACGGGACCAGCATGGAGGACCTCGCCAGGGCGCTCGGCGTCACCAAGTCCGCCATCTACTACCACGTGCCCGGCAAGGAGCAGCTCCTCTCGCGGGCGCTGGACCGGGCCCTGGACGGCCTGTTCGAGGTGGTCGCCGACGAGCGCGCCACCTCGGGCCCGGCGATCACGCGCCTGGAGTGGGTGGTGCGGGAGAGCGTCCGGATCCTGGTCGAGCGGCTGCCGTACGTGACGCTGCTGCTGCGCGTGCGGGGCAACAGCCCGACCGAGGAGCGGGCGCTGGAGCGGCGGCGCGAGTTCGACAGGTTCATCAGCCACCTGGTCAAGGAGGCCGCCGCCGACGGCAGCATCCGTCCGGACCTGGATCCCGCGCTCGTCACGCGGCTGCTGTTCGGGACGGTGAACTCGATCACCGAGTGGTACCAGCCGGCGCGCGGCGGCTCGGCCGACGACCTGGCCGACGCGCTGCTGAAGATGACCTTCGACGGGTTAAGGGTCTAGCCGGTCGCGCCGGGAACCGGGCGGGAGCGGGCGCTTGCCGCGCAGGTCCTGGCGGACGGCCTGGCCGAGCTTCTTGGTGGCGATCCGGTTGAGCGCGCCACCGGCGACGGCGCCGGTCAGGAACGGGCCGAGCGTGGTCAGGTGACGTCCGAGGGTACGCAGAAGGCGGTTGCGCAGGGCCGTCTTGGTGGCGGCGCCGAGCGCGAGCGACACCGAGGTGGGGGCGAGCGGGTCGATGCCGCGCTGCTTGGCCCAGGCCGCGGTGAACGCGACCGCGCGCTGGGCGCCCGTGCCGTGCACCCGCACCCCGTACACCTCGTGCAGCTCGGCGAGGAGCTTGACCTCGATGGAGGCCACGACGATGGTCTCGGCGACGAGCTGGGCGGGGGCCGACAGGAGGAGGGGAGGCGCGGCGAACTCGGCCGCGGCGAGCGCTCCGCCGATGGCGCCGACCGTCATGGTGGCCTTCTGGGCGGTGCGCATGAGATCGTCGGCCAGCTCTTCGCCGGTCATGCCGTGGTGGTGCTCGGAGAGCGTGTGCAGATCCCTGATGGGGATGCGGGGGGCGATGTTGAGAAAGACGTCGGCCAGCCACCGGCCCCGGCCCACGCCGCTCTTGCGGGCCTTGGCCGCGCCGTTGTTGAGAGCGCGGGCTAGACGGCCGAGCAGCCTGCGCCGCTCGGCCGGTTCGAGCTCACCGGGCTCGGTGAGCCTGCCTACGAGTTCGCCGACGTCCTCACCGGAGCCGGTGACCTCTCTGCCTGCTTGCTTGTCCTGCTCGGATTCGGCCACACGAAGCCTCCGTGCTCATGGTCGAGACACTCAGAGCTCGGCATCGCTCTGCCCTGAGCTCCTTCGCCTCTGCTCAGGCGGCGCACTCGCGGCAGACCTGCTGGCCGTTCTTCTCGGAGGCCAGCTGGCTGCGGTGGTGCACCAGGAAGCAGCGCGAGCAGGTGAACTCGTCAGCCTGGCGCGGAATCACCCGCAGGCTGAGCTCCTCGTTCGACAGGTCCGCACCGGGCAGCTCCAGCGACTCGGCGAGGTCGGTCTCGTCGATGTCGATGCTGCCGGACGACTTGTCGGTGCGGCGTGCCTGAAGTTCCTGAAGGCTGTCCTCACTCAGGTCGTCGTCGGTCTTACGCGGGCTGTCGTAGTCGGTAGCCATGGTGATTACTCCATCCCCCTCATCTATATGCCTTGGCGCTCATCGCGCGTCGTGTAACGTCCGAGAGGCCCTTCTTGTGCCCGTTCCGCCGGGGAGATTTGCATGAGGTACCCCGCCGGAAAGAACAACGAACCTCCCAACACGTCAGTGCCTGTCGCCGTCGGCAATGGTTAGCCAAATATGGCGAAACCCACAGCCTTGGCGCCATGCACCACCGTGTTCGACGGCACATCCAACCACATGTGCGGCACGAACGAGACGCCCCCCATCCAGCAACACGCCGGATCAGCGGCCGGGGAGCCGGATGGTGACAACGAGTCCGCCACCGTCTCGAGGTACGGCGGTCACATTTCCGCCGTGGGCCTGCACCACAGCCCGGACGATCGACAGCCCCAGCCCTGAGCCCTTCGCCGATTCCACGCGGTCCGCGTGCAACCTTCTGAACGGCTCGAACAGGCTGTTCACCTCGTACGCCGGGACATGCTGCCCCGTGTTGGCCACCTGAACAACCAACCCCCCGTCCACCATTCCCGTCCGGATCCAGACTTTCCCATTTTCGGGAATGTTGTACTTGACGGCGTTCTCCAGCAGGTTGCTCACGGACCGTTCCAGCAGCACCGGGTCGCCCACCGTGGGGGCGCTCGCCAGCTCGGTGCTCACGGCCACGCCGTGCTCCTCGGCGAAAGGGGCGACCTGCTCCACGGCCGTCCTGGCGACCTCCTCGACGTCCAACGGCTTGCGCACGGCCAGCTCGCGCTCGCTCCTCGCCAGCAACAGCAGCCCCTCGATGAGCTTCTCGTTGCGCGCGTTGACCTCCAGCAGGGTGCGGCCCAGCGTCTTGAGGTCCTCCGACACCTCGGGGTCGGACAGGGCGATCTCCAGGACGGTCCTGTTGATGGTGAGCGGCGTGCGCAGCTCGTGGGAGGCGTTGGCGACGAACCTGCGCTGGGTGTCGAAGGCGACGTTGAGCCGGGTCAGCATGGCGTCGAAGGTGTCGGCCAGCTCCTTCAGCTCGTCCTCCGGGCCCTTCAGGTCGATGCGCTGGTGGGCGAGCGTACTCTCCGACAGCTTGCGCGCGGTGGCGGTCATCTGGCTGATCGGCCTGAGCGCCCGGTCGGCGACGAAGTAGCCGAGGACGAGCGCGAAGATCCCCATGCCCAGCAGCGCCAGCACCGACTGCCTGATCAGGGTGTCGAGCACCTGGTTGATCCCGTTGGTGCGCAGGAGCTGCACCTGCCCGTTCAGGTAGTCGGCCAGCTCGGGCGAGACATTGTCCGGCAGCTTGAGGGTGTAGATGAATCCGACGTAGAGCACCGACCGCACGACGAAATACATGACGACCAGGAGCAGCGCCCCTGCCACGAAGAACACGCCGCCGTAGGCGAGGGTGAGCCGCCAGCGCATGCTCACCTTGCCCGGCTTGTCCGTGAGCCAGCCCATCGGCGTGCGCTCCTGCGCCGTGTGCGAGGGCGGCGGCGGGCCGTCCCAGGCGGGCGGCCCGCTGGGCGGCGGGGGCTGCTGGACCCGCACCGTCTTGCCGGCGCTGTGCGGGCTGATCATCGGGTGCGTCGGCACCGACTCGCGTTCTGGCCGATCTGTCACAACTTGTATCCCACTCCTGGCACGGTCTCGATCACCTGCGGGTCGCCCAGCTTCTTGCGCAGCGTCATCATCGTCACCCGCACCACGTTGGTGAACGGGTCGATGTTCTCGTCCCACGCCTTGTCCAGCAGGTCCTCCTGGCTGACCACCGCGCCCTCGGCCCGCATCAGCTCCTCCAGGACGGCGAACTCCTTCTTGGTCAGCACGACCTCCTTGCCGTCGCGCTCCACGAGCCGCTTGCCCGGATCGAGCCGGATCCCGCCCCGCTCCAGCACCGGCGGCAGCGCGGGCGCGGAGCGGCGGCCCAGCGCGCGCACCCTGGCCACCAGCTCGATGAAGACGAACGGCTTGGCCAGGTAGTCGTCGGCCCCCAGGCCGAGCCCCTCCACCTTGTCGTCCACGTCGCCCGACGCGGTCAGCATCAGGATGCGGGACGCCGTACGCTGCTCCACCAGGCGGCGGCAGACCTCGTCGCCGTGCACCACCGGCAGGTCGCGGTCGAGCACGATCACGTCGTAGTCGATGTAGGAGGTCCGCTCCAGCGCGCCACCCCCGTCGTACGCCACGTCGACGGCCATGGCCTCACGCCGCAGCCCGGTCGCGATCGCATCGGCGAGGACGCGCTCATCCTCAACCACCAGCACCCGCACGCCAGCACACCTCTCTCCGATTGTCGGTCCTCATTCTGCCCACAGCGGCAATAAGCGCACGGTAAGGCATGTGCGACCCCCGCGCGCCCCAAGGCATGGCGAAATTCATGTTTCGGAAGGAGAGCCCCCTGGGTATGCCAGCTGGACACCCACCGACCGTGCGATCCGCAGGCTCTCCGCATGCGGGCTGGCAGCGTACGCACGGCACGACCCCCTGAGAAAGTAGGTGAGATGGGCGAGTTCACGACCACGATCGAAAGCCGCCTCGACCAGGCTTACAAAGGTCTTCGGGAGGCCCGAAGCAACGGCGACGAGTACCTCGCCGACACCCTCACCGCCGAGATCGAAGACCTGCGCAGGCTGGCCGACGATCACGGCATCCCTTTGCCCCGTTCGTAGACCAGTTCATGAGCCCCGCTCATGAACGCTGTTCATAGCTGTACGTAGACGCCGAACGGCCGGAGCCCAGAAGGAGGGCTCCGGCCGTTCGCACGTTCCGGGTCAGGCGTGTTCCCGGTCAGGCGTCGCGTTCCCGGTCAGGCGTGTTCCCAGTCAGGCGTCGCGTTCCGGGTCGAGGGGGGCGAGCAGGTCGTGCAGCTCCTCGAACAGGCCCGGCGCGGCGCACAGCGTCAGGTCCGAGTTGCTCGGCCTGCCGTGCAGCCCGCCGATCCTGGCTCCCGCCTCCGCCGCGACCAGCCCGGCCGCGGCGTAGTCCCAGTAGTTGACGCCGCGCTCGTAGTAGGCGTCCACCCGTCCGGCGGCCACCGAGCAGATGTCGATCGCGCACGAGCCGCCGCGCCTGATGTCCCGCACCCGCGGCAGCACCGACGCCAGCACCTGGCCCTGCACCTCGCGCCTGCCGGGCAGGTAGCCGAACCCGGTGGCCACCAGCGCCTGGGCCAGCGGCACACCGGTGGTGCAGCGCAGCCGCGCGCCCCCGAGCCAGGCGCCCTCGCCGAGCGCGGCGGTGAACACCTCGCCGCGGGTGGCCACGTTCACCACGCCCGCGACGATCCGGCCGCCGACCTCGACGGCGATCGACACCGCCCAGTCCGGCAGCCCGTACAGGAAGTTGACCGTCCCGTCGATGGGATCGACGACCCAGCGCACGTCGGAGTCGCCCCGGGCCTCGCCGCCCTCCTCGCCCAGGATCGTGTCGCCGGGCCTGGCGGCCAGGATGCGGGCCCTGATCAGCTCCTCGGACACCTTGTCGAGCGCGGTGACCACGTCGGTGGGGCTGGACTTGGTCTCGACGACCTCGGACATGGCGGGCCGCTTGGCGAGCAGCATGTCGCCCGCCTCACGCGCGATGTCCTCGGCCAGGCTGACGAAGTCAGACATCACGCCACCGAGTCCGGACGCTTCCACTCCTGCCCGAGCACATGCTGGGCGAGGAAGGCCAGCACGGTCTCGTACCAGGCGACGGCGTTGCCCGGCTTCAGGATCCAGTGGTTCTCGTCGGGGAAGTACAGGAACTTCGACTCGACCTCGCTGCGCCGCAGGTCCCACCACAGGCGCAGGGCCTCGCCGATCGGCACCCGGTAGTCCTTGTCGCCGTGGATGACGAGCATCGGGGTGGTGATCTTGTCGAGCGCGTGGTGCGGCGACAGGTTGGCGTAGCGCTCGGAGCCGGGCTCGCCGAACTCGCGCTGCCAGTACATGGACGCGTCCGTGGTGCCCGCGAACTGGTCGAGGTTCCACAGGGAGGCGTGGGTGACGATGGCCTTGTAGCGGTCGGTGTGGCCGGCGAGCCAGTTGGCCATGTAGCCGCCGAACGAGCCGCCCATCGCGGCGATCCGCTCGCCGTCGATGTCGTCCCTGGCGAGGGCGACGTCCACGATGGCGTCCAGGTCGGCGAGGGTGCGCGGGCCCCAGTTGCCCCAGCCGCGGTCGATCATCTCCTGGCCGTAGCCGGTGGACAGGCACGGGTCGGGCAGCAGGACGGCGTAGCCGTGCGCGGTCATGATCCACGACTGCCAGCGCCACTGCCAGTCGTTCCAGGAGGCGACCGGGCCGCCGTGGATCCACAGCAGGAACGGCGCGGGGTTGTCGGCCGAGGCGTTCTCGGGCAGCGCCAGCCAGGCGCGGACGGTGGTGCCGTCGTCGGCGGTGGCGGAGATCTCGGTGAGCCTGCCGGGCACGTCGGGACGCGGCGCGGGCGACGGCAAGTCGTCGACCTCGCCGGTGACGGCGTCGATCCTGGCCGGGCCGGGGGCCCGGTCCACGGCGCTGTGCAGCGCGTAGACGAAGCGCCCGTCGGGCGAGGCGTTGAGCCCGAGGTAGGCGGCGGCGTCCTGGGTGAGCCTGGTGTGCTCGCCCTCGACCGGGACGCGGAAGACCGGGCGGCGGCCCTGGTGGTCGGCCACGAGGTAGACGGCGGAGGAGTCGGGCGCCCACTCGACGTCCGTCGGGAACAGGTCGGGCGCGTAGCCCCTGCCCTGGCCGGTGGCCAGGTCGCCGATCCACAGCTCGTTCCTGACAGACACGTCCAGGCCGGTGTGGCGCTCGCGGGCGCAGGCGACGCGGGTGCCGTCGGGCGAGACGGCGAGCGGGTGGGTGAAGTCGTGGTCGTCCTCGGCGACCAGAACCCGGCGCTCGCCGGTGGCCACGTCGATCGCGACCAGCTCGATGCGCATCTGGCCGCGCGGCAGCGGCACCCGCCAGGTCGCGATCACGGTGGCGCCGTCGGGGGTGAGCGTGAAGGAGGTGTCGCGCAGCGCGTCGCCGGCGTCGGGCGTCAGGTCGCGGACGTCCTCCAGGCGGCCGTCCTGATCGGCGACGCCGAGCCTGGCGGCGAACAGCCGGGTGCGGCCGGGGCCCAGGTCGTGGTCCCAGTAGCGGACCGGGTAGCCCTCGTGCAGGATGGCGCTGATCCCGGCGTCCTTGCGGGCCTTGCGCCGCTCCTCCTCGGCCGCCTCCTCGCCGTCGAGCACGTCGGAGGCGAACACCACCACGTCGCCGGCCGTCCGCACGGCGCCGATGCCGCCGGGGCGGGTGGCCACCTGGCGGGCCTCGCCGCCCGCGCGGGGCAGCAGCCACAGCGCCGGCACCTCGTCCCCGGCGTCCTTGGCCGTCGGGTCGGGACGGGACGAGGTGAACAGCACGTCGCCCGCGTCGGTGAACTCGGCGGCGGTCTCCCCCTTGGCCGAGCGGGTCAGCCGGTAGGGCTCGCCGTCGACGGGGATCGCCCAGAGCGCGGTGCCGTACGACTTGCCGTCAGGATTGAGCGACTGGACCACGGAGACGAGGCGGGAACCGTCGGGCGAGAGCTTCAGCGAGAGGACCCTCGGGATGGCGACATAGTCGCGTATGTCATTGAATGCGCTCACTCGATCGAACCTACCTGCTCATGGCCTCACTCCGTGAGGCCCTGTTTCATGGCCTCACTTCGTGAGGCTGCTCGGTCGCTCAGGTCCGTTGCCTTCCCTCGTCGCTCTGGTCGCTGCGCTCCCGGCGCTCCCGGCGCTCCTCAGTCCAGGCAACGGCGCTCCCTCGCGGGGGAAGACCACCGACACTCCGAATAGGGTGGTCGCGTGGGAAGTTACGACGCTTTGCTGGTTCTCTCGTTCGGCGGGCCCGAGGGGCCCGACGACGTCCTGCCCTTCCTGGAGAACGTGGTGCGGGGCAGGGGTGTGCCGCGCGAGCGGCTGCTCCAGGTGGCCGAGCACTACCAGGGCTTCGGCGGGGTCAGCCCGATCAACCGGCAGAACCGCGAGCTGGTCGAGGCGCTGCGTCCGGTGGCCGGCGTGCCGGTCTACTGGGGCAACCGCAACTGGCACCCGTTCGGCGAGGACACCGTCCGGCAGATGAAGGCCGACGGGGTCCGCAGGGCGGCGGTCTTCGCCACCTCGGCGTTCGCCGGCTACTCCAGCTGCCGCCAGTACTACGAGGACATCGCCAGGATCTCCGTCGAGGGCGGCCCCGAGCTGGTCAAGATGCGGCACTTCGGCGACCACCCCGGCTTCGTCGAGGCGATGGCCGACCACACCAGGCAGGCGCTCGAGCGGCTCGGCCGCGACGACGCGCGGCTGGTGTTCACCGCGCACAGCATCCCGGTCTCGATGGCCGAGACGGCGGGCCCGTCGGGCGGGTTGTACGAGGCGCAGCTGCGCCGCAGCGCCCAGCTGGTAAGCGAGGCGCTGGGCCGCGACGAGCCGTGGGACCTGGTGTGGCAGTCGCGCAGCGGCCCGCCGCAGGTGCCCTGGCTGGAGCCGGACGTCTGCGACTTCCTGCGCAAGTCCGACGCGCGGTCGGTGGTGCTGGTGCCGATCGGGTTCGTCTCCGACCACATGGAGGTCGTCTACGACCTCGACACCGAGGCCAGGCAGGTCGCGGACGAGCTGGGCCTGCCCCTGGAGCGGGCCGCGACCGCGGGCACCCACCCGGCCTTCGTGCGGATGGTGCGGGAGCTGATGGACGAGCCCGAGCCCGTCGCGTGCGCGCTGACCTGCTGCCCGGCCCCCAGGCGGCGTCAGGTGTAGGCGCGGGCGTACGCCTCGGAGATGCTCATCACCTTGTTCACGTAGTCCCAGGAGTGGTTGTAGAACCAGATCGACTTGCGCAGCTTCTCGCCGCCCTGGCCGGCGCCGTTCGCGCACAGGTAGTTGGCCGCGCCCGGCACCGCGTCGTACGGGCTCCAGATGTCGGCCTTGCCGTCGCCGTCGCCGTCGACGCCGTACGACTTCCAGGTGGCGGGCATGAACTGCATGGGGCCGAGCGCGCCCGCGCTCGACGGCCCGTTGTTGCGCCCGTGCCCGCTCTCCACCTGGCCGATCGCGGCCAGGACCGTCCAGGACAGGCCCGGGCAGCGGGTGGCCGAGATCTTGTACAGCTCCAGGTAGCTGTTCGGCCGCCCCACGGTGACCTCCGTGGCGGGCTTGCGCTGCTGCTGCTTCGGCTTCGCCTTCGGCTGGCCGGCGCGCGGCCCCAGCGCGACGACCTGGGCGCCCTTGCCGAGCAGCTTGCGCACCCGCGCCTCGCTGACGTCCCCGCTCTTGGCGTGCAGCAGCACCGCGACGCCGGGGGCGAGCCCGAGCGCTCTGCCGACGTCGGCGCTCACCAGGCCGTCGACCCCGGTCAGGCCCAGGGTGGCCGAGGCGGCGACGCGCAGCCGCGGGCCGCCGTCCACCTGGTAGTAGGCGCCGAGCGCGAGGCCGAGCCTGCGTACGGCCGAGGAGTCGGCGACCATCTCGCCCCTGGCCAGCGCGCTCCACACGGCGGGCTGGTCGGCGACCGGCTGTGGAGTCCAGGACCGGAACTCGGAGGGCTCCACGGCGAGCAGGTTGAGCGCGGTGCCCGACACCTTGACGGCGCCGGCGTCGACGACGATCACCTTCTGCACGTGCTTCAGCGCCGACAGCGCGAACCGGGTCCGCTTCGGCACCGTGGCGGGCGCGACGGCCAGCATGCGGGGCGGGGTCACGGTGACGCTGGGCCCGCCCTGGCCGAAGTCCTTGACCGGCTGCGTGGTCGGCACGAGCTGGTCGAGCCGCGGCGTCGGCTGCGGCTTCGGAAGCTGCGCCGATTCCCGCTGGGCCGGTTCCTGCTGCGCGGCGCTGCCTGGCGCGTCGTCGCTGATGAGCAGGACCGCTCCCCCGGCCGCCACGGTGACGGCGAGCACGGCGACGAGCGTCAGCACCACGGCGCGGAACGAGGGAAGGCCGGACGACACTCGGCACACGTTAGCCGAATCGGCGGAAAAAGCACTTGCCGTCCGGTCTCGCGTACGCAAAAGTTGGCTGGCGACGTAAGGGGGAAATGACGTGGTCGGGCCTTACCGGGGGTTGTTCAACGGGCCCGGCGTCAAGGGATTCGTGCTGGCCGGGTTCGTCGGCCGGATGCCGATGTCCATGCTCGGCATCGGGATCGTCCTGCTGGTCTCCGCGCTCACCGAGTCGTACGCGACCGCGGGCGCCGTCGCGGCCACCACCAACATCTCCTTCGCGATCGCCGCCCCCCTGACGGGGCGGCTGGTCGACCGGTTCGGCCAGAGCCGGGTGATCATCCCGTTCTCCCTGGTCAACGCGCTGGCCCTGGCGTCCCTGATGCTCTGTGCGGGGTTCGGCCTGCCCGAGTGGACGCTGTACGCGTCCGGGCTGCTGGTCGGGGCGACCTCGCTGTCGCTGGGCTCGATGGTGCGGGCCCGCTGGTCGCACCTGCACGGCGGGTCGGCCAAGCTGCACACCGCGTTCGCGTTCGAGTCCGTGGCCGACGAGGTGATCTTCGTCGCGGGGCCCGCCCTGGTGACCGTCCTGGCGACCTACGTCAACCCGTACGCGGGGCTGTCGGTGGCGCTGGTGTGCCTGGTCGGCGGGTCCCTGGCGCTGGCAGCGCAGCGGCGCACCCAGCCGCCCGTGCGGGAGATCAGGTCGAGCGGCGGCTCGCCGATCCTGATCCCCGGGATCGCCCTGCTGTCGTGCGTGTATCTGGCGCTCGGCGCGGTGTTCGGCTCGGTGGACCTGATCACCGTGGCCTTCGCCGAGGAGCACGGGGTGAAGGGGGCCTCCGGGTTCCTGCTGGCGTCCATCGCGGGCGGGTCGATGGTGTCGGGGCTCTGGTTCGGGTCCAGGCAGTGGCAGATCCCGCTGCGGGGCCGCCTCGTCAGGGCGCTCGGCGTGCTGGTCGTGGGCCTGCTGCCGATCATCTTCATCGGCGACGCGCGGGTCATGGCCGTGGGGCTGTTCGTGGCCGGGCTGGCCATCTCGCCGACGCTCATCACCGGCTTCTCGCTGGCCGAGCGGATGCTGCCGCCGTCGCTGTTCACCGAGGGGATGGCGTGGATCTCCACCTCGATCGGGCTCGGCGTGGCGATCGGCGCGTGGGCGGGCGGCAGGCTGACCGAGTCGATCGGCGCGTCCAACGCGTACGTGTTCACGCTGGGCTGCGCGGCCATCGCGGCGGTGGTGGGCGTGGGAGGTTCGGGTTTGCTGAGACTTCCGGAAGCGCCTTCTCCGGCGGAGAGCTGATCCGCTACGGTCGGGAGATCCCTCGCAACACCCTTCACACAGGAAAGTTCTGTAATGTCCCGACAAATCCCTTCACTTCTAGCCATCGCGGCTGTCGGTCTCACACTGGCCCCGGCACCCGCGTCCGCCCAGCCCCGCCCCACCCAGGCCGCCCAGGCTCCGGCCGCCCAGGCTCCCGCCAAGGCGGTCGACTGCGAGCAGGTCAAGTGCATCGCGCTCACCTTCGACGACGGCCCGGGCAAGTACGCGGGGACGCTGCTCGACACCCTGAAGAAGTACAACGCCAAGGCGACGTTCTTCCTGGAGGGCCAGTACGTCCACAGCCGTCCGTCCTTCGTCAAGCGGATGGCCCAGGAGGGGCACGAGCTCGGCAACCACAGCTACAAGCACCCGAACTTCACCACGCTCGAGCCTGGGGCCATCAGGAACGAGATCAAGAAGACGCAGGACGCCGTCAAGAAGGCCGCCGGTGTCGAGCCGAAGCTGCTGCGCCCGCCGTACGGCATGGCGGACGTGCAGACGTCCGACATCGCGGCCGAGTTCGGCATGCCGATGATCCTGTGGACCGCCGGCTCGCGCGACTGGGCCACCAAGAACGAGGCGGAGATCAAGAAGCAGACGCTGGCGGTGGCCAAGCAGGACGGCATCATCCTCATGCACGACTGGGTGAAGCAGACCGTCGACTCGATGCCGTCGATCATCAAGACGCTGCAGAAGAACGGCTACCAGCTGGTGACGGTCTCCGACGTCGTCAAGCGGGAGAACCTACAGCCCGGGGACATCTACCCCGTTCCCGAGGGCTGGCAAAAGTGAGTATCGTTCACGTTTAACGGAACGACGCTCCAAGGGGGACGCGCATGGTCTTCACCAACTGGGCCCGCAACCAGTCAGCCGCCCCCGCCGAGGAACGCACCCCGGCCTCCACCGAGGAGGTCGTGCGTGCCGTACGCGACGCCGCCGCGAGCGGGCGGCGCCTGCGCATGGTCGGCACGGGCCACTCCTTCACCGGGGTGGCCCTCACCGACGGCATCCTGCTGCGCCCCGACGCGCTGACCGGGATCCGCTCCATCGACGGCGAACGCGTGACGGTGCTGGCGGGCACGCCGCTCAAGGCGCTCAACGAACTGCTCGACGAGCGCGGCCTGGCGCTGGCCAACATGGGCGACATCACCGAGCAGACCGTCTCCGGCGCGATCCAGACCGGCACCCACGGCACCGGCCGCGACAGCGGCGGCCTCGCCGACCAGGTGGTGGAGCTGGAACTGGTGCTGGCCGACGGGTCGGTGGTGACGGCCTCACCCGGAGAGGACCTGTTCGACGCCGCCAGGGTCGGGCTGGGCGCGCTCGGCGTCCTGACCGCGGTCACCTTCCGCGTGGAACCGGCGTTCCTGCTGCACAACCGCCGCCGCCGGATGACGCTCAGCGGCATCCTCGACTCGCTGGACGCGATGACCTCGGCCAACGAGCATCTCGACTTCTTCTGGCTGCCGCACACCGACGCCTGCCTGGTCAAGACCAACAACAGGAGCCCCGGACCGCCCAGCCCGCCGAGCGCCCTCAAGCACTGGCTCGACAACACGTTCCTGGAGAACACCGTCTTCGGCGCGGCCTGCGCGCTGGGCGCCCGCTTCCCCGCCCTGATCCCGCGCGTCAACGCGGCCAGCGCCGCCGCCCTCGGCGACTCCGAGTCCGTCGACACCTCGTACAAGATCTTCACGGCGCGCCGGGACGTGCGCTTCCTCGAGATGGAGTACGCCGTGCCGCGCGAACGCCTGGGCCAGGCCCTGCGCGAGACCCGCGACCTCGTCGAGCGGATGGACTGGAAGATCACCTTCCCGGTGGAGGTGCGGGTGACGCCGCCGAGCGACGCCTGGCTCTCCACCGCGTACGGCCGCCGGTCGGCGTACGTCGCCTGCCACATCTACCGGCCCACGCCGAACCCGGCCTACTTCGAGGGCGTCGAGGAGATCATGACCAGGCTGGACGGCCGTCCGCACTGGGGCAAGCTGCACACCCGCGACGCCTCCTACCTGGCGAAGGCCTATCCGCGGTTCGCGGACTTCGTCGCCCTGCGCGACCGGCTCGACCCCGGCCGCATGTTCGGCAACGCCTACCTGGAGAAGGTGCTGGGCTAGGCCCGCCCCTGGACACCGGCGCCCGGCTACGGCGTGCCGCCCCGGCCCTGATCCGTCGTCTGGGCCTGCTCCAGCGTGGGCTCGTCCGGAGGCGGCGTCTCCACCGTGGCGTCGGGCTCGCTGGTCTGCTGCGACGGCGTCAGCTCCGGCGACGGGTGCGCCGTGCCGGTGTCGCTCGGCTTCACCGTCGGGGTGACGGTCGGCGACTTGGACGTCGGGGTGGGCGTGGGCGTCGGCTCCGGCGTGGACGCCGGATCCGTGGCGGGGTTCGTCGCCGGGGTCTCGCGCATGGGCTCCCGGCTGGGCTGCTGCTTGTCCTCCCTGGCGGGCGGCTTGTTCTGCTTGGTCCTGGTGCCCGTCACGACGTCGTGGACGGTGGTCTGGGCGATCGCCTGGTACGCCAGGATGCCGCCCATGCTGACCGCGAAGACCAGCGCGGCGGCCACGCCGACCTTCACCCACGGCAGCGGCCTGCGCGGCAGGTCCACCGGGGCCATCACGAGGGTGGTCGCCCCGGGCTCCTCGTCACGCACCGTAGCCGCCACGGCCGTCGCCAGCGCGCCCTGCCCCTCGACCGGTTCGGGCGCTTCGTCCCCGGTGGGCGGCTCGCGCCAGGCGATCACCGTGTGCTGCTTCACCTTGTCGCCGGTGCGCTTCAGGTAGTGCGTGTAGATGGCGGTGGCGACCGTGCTCGCCACGCTGACGACGGCGGCGCCGATCACCGTACCGGCCACGCCCAGGTACGACGCGGCGACCGCGGCCGTCACCGCGGCGAGTGCGCTCCCTGCGATCTGCGGCACGCTCAGCTCGAACTTCGGCCGGTCGCCGCTCATCCCCCAGATCAGTCCTCTCTGCATGCGCTAGGTAAAGAGCTTCCTCGTGAATAGACGCGAGCGCGTGTCCTGTTGTTCCTGTGACGTGCGCGACAGGCACTCTCCCGCTCGTGCCCCGACGATTCGGCCTGCCCTCCGTATACCTCGCCGCGGCCGTGGCGACGGCCCTGGCCACAGCAGCGCCCCTCACTGCTTCGCCCGCGTCCGGACTGGCCGCGCGACCGCCTCTGACCGAGCCTACGCGTCTGTACATCGTCACAGCGCGTGACCGGGCCGACGCTCGCCACCTCGTCGGCCAGGGCAGGTGGCGGGTGCGGCGCTACTACACCGCCGCGCTCCCCGGCTTCGCCTCCTGGCTCACCGCCGCCGAGGTGAGGGAGTTGCGCGCCGATCCCCGGGTCCGCTGGGTGGAACCGGACCGGCCGATCCTGCCCATGCCGCTCGCCCGCGCACGCCGTGCCGGCGATCACGGCGGCGGCAAGGGCAGCACGGTCTACGTCGTGGACGGCGGGGTGGACGTCGCCCGGTTCGGCGACAGGGCCTGGAGCGCCTACGACGCCACCGGCGGCACCGGGGAGGACTGCCGCGGCCACGGCACCCGCGTCGCGCGCATGGTCGCCGGGCCGGCGAAGGGGCTGGCTCCGCAGGCGGGCGTCGCCTCGGTCCGGGTGCTGGGCTGCGGCGGCTCGGGCAGCCTGTCGGACGTCCTGGCCGGGATCGACTGGGTCCACCGGCACGCCCGCGGACCGGCCGTCGCAACCCTCGCGGTGGACGGCGCGTCCTCGCGCGCGCTGATGAGGGCCATGCGGCGGCTGGTGCGCTCCGGCGTCTTCGCGGTCGCCGCCTCGGACGATGGAACGTGCCGGGTGGCTCCGGGCGGGCAGGCGTTCTCGTCCGCCGTGCCACGGGTGGCGGGCGCCGCCGCCCGATATCTGGAACTCCACCCCGACGCGGACCCGTCCACTCTGGCTTCTTGGCTGAAGTGCACAGCGGCGCGCGGCGCGATTCGCCAGAATCCCTCGGGGACCCTGCGCACCGAGGGGCCATGAAAAGGGATGGAACCGTCAAATGTGACCGGCGTCACATCGCCCCGAGGCTGTCCCAGCAAGCCGATGTTCGGACATGCCGGGTACGGTGCTGGCAGGCAACCGGCACACGCGAGAGACTCAAGGGTCCGGGGGAAGAATGAGCGCGCTGACGAAGGGACTCGCATGCAGGAGCTCCGACTCGTCGCGGTGAGTGAAGACGGAACCTATCTCGTACTGGCGACCGCTGGGCGAGGCACACGGTTCACGCTTCCCGTGGACGACCGGCTCCGCGCTGCCGTCCGTGGCAACTTCTCCCGTCTCGGCCAGTACGAGATCGAAGTGGAGAGTCCGTTGCGCCCCAAGGAGATCCAGGCACGCATTCGCGCCGGAGAGACTGCCGAGGAGATCGCCGCCACCGCGGGCATCCCGGTCGAGCGCGTCCGCTGGTTCGAGGGCCCCGTGCTCCAGGAACGCGAGTACGTCGCCCAGCAGGCGCAGCGCGTCGCCGTCCGCATGCCGGGAGAGTCCTCGGCGGGCCCGACGCTCGGCGAGCTCGTCGCCGAGCGGCTGACCAGGCGCGGCGTGCCCACCGACGAGATCGACTGGGACTCCGCCAAGCGCGACGACGGCCTGTGGCGGGTCAAGCTCGGCTACGTGTGGAACGGTCACACCAGGCACGCCGAGTGGCTCTTCGACCCGCGCAGACGCCACGTCTCGCCGCACGACGACGAGGCCATGCGCCTGTCCGCGGCCGACTTCGACCCCGCGCCGCAGGTGGAGGACACCACCGTCACGCCGTTCACGCCGCGCGTCGCCAAACTCCAGCCCGTCCCGCCGCTCGGCGCGGAACCGCGCGCCTTCCCGTCCGTGGTCCGCAACCAGCCGGAACCGGACGAGCCCGCGATGGGCTACCACGCTCCGGCGCGCTCGGAGAACGCCTACACCCGAGACCACGACCGCACCCCCGCCACGCCGTCCCGAGAGGCCCCTTTCGGACTTGGCACGCCATCGCGTGAAGCGCCCTTCGGACCTGGCACGCCGGCCCGTGAAGCCCCCTTCGGACCCGGCACGCCATCCCGAGAGACACCCTTCGGACCCGGCACGCCATCCCGAGAGGCACCCTTCGAGCGCGGCCCTGCTGGGCCGTCGCGAGAGGCACCCTTCGACCGCGACCCTGCCGCGCCGACACGAGGAGCCTCCTTCGGACCTGGCACGCCACCCCGAGAGGCACCCTTCGGACCTGGCACGCCATCCCGTGAAGCGCCCTTCGACCGCGGCCCCGCCGGGCCGTCGCGGGACGCGTCCTTCGAGCGTGGACCCGCCGTGCCCGGCGACCCTGACCACGAGCAGCGCCCGGACTCGCTCTCCCGCGACACCGGTTACGCGCGTCCCGGCGAGGCCCCGGCCCGCCGCGACGCCGCCTGGCTGCCGGACTTCGGTGCGGGCCGCGCGCCTGAGCGCCCCACCGCACGCGACGCCGACCCGATCTACGCGCCGGCCCCCCGTGACGAGGCTCCTTCGCAACCGGCGGCGCACCCGCTTCCCTTCGACGAGGAGCCACCGGCGGCGCCTTCCCCCGCGCGCCCGGATGCCACGACCGCCCCTGCCGCGCAGGTCCCAGGCACGGACACCCCGGACGTCCACGCCCCCGGCACGAACACCGCGCCCGAGGTTCCGGCGACTCCTACCGCGAACACACAGACCACCCCGATCGCGGAGACGTCCACTCCGCCGGTCGCGGAGACGTCCGCAACGCCGGTCGCAGACACGCAGGCCACACCGGTAACGGACGCCCCCGCGACACAGGCCGCAGACACACGGACGACCGACGCCCCCACGCCGGTCGCGGACACGCCCGCCACGTCGGCCACTCCCGTCGCCGACACGCCCACGACCGGCGCCAACGAACCACCGGCCGCTCCCACCGGAGAAACCGCCGCTTCGGAGGGGAAGGCATCGGCCGCTACGGCACCCGCCTCCGGCCTCTCCGCAAGCGCTGGCACGGCACCCGCGCGCACCGAGGCGAAGGCACCTGCTGACGTGGACGCGACCACCGCGCCCAAGACGGTAGAGATCGCGGAAGCCACGGTCGCAGAGGCCACAGTCGCGGAGGCCACGAACACCGAAGCCACCCGGCCCGAGGCCGCCGAGGACCCCAGTGGGGCCAAGGCGGCGCACGACAGCGCGGTCTCCGACGCCGCTACGTCCGCAGACGACACACCCACCGGGGCCTCCACGTCCGCAGACGGCGGCACGTCCACCGGCGCCTCCATGGCTGCAGAAGGCGGCACGCCCACGGGTGCCTCCGGGTCCTCTGACGACAACCAGGCTCCCGAGCCTGCCACGGTCGCGCAGCCCGCGAAGGTGGACACTGAGCAAGTGGCAGCTGTGGAAGCTCCCGAGGCGTCGGTGGCCGAGGACACCACTGCCACACCGGCCCAGCCACCGTCCGAGGACACCACTGCCACACCGGCCCAACCACCGACCAAGGACACCGCCGCCGCAGCAACTCAGGCGCCGTCCAAGGACACCGCCGCCGCAGCAACTCAGGCGCCGTCCGAGGACACCGCCGCCGCAGCAACTCAGGCGCCGTCCGAGGACACCGCCGCCGCAGCAACTCAGGCGCCCGCCAAGGCAGCGTCTGCGGACACCGCCGACGCGGAAAGCGAGACCGGCGGCGAGCCCCAAGCCGTCCCGCAGCCGCCCACGAGCAAGCAGAAAGAGCTCGCGACCGTTCCGGAGCAGCCCGCAGCGGTGACGAAGGAGTCCGCAACCACCGCGGCACAGCCTGCAGCCGGCACAGAACAGCCTGCTGCCGTCACGGAAGAGTCCGCAGCTGCCTCCGAAGCGTCGGCGTCTGTGTCCGAAGCGTCGGCAGCGGCCCCGGAACGGTCGGCAGCCGCGCAGGAAGAGCCTGCTCCGGAGAAGCCCGCGCCCGCCGACGAGAAGCCTGCCGACACGACGAAGCCGGACACGACAGAGCCGGACACGACGAAGCCGGAGCCGGCGCAACCGCAGGCGGCCGAGTCCGAGACCGGCGTGCCCGCCGCCCGGGAGAGCGCGGAGGACAGGACGAAGGGGCGGAAGGCCGCGGCGAAGGAGACGCCGGTCCCGGTGCCTTCTCCCCCGCCCGCTCCAGCGGCCCGGCAGGCGCGAAAGGGCTCGCGGGGCCGCCGCGCGTCCGTGCCCACATGGGACGAGATCATGTTCGGCGCCCGCCGCCAGGACTAGCAACCACCCGAGAGGGCGCAGCCACGGCCTGGGAGGGCACAGCCACGTCGCGGGAGAGCAGAGCCACCACCCGAGAGGGCGCAGCCACGTCGCGGGAGGGCACAGCCACCGTCCTGGGAGAGCGCAGTCACGGTGGGAGAGGGCACAGCCACGGCCTGGGAGGGCGCGTCCTCTGTCCGGGTTACGGCGTTGGGGGGTTCAGGAAGGGGGTCAGCCAGTCGGGGGTGACCTCCGCGGGGAAGGCTGTCGCCTGCTCCTGTGAGACGTCGATCGCCGAGTAGCCGCCCTTGCCCGCCCCCACCCCGGCGGTCAGCGTGTAGACGCCTGCCCGCCGCTGGAACCAGGTCTGCCTGAGCCGCCAGCCCACGACGGCCCGGCGTTCCACCACCGCTTGTGACCGTCTGAGCGAGCCTGACCGCACCGCGAGCCGCACCCCGTCGTACCCGTGCCCCAGCGAGCTGTACCGGTCCAGCCCGATGGGCACTCCCACGCCCGCCAGCAGCAGCGCCAGGGCGGCGAGGATCCACCAGAGCGGGCTCGCGGTCAGCACCGCCGCCACGCCGGCGACGGCCGCCACCACCAGCCACGGGACCACGGCGCGGAACAGGCGGCGGTTGCGGGCGACGGGCGGGTGGCGGCGCAGGTCGGCCCGGTAGGGGCCGATGGCCTCGCCGGTGACGTGGACGGCGACGGCGCGCGGGACGTCCGGCAGGAGCTGCCCGCGCGTCTGCGAGTCGCCGAGGCCCGTCACGATCGCCCAGGCGCGGACGACGCCCGCCCACCGCTCGGCCAGCCCGTCGACGATCTCGTACCCGCGCACCCGCCGCGACTCCAGCGACACGCTGCGCCGGTTGATCAGCCCCCGCTCGGCCACGAGGTAGCCGTCGCGGGACTTGAGCGTGAAGTCCCAGTTGAAGATGGCGTACATGACGCCGCCCGCGACCGGCATGGCGAGCACGAGCACCAGTGCGAAGGCCAGCAGGACGAAGGGGTGGTCCCAGAGCCACTCCCCGACGGTCCAGGCGGCGTCTCTGCCGAAGCCGAGGTTGTCGCCCCACTGGAAGGCCAGGCCGATGGCGCCGCCCGCGAGGGCGAACGGGGTGAGCAGGTACGCACCGGACAGCGGCCCGTACAGCAGCCAGGTGCGCGGCACCTTGAAGATCGGGCGCTCGGACGGCCCGGCCGGGACGCTGACCTGCTCGGGGTGCGCCGCGCGGGCCCGCCGCAGCAGGACGGACTTGAGCCGTTCGGCCTCGTGCAAGGTGACGCCGTCGAGCTCGCCCTCCTCTTCGTCCCCGCCGCTCGCGCCAGTGTCGATCTTGAGGACGGCGAGGCCGAGCAGCCGGTGCATGGGCGGGGTGGACACGTCCACGCCGCGGATGCGCTCGAGCGGGATGGTCCGGACGGACCTGCTGATCAGGGACCGTTTGATCTCCAGCCGGTCACCCAGGATCTGGTAGCTGAACGTCGCCCACCTGATGACGGCGAAGACCACGGTGGCGCCGACGCCGAACGCCGCCCACGCGTACGACCTGGCGGAGAAGCCGCCGACGAACAGCAGCCCGACGAGCGGCAGGAGCAGCGAGGGCAGCATCCGCACGGGGTCGATGAGCAGCACCTTGGGGCTGAGCCGCGCCGCCAGGCCGTTGGGCACGGGAGGACCCGCGGGCTCGGCGGGCGGGAGGTGAGGAGGCGGCTGCGTCACGTCGCGTCGTCCCTGAGCGCTTCGGCGCGGTGCGCGAGCTGCTCGGCCAGCCCCGCCGCCACCTGGTAGTCGAGCCCCTTGATCGTGGACGAACCCGCGTGCGAGGCGGTGCGGATCTCCAGCGTGGCCAGCCCGAGCAGGCGCTCCATCCAGCCCTGCGCCTTGTCGACGGTCTGGATGCGGCTCACGGGCACGAACACCCACTCCCTGGTGAGAAAGCCCGACCGGGCGTAGACGACGTCGCCGGACAGCTCCCACCGGTGGACGGCGTAGCGCACGAACGGCTCGGCGGCCAGGAACGGGGTCGCCAGCGCGCCCACGATGACGGGCAGCGACCACGGGTGGTCGGCCAGCCACTGCGGCACCCAGGGCCACCCGCTGCCGCCGACCCACACGCCGACCAGCACCGCCCCGCCCACGAGCAGCACGAAAGCGATCGCCGACTCCAGCAGCCACAGCCGGACGGCCTTGGGCGAGACGCGGTGCGCCGGGTCGCGCAGCGGGCCTGTTGACGTCACAAGCCCAGCTTAGGGCTCGGCCGCCGCCCTCAGCGATCTCTCGCCTGGGCCGTGCGACCCCGGAGGGCCGGGGCGGGTGGCTGAGTCCGTCGGGCGGGGTTTCGGGGCGCGTCGCTGCTATCCGCGGCCGCGTCCACGGCGACCGGCACGGCTGATTTTTTCGGCGCGCGGGCCGTGAGGCGCCGGTCGGTGCCGCCGGGCGTGCGGTCCGTCGGCCCCTTCGGGTGGCCGTCCGCGTGGGACGGTCCGCCTCGCGCGGGAAACCAGCAGGTTGGAGAAGGGGGCCGGGACGCCGCACGGCGATCTCCGTGAGCCCGCAAGGCCCGCCGAATCTCCGCCGGGTCAACCGTGCTTGTGTCCAACCTCACCCCATAAATGCCATGATTCCCGCGCTTTTCGGAGCGTTTACCGGTCACCGACCCTTCCGAAACGGTCGGCGCATCGCCGAGAGCCGCGTAGCATCTTGCGACATGGGGCTCTGTAACACGGCAGGACTCGTGCGACGCGTCGTTGTCCTTGTGACAGCGGTGACAGTCGTCGCCGGCCTGTCGGGTTGCGCGCCCTTCATCGGCAGATCCCAGGCCAAGGAGATCGCTCAGATCAACGTCTCGAGCCCGGAGCTCCGCGACGGCGAGCCGCTGCCGCGCGACTACTCCTGTGAGGGCAACCAGGGCAGCCCGCCGCTGCGCTGGTCGAGCGCGCCCCTGCCTGACGCCAAGTCGATCGCGATCGTGGTCGACTCACATACTCCGTCCGAATCGGCCGTGCACTGGGTGCTCTACAACATCCCGGCGACCACGACCGAGCTGGGGCCGAACGCCGCCGAGAACCCGCCGGACGGTTCCGGTCAGGCCAAGGTGACCAGCGGCAAGGCGGGCTACGAGCCCCCTTGCGCCAAGAAGGGCAGCTACCGGTTCAGCGTCTACACGCTCAACGGGAAGGTCGACCTCCAGGAGGGTGCCTCCCTCTCCGAGATCCTCAAGAAGATCGCGGACAAGACCATCGCCCGTGGCCGTCTCACAGCGGTCAACATCGAGTGAGATGCCGAACACCGCTGGTAGTACTCGTTACCCATTCTGCACTTAGGGTGTGACAACGCTCGTAGTGGTCCGACAGAATCAGATCCAATTGTTAGGCGTTGGTGATCAACGGAGGCAGATCGCGTCGATGGCCGCGCGATCTCACCGGCGCCACAGGGAGGCCATGGCTTTGAGGGTGGTGCAATGATCGCGGTCGTAGTGAGCTTGGTCGCTGTCGTGCTCCTCGTGCTCGTCGTCGTGGCACTGGGCATGCGTTCGATGAATCGTCGGGAGAGTTCGCTTCCTCCTGAGCGGCTCAAGCAGATGGCCGAGAAGGAGGAGATGACTCTTACTCGGTCCACGGACGAGTTCGCCGCGCACGAACCGCGGATGAACAATTTCACCCCCGACTTCAGTCCGATAGACGCCCCGAAGCCGCCCAAGCCGGTACGTACCGGCCAGCGTGGCAAGCGTGGCGTCGACGAGTGGGGCAACCCGACCTCCGACGACGAGGACGAGGAGTTCTGGGCGAACATCCGCAGCGACGCGGAGGAGGGCGGCTTCGGCGCCGGGGGCACGGTCGCCGCCCGCAAGGGCGCCTCTCGCCCGGTCGAACGTCCGGCCGCCGAGCGGCCCGCACCTGAACGTCCCGCACCTGAACGCCCTGCTGCCGAGCGGCCCGCCGAGCGCCCCGCCGAGCGCGAGCGGCCCGCGCCGCGCCGTGCCAGGCGCGAGCGCGTCACGGCCGACCCGAACGCCGCCACCGTCCAGGCCCCGCTGCCGCAGCGGCCCGTCCCCGCACCCGCGGCACCCGCCGCGCCCGCCACCCACCTGGCCGACCTGGTGGAGCCCGCGCCGCGCCGCGCTCCCAGCGCCTCCGACCTGGCCGACCAGCGCACCGTGACGTTCTCCGCCGACGTGATGAGCATCCTCGGCGCGGGCGCCCAGCAGGTGCCTCCGGCGCGTCCCGCCGACCCGCTGTCGGGCAACGGCAGCGGCTCCTTCCCGGCGGCCGAGCAGACGTCGGTCGGTTCCTTCCCCGCGCAGCCCCAGGCGTCCAGCGGGTCCTTCCCGGCACAGCCTCAGGCGTCCGGCGGCTCTTTCCCCGCACAGCCTCAGGCGTCCAGCGGGTCCTTCCCCGCGCAGCCCGCCGCTCCGATCCACGGCGCGCCCACCAGCGACCCGTTCCCCGCCGCCTACAACCGCGCCGCCGATCCGATCGAGACCACCTGGACCACCCCGCCCCCTGCCTCGACGACGTCCGGCTCCTGGAGCGCCGCGCCCGACATCTTCGACGACCCGGGCACCGGGTCCACCCCGAGCGACTCCTGGCCCGCGTTCGAGCAGCCCGCGCGTCAGTCGTATCCGGCGTCGTACGAGGTGCGCTCCGGCTGGGCCGTGGCCGACGACGCCGACCCGCTGACCGGCCCGTCCCCCGCCACCGGCACCCCGACCGCGCCCGCGCGGGCGGTGTCCGCCTACGACGACGTGCTGTCGGCCCCACCCCCGCAGGCGGCCATCGCGTACGAGACCGGCGACTACGCCGCCCCGTCGGGGCAGGCGCAGCCCGCCGCCTGGCCGGAGCAGCAGCCGGCGAGCAACGCGAGCCGGGGCCAGGGCGCCCCGGAGGCAGGCAAGGCCAGGCGCGCGGGCGGCCGACGCCGGGCGCCCGAGCCGGAGTCCCCCGACTACTACCGCTGACCCCCGGGCGAGACACGCTCCCCCGGCCGAGCCCCGTACGCGACGCTCACGACTCCCGCTGAGCCCGTACGGGGCGCGCACGACCACCACCTGACGCCCGCACGGCCACCGGCCCCTGCGGCGCGGCGCAAACTACCGCCAGAGGCCCGTCCAAAGCGGGGACGACCACCCGCCAGAGGCCCGTCCGAAGCGTGCGGCCACCGTCCGGGGCGCGTGCGGCACGCCTTCCGCGCGCTCTGCGCGGCGCCGCGCCGGGCTCGGTAGCCATGAATGCGTAAAACCCGATGAAGACCCCTTAAGAGCCGGGCGGCCGGGGCAATAGGGTTGCCGCATGACCCGCGCCACTCTCAGTAGCGTCCTGAGCACGCTCCGGCACGATGTGCCCGCCTCGCTCGTGGTCTTCCTCATCGCGGTGCCCCTCTCGCTGGGCATCGCGATGGCGTCAGGGGCGCCGCTGGCGGCCGGTCTGATCGCGGCCGTGGTCGGCGGGATCGTGGCGGGCGCGCTGGGCGGCTCCGTCGTCCAGGTGAGCGGCCCCGCCGCGGGTCTCTCGCTGGTGGTCGCCGACCTGGTGCAGACCTACGGCTGGCGGGCCACCTGCATGATCACGCTGCTGGCCGGCATCGTGCAACTCCTGCTCGGCGTGTTCAGGACGGCCAGGGCGGCGCTGGCGGTCTCCCCCGCGGTCGTCCACGGGATGCTGGCGGGCGTCGGCGTCGTCATCGCGCTCTCCCAGCTGCACATCGTGCTGGGCGGCAGCCCGCAGCGTTCGGCCCTGGCCAACCTGGTCCAGCTGCCGGAGCAGCTCGCCGAGATGCACGGCCACACGGTCGCGGTGGGCCTGCTGACGATCGCCGTGCTGGGGCTGTGGACCCGGCTGCCCCGCCAGGTCAGGGCGGTGCCCGCGCCGCTCGCCGCGCTGCTCGTGGCCGCGCTCACGGCGTGGGCGCTCGGCTGGGACGTCACCCGCGTCGACCTGTCGAACAGCCTCACCGAGTGGGCCTTCCCCGTGCTGCCACAGGGCGACTGGCACCGCATCGTGGCAGCCGTGATGCTGGTCGCGCTGCTGGCGGGCGTCGAGTCGCTGCTGTGCTCCGTCGCGGTCGACAGCATGCACGACGGCCGCCGCGCGGACCTCGACCAGGAGCTGGCGGGCCAGGGCGTCGCCAACATGGTCGCGGGCGCCCTGGGTGGGCTGCCGGTGGCGGGCGTGATCGTGCGGAGCACCGCGAACGTCCAGGCGGGCGGGCGCAGCCGGTGGTCGGCGGTGCTGCACGGGGTGTGGGTGCTGGTGTTCGCGCTCGGCTTCGGCTGGACGATCAAGCTGATCCCGATGGAGGCGCTGGCGGCGCTGCTGGTGTTCATCGGCATCCAGATGGTGAATCTCGGCCATGTCAGGAAGGTCCACGGGCACGGCGAGGTGCCGGTCTACGTGGTGACCATGGGCGCCGTGATCGTGCTGGGGCTGGCCGAGGGGGTGCTGGCGGGGCTGGCGCTGGCGGCGCTGCTCGCGCTGCGGCGGCTCACCTGGGTCACCGTCAAGGCCAAGCAGGAGGCCGAAGGGCGCTGGCACGCGACGATCTCCGGCTCGCTCACCTTCCTCGGCGTCCCCCGCCTCACCCAGGAGCTGCGCGCCATCCCGGCGGGCGCGGCGGTGGACCTCGACCTGAACATCGACTTCATGGACAACGCCGCCTTCGAGGCGATCCACTCCTGGCGGCTGAACCACGAGCGGCTGGGCGGCACGGTCGACATCGACGAGATCCACGACGAGTGGTACGCGATGGCGGCCAGCGGCGCCCGCATGTTCCCCGCCAAGACGCCTCCCAGGGCGCCCGACCGGTGGTGGCTGCCGTGGGCGCACCGCCGTCGCCGTCCCGTCCGGCACGCGCCACCGTCCCCTGGCCTGTCGTCCGGCGCACCCGCCAGGGCGGAGTGCCAGCTCACGGTGGGGGCGCGGGAGTTCCACCGGCACACCGCGCCGTTGGTACGGCCGATCTTCAGCGAGCTGGCCCGCAAGCAGCAGCCCACGCACCTGTTCATCACCTGCGCCGACTCGCGGATCATCCCGAGCCTGATCACCGCCAGCGGCCCCGGTGACCTGTTCACGGTCCGCAACATCGGCAACCTGGTGCCCAGGAGAGACACCGAGCCGCACGACGACTCGGTGGTGGCGGCGATCGAGTACGCGACGCAGGTCCTCGGCGTGCACACGATCACGGTGTGCGGCCATTCGGGCTGCGGGGCGATGGCGGGGCTGCTCAGCGGCGGGGTGAAGGCGGGCAGCATGCCGGGCCTGCGCCGGTGGCTACGGCACGGGTACCACAGCCTGGCCAGGTTCATCGAGACGTCCGAGGGTCTCGACAAGACCGCGCTGGACCAGCTCTGCCGGGTCAACGTGCAGCAGCAGCTGGAGAACCTGCGCACGTACCGGAAGGTCGACGAGCAGGTCCGGGCCGGGCGGCTGGAGCTGGTGGGGCTCTACTTCGACATCGGCTCGGCCAGGGTGCACATGCTGCCGTCTCCTACGCTCTCCGTGAAGGCGTGACCGTTCGGCCTGGTTGTCCGCGAACAATGGCCCTTATGAGAATTCTGGTACTGGGCGGGTCGGGGTTCCTCGGCCGCGCCATCGTTGAAGAGGCGCTTGCCCGCGGACACCAGGTCACGACCTTCAACAGAGGGCAGAGCCATCCGGACGTGCCGGGTGTCGAGCCGGTCCACGGCGACCGCCAGCAGACCGCGGACCTCGAACGGCTGGCCGCGGGGCGCTCCTGGGACATCGTCGTGGACGTCAACGGCTACGTCCCCGTGAACGTGGGCGAGGCGGTCAGGCTGTTGTCGGGGCGCGCGCAGACGTACGCGTTCGTCTCCACCGTCTCGGCCATCGACGGCTTCCCGAGCAAGCCCGTCGGTGACCAGCCGGGGCTGTGGGAGTGCGCGCCCGAGGCCGGCCCCGACGACGGCGACTACGGCGTGCTGAAGGCGGGCTGTGAACGCGCCGTCGAGCAGGGTTTCGACGGGAACGTGCTGATCGTCCAGCCCGGCATCATCCTGGGCCCGTACGAGGACATCGCCCGGATGCCCTGGTGGCTGACCCGGATCTCGCACGGCGGCCAGGTGCTCGCCCCCGGCGACCCCGGCTCCCCCATGCAGTTCATCGACGCCCGCGACATCGCCGTCTTCACCCTGGACCACGCGGAACGCGGCACCCGCGACCGGTTCGTGCTGACCGGCCCCACCGGGCACATCACCTACGGCCAGTGGCTGGAGCTGTGCAAGGAGACGACCGGCTCGGACGCGGAGTTCGTCTGGGCCGACAGCCAGTTCCTGGTCGACCAGGGCGTGGACCCGTTCGTCGAGCTGCCCCTATGGGGCGGGCCGCCGTCGGAGGTGACGGAGAACTTCTGGAGCGTGCCGACGGCCAAGGCGGAGGCGGCCGGGCTGCGGGTGCGTCCGGCGGCGGAGACGGTGCGCGACACGTGGGCGTGGCTGCGCGACATCCCCGAGGAGCAGCGCACGTACGGCTCCAGGCGACCGCACGGCATCGCGGCGGACAAGGAGGCGGCGATCCTGGCTGCCTGGGCCGCCCGTTCCGCATAATTCTCCGCAGACCGGATACCGCCGCCGGGACTGCCGTCGGCGGTGCCGGCGAGCTGAAAGCCGGCCTGGTCCCGCCGCGAGTCGACGCCTCCGCTGGCAGGTCAGCCCGGTGGAAGCTGTAGCTGACCACCACCAAGCCGGTCGGCCCGACCACTCAGGGCGTCAAGGTCGTCGGCGTACGAGCGGACGTTGGGGTGAGGGTGGGCGCGGATGGCCGCGACCACGTGGGCGAACGCCGGGTGTGTGTCGGGGTGTTCCTCCAGCAGGCCCACGGCAGCGAAGGCGCCGCAATTCGCTGTGTCCTCGTCTCCCGACTGCGTGAGCCGCAGGCAGATCTCAGCCGCGCGGGCCGGGTCCGCCATGACGACGAGGGTCTCGGCCAGCGGGTTGTCCGACCAGCGCCATTCCTCGCCTTCGATGATGTCGCCGTTGAGCACGTCCCCGTGTGCCCATGCCTCAGTGACGGCGGTGGTCGCTTCGTGGCTCCACGGCAGCCCGGCCTGGGCGATTCCCCAGGCTGCGGCGGCGCGTACGGCGGCGGAGTGGGCGGGGGACAGGGCGTCGGACAGCCATGCGGCGCAGTCTTCGGGGGCGAGCCGGGCGACGGCGCCGGTCATGATCGCCGCGACGAGCGGGTCCGGCTCGGAGAGGGCGCGCTCGCGCAGTGCGGGCACGGCGAGGTCCTCGTGGCCGGTGCGCATCCCGGTCAAGTAGGCGATGCGGTGCCGTACTTCGCGGACCGGGTCGGTCAGGAGGGGAAGCAGGCGGGGCGTCGCCTGCGAGTGCGCCGCGCGGACCTCATGGTGTATGCGCTCGGTCTCCGCGGTCCCGATGGTGATCTGGAGCAGGAGGTCGGCGAGGGTCGCCCGCTGCTGTGCTGCGGGGTCAAGCAGGAGCTCCACGAGAACCGGGTACGCCTTGGCTGATCCCGCGTAGACACTTCCCTGGTGGACCAGGCAGTTGTGGAGGACGCCGATGGCGCGGTCCGCGCGTTCGGGGACGTCACCGCAGGCGTCGCGGAGCCACTTGAAGGTATCCGCGCCGTCGCCGTAGGCGTGGTCGGCGTCGGCCCAGTCGGTGTCGGTCAGATCGATCGGTGCCCGCATTGCTGTTCCCGTCCCCTTCAGGTTTGCCGGGTCTCTAGGTTAGGGAGTGCCGATGCGTCGATGGGGCGGGGTGACAGCAGGCTGCGGTAGTACAGAGTGCCGCACAGCACCTCGGCGGCGAATTCCAGGTTCGCGTCCGCGGCCAGTTCAGCGGTGCAGTTGACTGGTAATCGATTTCCATTCGCGGTCGCGCTCTCCCGACAGCGGAGCGGTCGGCGCCATGCGATTCGAGAACGGCCGCCCAGTCACGCCGAGCTGGAATGCCAGGCGACCGAACGGCCACCTCACCGCTCCTCGAGCCCAGAGGTTATGCACCCGTAACACGCAGTTCTTGACCAGCTCCCACCGGACTTCTACATTCTCTGAGAAATCGATTGCTCACTTTCGGAGCCCCTCAACACCGGAAGGACCGAGGTATGTCAACCTTCGAGAGGGTGTCCCGCCGATCGTTGCTGCGTGGCGGCTCTGCCCTGATCGGTGCAGCCGTGGCCGCACCCCTGCTGTCGGCCTGTGGCGGCGGCTCCGGCGGCGGCAGCGCCAAAGAGCTGACCTTCTGGAACTTCTACGGCCCCAACCCGCAGGCCGACCAGCAGAGCAAGTGGTTCACCGACCTGGTCGCCGCCTGGAACGCCAACAACGACGTCAAGATCAAGCTCCACTACCTGCCCGTCTCGGAATACCTCGCCGGCACCGCGTTGCAGACCGCGTTCTCCGCGGGCCAGGGCCCCGACATCTTCCTGCTCAGCCCCGGCGACTTCCTCAGGTACCACAGCGGCGGCGTGCTGACGGACCTCACCCCGCACCTCAAGCCCGACATGATCGCCGACTTCGACGGCGGCGTCCTCGACACCCGCAAGGTCGACGGCAAGGTCTACGGCCTGCCCATGGAGCGCGAGCCGCTCGCCATGTACTACAGCGTCGACGCCTTCGAGAAGGCGGGCCTGTCGGAGGCCGACCTGCCCAAGACCTGGGACCAGTTCCTCGACGTGGCCGCCAAGCTGACCACCAAGGACCGCTTCGGCGTGCTGTTCGAGACCACGCCCGGCTACTACCAGAACTTCACCTGGTACCCGTTCATGTGGATGGGCGGCGGCTCGGCCGTGCCGGAGAACGGCGGGCCCGGCTTCAACGCGCCCGCGATCCACAGCGCGCTGAAGCTCTGGCAGGACGCCATCACCAGCAAGGTCGCCCCGCGCAAGCCGCAGGGCGACGGCGCCGGAAACGTCCCCGCCAACCTGGGCGCCGGCTACGTCGCCATGCAGCAGAGCGGGATCTGGTCGGTCTCCCAGATCGAGCAGGACGCCAAGGACTTCAAGTACGGCGTCTTCCCGCTGCCCGTGCCCGAGGGCGGCACCTACACCACCGACATGGGCGGCTGGGCGTTCGTCGCCAACGCCAAGGGCGGCAACCCCGACGCGGCGGCGACGTTCATCGCCTGGGCCCTCGGCGCGACCGACGCGGCGGGCGTCGAGCGCGGACGCCAGTGGAACACCGTCGTCAAGACCAATCTCCCGGCTCGCAAGTCGGTTCAGGAGGCCGCCAAGGCGGCCGGGGCCTTCGACAAGCCCGCGCTCAAGGTCTTCCTCGACAAGGTCGTGCCGGGCGGGCGGGCCGAGCCGCGCTACAGCCCGGAGGTGTACAAGGCGGTCTCCGACGCCATCCAGGCCGCCCAGCTCGGCGGGGTCGATCCGGCGAAGGCGGCGGCGGACGCCGCGGCGAAGATCGACCTCTTCCTCAAGGGCTACAAGGGCGCCCCCATGCTGTGACCCTTCGAACCAAGTGCCGTCGACCAGACAGGAAAGGCAGGAGCGCATGGCCGCAGTGGTCGAGAAGGCGGCTCCCGGCAGGGAGACGCGGCAACCGGCGGCAGCGCCGCCCCCGGTGTGGAACCGCCGCAGACGGGAGGCCCTGGCGGCGTACGCCTTCGTGGCGCCCGACCTGCTCGGCCTGCTCGTCTTCGTGGGGCTGCCCATGGCGCTGGCCATCGGGGTGTCGCTGTTCAGCGTGGACGGGTTCGGCGGCTACACCTACGTCGGGCTGGACAACTTCCGGCTCATGGCCGAGGACGCCCAGCTCTGGCAGAGCGTCAAGGTCACCGCGACGTACATGGTGACCTTCGTGCCGCTCGGGTTCGTGGTCAGTCTCGGGCTGGCGCTGCTGGTCCGCGACCACTTCCCCGGGGTCGGGCTGGTGCGCACCCTGTTCTTCCTGCCGCACGTCATCAGCCTGGTCGTGGTGGGCGTGGTGTGGCAGTTCCTGCTGGTCGACAAGCAGGGCGCGGTGCCCGCCCTGCTGCGGCCGCTGGGCCTGGGCGACGTGTCGTTCCTCGGCAGCCCGGGGCTGGCGCTCGGGGCGCTGGTGGCGATCAGCATCTGGTTCCTGATGGGCTACCAGATGCTGATCCTGCTGGGCGGCCTGAAGGACATCCCCCGCGAGTACGAGGAGGCGGCGCAGGTTGACGGGGCGAACTCGTGGCAGCGGTTCCGGCACATCGTCTGGCCGCTGCTCCGCCCCACCAGCTTCTTCGTGCTGGTCAACTCGACCGTGGGAGCGGTGACCGGGCTGCAGGCCTTCGACCTGGTCTACGTGCTGACCAAGGGCGGCCCGGTCAACAGCACGTCCACCGTGGTCTTCTACATCTACCAGCAGGCTTTCGCGTACAACAACTACGGCTACGCCGCCGCGCTGACGACCGCGGTCGTGGCCTTCCTGGTCGTCGCCACCGGGATCATGTTCGGCGCCACCAGGGGAGGGCGGTTCGATGTCGGGTAGGTTCACGGCCGTCCGCGCGGCCGTCGGGTACGTGCTGGCGGCGATCACCGTGGCGCCGCTGCTCTGGCTGCTGGTGACGGTGCTGAAGCCGAAGGGGGAGATCTTCGAGGCGGCCCTGCCGACCAGCCTGACCCTCGACAACCTCCGCTACGTGCTGACCGAGGTGCCGATCGGCACGTACATGCTCAACAGCGCGCTGGTCTCGGTCACGGTCACGGTGGTGGCCCTCGTGCTGCACTCGATGGCCGCGTACGCGCTGGCCAGGCTGCGCTTCCCCGGGAGGCGGATCGTCTTCTCGGCGATCGTGTCGACGCTGCTCGTCTCCCTCCCGGTGATCCTGGTACCGCTGTTCCTGGTCGCCAGGCAGCTGGGCCTGCTCGACACCTACGCGGGCCTGATCCTGCCGGCGATCTTCCACGCGTTCGGCATCTTCCTGCTCCGCCAGTACTACCTGTCCGTCCCGCGCGAGCTGGAGGAGGCCGCCGACCTCGACGGATGCGGCTACTTCCGCCGCTGGTGGCAGGTGATCCTGCCGCTCAGCCGTCCGGTGCTGGCCTCGCTCGCCGTGCTGTTCTTCCTGGCCAACTGGAACGCCTTCCTGTGGCCGCTCACCGCCACCCGCGACCCCGGGCTGCGCATGGTGCAGGTCGGGATCGCCGCCCTCCAGGGCCAGTACGGCTCGGCGTGGAACTACGTCCTGGCCGCGACCGTCATCGCGGCCGTGCCCACCGTGATCGCTTTCGTGATCGGCCAGCGCAGGCTGGTCGAGGCGATCAAGACCTCCGGACTGAAGTGAGGATTCACCGCATGACCTACGGGAACCACGGCAGCAGCCTTCGCGACCTGCCCCGGCTGCGCACCAGCAAGAGGCGCCGCGCCTCCAGCTGGGACCGCAGCGGCGGGAACGAGGACCGGCTGACCGTCCAGCCCGGTACGACCGTGACTCTCGCCGACATCGAGGGCCCGGGTTCGATCAACCACATCTGGTGCACGGTCGCGCTGCCGCAGCGGGACGTGCCCGACGCGCAGGACCTCGACTACCTGCGCCGCCTGGTGCTGAAGATCACCTGGGACGACCAGGAGCACCCCAGCGTGCTGGTGCCGCTCGGCGACTTCTTCGGGATCGGGCACGCCAAGACGCTGAACTTCGTCTCGGCGCCGCTGCAGATGAGCCCGCAGGACGGCAAGGCGTTCAACTCGTGGTTCCACATGCCGTTCGCGAGCCGGGCCAGGGTCGAGCTGATCAGCGAGTTGTCGGTGGAGCCGGTCTACTTCTACTACTACGTCGACTACGAGCTGTTCGACTCGGCCGAGGAGGGGCTGGGCTACTTCCACGCCCAGTGGCGGTGCCAGCGTCCCACCGACGGCGTCGAGCAGGGGTCGGAGAGCAACCGCGCGTTCCAGGTGGAGGGCGTCAACGACACCGGCGGCGGCAACTACGTGATCCTGGACGCCGAGGGCAGGGGGCACTACGTCGGATGCGTGCTCAACATCCGGAACCTGCGCGAGACCAGCGACTGGAACTGGTACGGCGAGGGCGATGACATGATCTTCATCGACGGCGAGCCGTTCCCGCCGTCGCTGCACGGCACCGGCACGGAGGACTATTTCAACACCGCCTGGTGCCCCACGCAGAGCTACCACGCGCCCTACCACGGCATCACGATGCCGGGCGGCGACAACTGGAGCGGCGAGATCTCGCTCTACCGCTTCCACGTCGAGGACCCGATCACCTTCGACGAGTCCATCCGGGTCACCATCGAGCACGGCCACGCCAACAAGCGGTCCGACGACTACTCGTCGGTCGCGTACTGGTACCAGACGCTCCCCCACCGCCCGTTCGGGCTCGCGCCCGTCGAGGAGCGGCTGCCGTACCGGTAGGACACCAGGAGCAATCGATTTCCCACAAGGTTAGACTGTCCGTGGATCACTTCCCCGAGACCACACCTGCCATCGGGATGGGATGAGGTTGCTCAAGATTCAGGATGTCGCACGGCACGCGGGAGTCTCCGCCGCGACGGTCTCCCGCGTGCTCAACGGACGCGCCACGGTCAACCCCGAGCTGGCCGCGCGTGTCCACGCCGCCGTCCGCGAGCTGGGATACCGGCCCAACCGCGTCGCCCGCAACCTCAGGCGCAGGCAGACCACGCTGTGGGCCGTCCTCATCTCCGACATCGGCAACCCCTTCTTCACCTCGCTGGTACGCGGCGTCGAGGACGTCGGCCGGCAGTACGGCTACTCGGTCGTGCTGTGCAACACCGACGAGAACCCGGCCAGGGAGGCCGAGTACATCGCGGTCGCGCTGGCCGACAACATGGCGGGCGTGATCATCTCACCGGCCGACGACACCACCGACATCGGCGCGCTCGTCGCCGCCGGCACCGCCGTGGTGACCATCGACCGCGAGCTGTCGCACGACCAGGTCGACTCCGTCCTGGTCGACGCCGTCCTGGTCGACAACGAGAAGGGGGCCGAGCAGGCGACGGCGCACCTGATCGAGTCCGGGTACAGCCGGGTCGCCTGCATCACCGGGCCGCGCCGCCTGTCCACCGCGATGCGGCGGCTGCGCGGCTACCAGCGGGCGCTCAGAACCCACGGCCTCCCGCAGGACAGGACCCTGGTACGGCACGCGGACTTCCGGGAGGACGGCGGCTACTCGGCGATGGCCGCGCTGCTCGACGAGGGCGTGGACTTCGACGCGGTGTTCGTCGCCAACAACCTGATGACGGTCGGGGCGGTGGAGTGCCTGGCCGAGCGCGGGGTCGAGGTTCCGGCGCGGGTCGGCGTCATCGGCTTCGACGACATCCCCTGGGCCCGACTGTCCCGGCTCTCGCTGAGCACGGTCAGCCAGCCCACCTACGAGCTGGGCCGGGCGGCGGCGCAGCTGCTGTCCGACCGCATCGACAACCCGGCGCGGCCCGCGACGCGCGTGGTCCTCCAGACCGAGCTGCACGCCCGCGACAGCTCCCGCTCCCCCGGCGCGTGAGCACCGGCTGAGCGCGCGTTTCTGGAGGTTTTCTCCAGACAGAATGGAATTCTGACGAAATATGCCAACAGATCTGGACGGGTCGAGATACGTGGGTGACAATCCGTTCGTCAATTGAAGATCGTGGAGGCGCCGGGCGAGCACTGGCCCGCACGGCGTCCCCAGCTGCACAACGGCGAGGGCGGATGCACGGAGCTCGTGGGCTGGTCGTGGTCATGGTGGCAGGCGCGGTCGCGGCAGCGCCTCTCGCCCCTCCGGACGCCGTCGCCACCACCCGACAACAGACCACGAGCGCCGCCGAGCAGCGGCGGAGCGCGGATCCCGCACAGGAGTCCGCTCTCGCCGCCGCCCGCAGGACGCGGCAGCCGGTCGAGGTGGACGCGATGCGCACCGAGACGCGCCAGGTCTTCGCCCAGCCGGACGGCACCTTCGTCCTGGAGCAGTACGCGCGGCCGGTGCGGGTACGTCAGGCGGGCCGATGGGTGGCCGCGGACGCGACGCTCCGGCTCCAGCCCGACGGCTCGATCACCCCCGTCGCGACGGCGGTCGGGCTGCGCTTCTCCGGCGGCGGGAGCGCGCCGCTCGCCCGGATGACCCGCGGCGGCAAGGCACTGGAACTGGGGTGGCAGGGCGCGCTGCCGAAGCCGATGCTGAACGGCGACACCGCGACCTACCCCGAGGTGCTGCCGGGCGTGGACCTCCAGGTGCGGGCGGACGTCGACGGTTTCTCCCATCTGCTCGTGGTCAAGTCGCGGGCGGCGGCCGGGAACAAGGCGCTGGCCGAGCTGAGCTACCCGCTCTCGACCAGCGGACTGTCGATGAAGTCCGACAAGGGCGGCAACCTCGAAGCGGTCGACGGGAACGGCGGGACGATCTTCACGGCCTCGCCGCCGATGATGTGGGACTCCTCGGGGACCTCGGCCGAGCGCACGATGGCCGCCGGGGAGGGCTCGCCCGCGGACGCCCGCCACGAGGTGATGGGCGTCGAGCTCAGCGGCAGGACGATGGTGCTCAGGCCGCACCGGGGCATGATCGAGGACCCGGCCACCAGATTCCCCGTCTACCTCGACCCGTTCTTCTCGGCCGCCCGCGGCGCGTGGACGTCCGTCTGGAGCAACAATCCCAACTCCAACTTCCTGAACGCCAACGACGTCGCCAGGGCCGGACACGTCTCCGGGCAGACCAACCGGTCGTTCTTCCAGATGAACACCGGCACGGCCATCCACGGCAAGCAGATCATCAAGGCGACGCTGCGGACGTACGAGACGTGGTCGTACTCGTGCAGCGCGCGGAAGGTCGAAGCCTGGGCGACCAACACGATCAGCAAGAGCACCACCTGGAACAACCAGCCGAAGTGGGACAGGCTCCTCGACACGGTGAACGTGGCCAAGGGCTGGGGTTCGGCCTGCCTGCCCGGCGGCGTGGAGTTCAACGTGACCAGCCAGGCCGTGGACGCCGCCGCGAAGAAGTGGCCCACGATGACCATCGGGCTCAGGGCCACGAGCGAGACGGACGTCTACGGCTGGAAGAAGTTCAAGAACAACCCGAGCCTGGTGATCGAGTACAACTCCTACCCTGACGTCCCCACGGCCGCCGACCTCTGGTCGGACCCGGGAGGCGGCTGTGTCTCCGGCGACGGGCGGCCGGTCATCGGCGGCTCCACGCCGAAGCTGTGGGCGAAGCTGCGTGACGCCGACAACTCGGTCATGGGCCGGTTCGAGTGGTGGAACGCCGCCGGCACGAAGGTGGGCGAGAACGTCACCGCGCTGCAGGGGACGGGCAGCGCCTTCTACACGCTCGTCCCACAGGGCGCCTACGCGGACGGCGCGATGATCCGCTGGCGGGTCCGCGCGGAGGACGGCAAGACCACCAGCGCGTGGAGCCCCTGGTGCGAGGCGACCGTCGACGCCTCGGCGCCCGGCAGGGAGCCGGGGGTGACCTCGTCCCAGTACCCCGAGGGCGGCTGGAGCGACGGCGTCGGCCGGTCCGGCTCGTTCGCCTTCACGCCCAACGGCGTCTCCGACGTCGCCGGTTACGTCTACGGGCTGGACACCGCGCCGAAGTCGGAGGTCGCCGCCGGTCAGGACGGCTCGGCGACGATCCAGCTCACCCCGCGCCACGACGGCCCGAACGTGCTGTCGGTGCGCAGCAAGGACCACGCGGGCCAGCAGGGCCCGATCCGCACCTACCTCTTCAACGTCAACGGGGGCACCGGCCCTGACGGGCACTGGACGCTCGACGACGGGCAGGGCACCGTGGCCGCCGACCGCGCGGGCGCCCACCAGGCCACCCTGACCGGCCAGGCCACCTGGACCACCGGCCGGACCGGCCTGGGTCTGCGGCTCGACGGCGCCGGCGGCCACGCGCAGACCACCGGCCCCGTCGTGTCCACCCAGCGCAACTTCGCCGTCGCCGCCTGGGCGCGCCTTACCAGCGCGAACGCCACCGCGGCGGCGGTCAGCCAGGACGGCGGGCGCACCGCGGGCTTCTCCTTGCAGTACGCCAAAGCCGAGAACCGCTGGGCGCTGAGCCGTGCAACCGCGGACGCCGACGGAGCGCCGGTCGTGCGCGCGCTGTCGGTGACCGCGCCGAGGCTCGGCGAGTGGACCCATCTCGCCGGCGTGTACGACGCGGCCGCCGGAGAGCTGTCGCTGTACGTCAACGGCCGCCTGGAGTCGACGGTCCCGTTCACCCAGCCGTGGGACGCGACCGGGTCCCTGGCGATCGGCCGGTCGAAGGCCGGCGGGGCGGCGGCCGACTTCTGGCCGGGCGACCTCGACGAGGTGCGCGTGTACGGCCGGGCGATGTTCGCCGACGAGGTGGCCGACCTGGTGAACAGCGCGGCGACGCTCGTCGGGCACTGGAAACTGGACGAGGACACCGGAACCGCCGCCGCCGACTCCTCGGGCCGGGCCTCGGCCGCGACGCTGGCCGGCGGCGCCACCTGGACCGCGGGCTGGCTGGACGGCGCGCTCGCGCTCGACGGCGTCAGCGGCCACGCGCAGGCCCCCACGCCCGCCGTCAACACCACGGCCGGGTTCACCGTCGCCGCCTGGACGCAGCTCGACTACCTGCCCACCCGCGACACCGCCGTCGTCTCCCAGTCCGGCACCAGGGCCAGCGGCTTCCAGCTGGGTTACGACAAGGAGCAGGGGCGGTGGGCGCTGGGCATGGCCGCGGCCGACACCGACACGGCCGCGCTGGTGCGCACGCGCTCCGACTCCGTCCCTGCGCCGATGGAGTGGACCCATGTGGCCGGGGTGTACGACCCCCTGCAGGGTGAGCTGCGCATCTACGTCAACGGGCGGCTGTCCGCCGGCACCGTCGCCAACCACGTGAGCGCCTGGAACGCCCTCGGCCCGCTGCAACTGGGCCGTACCAAGACCGCCGGAGCCTTCACCTGCTACTGGCCGGGGACCGTCGACGACGTCCGCACCTATGACGGCGTGCTCAGCGCCGAACAGATCGCCCAACTAGCCGCCCAGTAGTCCCGACTCGTCCCACAGATTGGGTGAGATCAATGGATGTACCGAGTGAGTTAGACCTGCCGGAAACCTACTGGAATCGTTTTCAGCTACCAGCACGCCCGTCGTCGTGGCCTCGGCGGCTGGCGGCCATGCTGGCCGTCGTCATGGTCGCGCCGCTGGCGTACGCGATGCCCGCGAGCGCGGCGGCACGCTCCGCCCCGGCGGTGCGCAACGAGGCCCCGGTTCGCGGGCGGCCGGTGCCGGTGCTGCCCAAGTCGGCCGACCCGGCGGAGAAGCAGGCGTGGACGGCGCCGCCCGGCGTCACCTGGCCGAAACCGCAGGCCGTCGAGCTGGACGCGACCGGCAAGACGCACTCCCTGGCCGCCGGCTTCCCGGTGCGGCTCGCCGAGCAGAAGGCGGCGGCCAAGGCGGCCACACCCGAGCGGGTCCGCGTCGAACTGCTCGACACTGCGCCGACCGGCCTGCTCGGCCTGGCGATGCGGGTGTCGCCGGGGCAGGGCATAGCGGCCAAGTCCGGCAAGACCCGCCTGGAGATCGACTACTCCGCGTTCCGCTACGCCTTCGGCGGCGACTACGGCGCCAGGCTGCGGATGGTGCGGCTGGACGAGTGCGCCCTGACCGCCGCCGCGTCCGGGGCGGCCTGCCCACAACCGGAGCCGGTGCCCGGCGACAACGACACGAAGGCGGGCACGCTGACCGCCGACGTCGACCTGCCCGCGCTGTACGCGGTGACCGCCGCCGCGTCCGGCCCGTCGGGCGACCATGCGGCCACGTCGCTGGCGCCCTCGGCCGACTGGAGCGTCGGCGCCCAGTCGGGCGACTTCAGCTGGAGCTACGAGCTGCGGGCGCCGCCCGCGCTGGGCGGCGACGAGCCCGAGATGTCGATCGCCTACTCCTCGCAGAGCGTGGACGGCCGCACCGCCTCCACCAACAACCAGGCCTCCTGGGTGGGCGAGGGGTTCGAGCTGAACCCCGGCGGCTACATCGAGCGCCGGTACAAGTCCTGCATGCTGGACGGGAAGAAGACCGGTGACCTGTGCTGGGATCAGGAGAACGCGACGCTGGCCCTGGGCAACTCGGCCGTGGAGCTGGTCAAGGACGCCACGACCAAGCAGTGGCGGCCCAAGCACGATGACGGGACCCGGGTCGAGTACCTGAAGGGGGCCGTCAACGGCGACAACGACGGGGAGTACTGGCGGGTCACGACCGCCGACGGCACCCAGTACAGTTTCGGGCTCAACCGCCTGCCCGGCTGGGTGTCGGGCAAGCCGGAGACGAAGTCCACGTGGACGACGCCGGTGTTCGGCAACAACAGCGGCGAGCCCTGCTACAACAGCGACAAGGCGGCGGCCTGGTGCCGTCAGGCGTACCGGTGGAACCTCGACCTGGCGGTCGACACGCACGGCAACGCCATCACCTACTGGTACGAGGTCGAGAAGAACTTCTACGGCCGCACCATGAAGCCCGAGCTGGGCACCGAGTACATGCGCGGCGGCTACCTGACCCGGATCGACTACGGCTACCTCCAGGGCGAGCTGTTCACCAGGTCCCCGGCGGCCCGCGTGGTCTTCGACGTGGCCGAGCGATGCGTGCCCGGCGGAACGGTCACCTGCGCCCCCGACCAGCTGAAGAAGGAGACGGCGAGCCACTGGCCGGACGTCCCCTTCGACCAGGTCTGCGGCTCCGGAGAGAGGTGCACCGACCGGCTGGCGCCGACGTTCTTCACCCGCAAGCGGCTGGCGAAGGTCACCACGCAGGTGCTGAACACCGACACCGCCAAGTGCTCGGGCCAGCCCTACTGCGCGGTCGACTCCTGGACGCTGACACAGTCCTTCCCCGCGTCGGGTGACGGGCTCAGCCCCGCGCTCTGGCTGGCGTCCCTCCAGCAGAGCGGCCACGTGGGCGGCACCATCACGCTGCCGAAGATCACCTTCACCGGCGTGCAGCTGCCCAACAGGGTGGACGCGAACGAGGGCCGCCCGCCGCTGGTCAAGTGGCGGGTCCAGACGGTCGGCAACGAGACCGGCGGGGAGCTGCGGGTCAACTACGCCCCCGCCGACTGCAAGCCGGGAGACGTGCCGGCCGCCGACCGCAACACCCGGCTCTGCTTCCCGCAGCGCTGGGCGCCTCCGAACGAGGCCGAGGTCAACGACTGGTTCCACAAGTACGTCGTGAAGCAGACCGTCGAGGTGGACCGGGTCGCCGGGTCGCCGTGGGTGGTCACCGACTACGAGTACCTCGACGGAGCCGCCTGGCATTACGCCGACAACATCCTGGTGAAGCCCGAGCACCGCACCTGGGCCGACTGGCGCGGGTTCGGCAGGGTGCGCGTCCGGCAGGGCGACGGGCAGGACAGCAAGCGGACGCTCACCGAGTTCAGGTACTTCCGCGGCATGGACGGAGACCGCCTGGCCGACGGCTCCAAGCGCAGCGCGCAGGTCGTGGACTCCGAGGGCGGCAAGCTCGACGACCTCGACCAGCTGGCCGGCGTCGAACGGGAGGAGATCCTGTACGACGGCGACGGCGGGGCGATCCTGGCCGCCACGGCAGAGGAGCCGTGGTCGCTGAAGACCGCCGAGTCCACCCAGGTCGGCGTCACCAAGACCGCGTACATCGTTGAGGACAAGTCGACGGTCACCCGCACGGCCCTGGAGGGCGGCAAGTGGCGGCGCACCGGAGAGACCCGCTCCTACGACGAGCACGGCCTGGTCACCCAGGTGGACGAGCAGGGCGACCTGGCGACCGCCGACGACGACCAGTGCACGCGCTACACCTACGCCCGCAACAGCACGGCCTGGATGCTCGACTACACCAGCAGGATCCAGAAGGTCGCCGCGGGGTGCGGCACCGCCGTGGCCAAGCTGGCCGCCGATGACGTGATCTCCGACGAGCGGGTGCAGTACGACAACGGCCCGTTCGGCCAGGGGCCGGTCAAGGGCGACGTCACCACGATCCAGGAGGTCGTGTCCGGCGACGGCACGACCGTCACCGACTCCACCCTGACGTACGACGCCTACGGGCGCACCGTCAGCGAGACCGACGCCGTCGGCACCAAGGTCACCACCACCTACACGCCGGCCTCCGGCGCCCCGGCGACCGAGGTCAAGGAGACCAACGCCCTCGGGCACGAGGAACGCACCCTCCTCGAACCGGCGTGGGGCGAGCCGGTGGCCGAGATCGACGCCAACAACCGCCGCACCGACACGGAGTACGACGCGCTCGGCCGGGTCGTCAAGGTGTGGCAGGGCGACCGGAGCAAGGCGGCGGGCCAGTCGCCCAACACCGAGTACTCCTACCTGACGCGCACCGACGGCCCGAACGTCGTCACCACCAAGACGCTGCGGGGCGACGGCGGCTACGCCACCAGCCACGAGCTCTACGACGGCCTGCTGCGCGAGCGGCAGACCCAGGAGCCCGCGCCGCGCGACGACCAGACCCAGGACCCCGCGCTGCGCGACGGGCGCACGATCACCGACACCTTCTACAACTCGTTCGGCGAGGTGGCCAAGAGCAACAGCGGCTACTTCAGCCCCGGCGAGCCGTCCACCGACCTGCTCGGGGTGGCCGACGCGGACGTGCCCAGCCAGCTCGGCTACGTCTACGACGGGGCCGGCGAGGTGAACGCGCAGATCCTGCGGGCCAAGGGCGCGGAGAAGTGGCGGGCCTCGGTCCAGCAGCAGGGCGACCGGGCGCACATCACGCCTCCCCCGGGCGGCACCGCCGTCACCCGCATCGGCGACGCCGAGGACCGGCTCATCGAGCTGCGCCAGTACAAGGGCGCCACGCCGACCGGCGAGTACGACTCGACCAGGTACACCTACGACACCGCGGGCAGGCTGGCCAGCGTGACCGACCCCGCCGGCAACGTGTGGCGGCACGCCTACGACCTGCGCGGCCGGGAGATCAGGACCGAGGACCCCGACAAGGGCGTCACCACGTTCACCTACAACGACGCCGACGAGATGCTGACCTCCACCGACGCGCGCGGCAAGACCCTCGCGTACGTCTACGACGCGCTGGGCCGCAAGGTGGAGACGCACGAGGGCTCCAAGGACGGCCCGCTGCTCGCGGAGTGGAGGTACGACGGGCTGGCCAAGGGGCACCAGAACGCCAGCATCCGCTACGTCGGCGGCCAGGCGTACAAGGCCGAGATCAACGCGATCGACATCGACTACCGCGCCCTGCGGGAGACCGTCACCGTCCCGGCGCGTGAAGGCAAGCTGGCCGGGTCGTACGTGCTCAACACCCGCTACACCCTCGACGACCAGGTCCAGTCGGTCAGCTTCCCGGCCGCGGGCGGGCTGGCCGACGAGTCGGTCGTCTACACCTACGACGAGCTGAGCCAGCCGACCAAGGTCAGCGGGCTGTCGTCGTACGTCACGGCCGCCCGGTACTCCAAGCTCGGCGAGACCCTGCAGTACGAGCTGAGCACGGGCGGCAAGAAGAGCTGGCTCACCTTCACCCACGACGAGACCACCCAGCGGCTGACCCGGACGCGGCTGGACCGCGAGTCCGCCCCGGCGAGCGACCTGGATCTGAACTACACCTACGACCCCGTCGGCAACATCACCAAGATCACCGACATGGCGGGCGGCCAGTCGAGGGACACCCAGTGCTTCACCTACGACCATCTGCGCCGCCTGACCTCGGCGTGGACGGCTACCGACGACTGCGCCGGCGGCTCCCCGCAGTCCGACAAGATCGGCGGCGTGGCGCCGTACGCGACCAGCTACGCCTACGACCTCACGGGCAACCGGATCAAGGAGACCCAGCACGCGTTCGGCGGCCGGGCCGAGTCGGTCCGCTCCTCCGTCTACCCCAAGCCCGGCGAGAAGCAGCCGCACGCCGTCCAGTCCGTGGGGACGGACACGTTCGGCTACGACGAAGCGGGCAACACCACCAGGCGCACGGTCGGAACCGCCGACCAGAGCCTGGTCTGGGACTCCGAGGGCAACCTCGAGTCGGTGACCGAAGCGGGCAAGACCACGTCGTTCGTCTACGACGCCGACGGCGAGCGGCTGCTGCGCAAGACGCCGACGGACTCGACGCTCTACGTCGACGACATGGAGCTGCGGCTCGACAACGCCAAGGACGTCGTCGAGTGCACCCGCTACTACACCATCAACGGCGAGCCGGTGGCGGTGCGCACGCCCGACAACCAGGTCTACTTCCTGGCCTCCGACCACCAGGGCACGGCGCAGGCCGCCGTCAACGCCGGCAACGGCGACGTCGCCCTCCGCAGGACGACGCCGTTCGGCGAGGATCGCGGCTCCCCGCCGCCGTGGTGGCCGGGCCAGCGCGGGTTCGTCGGCGGCGTCCAGGACCACTCGATCGGGCTGGTCCAGCTCGGCGCCCGCGAGTACGACCCCAGGAACGGGCGGTTCCTGTCCGTCGACCCCGTCATCGACGAGGAGGACCCGCAGCAGCTCAACGCCTACGCCTACGCCAACAACAGCCCCGTCACCATGAGCGACGCCGACGGGCAGTGGGTGTGGATCGTCGCCGCCGTGGTGGCCAGGATCGCGGCGCGGGCGCTGGCCAGGAAGCTCGCCCAGCAGGCGGCCAGGCGGGCCGCCATCCGGCTCGCCAGGCAGCGCGCCATCGCCGCGGCCAAGCGGAAGGCCCGGGAGGAGGCCAGGAAGAGGGCCATCGCCGCAGCCAAGAAGAAGGCCCGGGAGGAGGCCAAGAAGAAGGCGAAGGAGCTCGCCAGGAGGAAGAAGGCGGCGGAGGCCAAGAAGAAGGCGGAGCAGGCGCGCAAGAAGGCCGCCGAAGCGGCGCGCAAGCGCAGAGCCGCCAAGGCCGCACGCCAGGCCAAGAAGACCGCGAGGCGGACCTCGAGGCACGTGCGGCAGGCCACCGGCGGGCGCGTGCGGAGGGCGACGACGACCAGGGGAGCCAACCGTCCGCGCCCTGCCCACCGGCCGACCAGCCACCGGGCGGCCCAACGGCAGTCACCACCCAAGGTGACCCGCTCGCCCGCCGCGCGCCCCGGGCAGGTGTACGGCAACAACGGCGTGTCACAGCCGACGCAGTCCGTCACGGTGTTCCGCAACGGGAAGATGTACCCGGACGGGCCACCGCCACCGAACCTGACCCGGCCCTCGGGCTCGGGCCAGGGCATGAGACAGGACTACAAGCCGGAGTCGCTGGAACCGCCCGAGACGAAGACCGGCACGGTCGCCGACAGCACGTTCCGTGTCATCCGTTACTTCGACCAGAGCGGCCTGGACGACTTCTTCGGCGGTCTCGGAGGGCTGTTCTGACCTGACCCTCCCGATCCGAGCCGATCAAGGTGCCCGCCCGGTCATCCGGGCGGGCACCTGCCACTCGGCAGCCTCACGCGGGCACGGTCACCGTGTGGGGGACCTCCACCCGGACGTTCGCGCAGCCGCGGCCGTCGCGCTCCGCCCGCTCCTCCGGACGTTCGACGCCGGCCCGCACCTGGGCCTCGGCGAGCCTGGTCAGCGCCGCGCGCGCCTCCTGCCGCCTCCCGGTGGGTGCGACCTTTACGGGAGCGAGCAGGGTGACCTCGACGACCAGGTTCCGGGTCGCCGCCACCCGCAGGAAGGAGGCGAGCAGCGAGTCGTTCCCCACGTAGGAGCCGCGGGTCGACGTCGCCTCCCCCTCGCGGTAGCGCAGCGTCGCCGGGCGCACCGCGGCACCCGCGTCGATCGCCGCCTGGAACACGGCCGGGCGGAACTCTCCCATCCCGCGCCCGCACCACGTGGTGCCCTCCGGAAAGGCGACCACCGTGTCGCCCGCCCTGAGAGCGTCCGCGACCGCCGCGACGGCCGACGGCAGTGCGGAAAGCCGCTCCCTGTCGATGAACAGCGCCCCGGCGCCCGCCACCAGCGTCCGGATGACGGGCCAGTCGGCGATCTCCCGCTTCGCCAGCGGACGCGACGGCATCGTGGCCGCCATGACCAGCGGGTCGAGCCACGACACGTGGTTGGCCACGAGCAGGACTCCTCCCGGCTCGTCCACCTGCGACTCCGTGCCGGAGGCGGCCGCGACCTCGACTCCGATGCCGAGCGCGCACAGCAGCAGCCTCGCCCACACCTTCGTGACCTTCGCCCGCCACGCCGCGCGCATCCAGCGAGCCGCGACAGCGACCGGGACGCCCGCGAGCAGCACCAGGAACGCCGCGACGAGCCGTGTCACGCGGCGGAAGAACCCGGCGACGTCCAGCGGGGCCTCCACGCACGCCTCGGGAGAGCACGGCCCCATCCGCAGCCAGGGATTGAGCTCCACGAGGCGGCCCGCGACCGTCCTCACAGCGTACCCACAGCCTGGATGTCTCCCCTTTCAGGGCGGGGAGGAGAGGCGGAACGGTCGGGCACTGTGGTCTCCTGGTTTTGTCGGTGGTGGTCGGTAGGTTGATCGGCGTGTCCCGCTACCGGCTCCAGCCGACGCCTGCCCAGGAGCAGGTGCTGGTGGAGCATTGCGGGCATGCCCGGTATGTGTGGAATCTTGCTGTGGAGCAGCATGCGTATTGGCGGCCGGGGCGTCAGAGTGCGCCTGGCTTCGCTGAGCAGTGCAGGCAGTTGACCGAGGCGCGGGCGGAGTTCGCGTGGCTGCGGGCTGGGCCGATCGTGGTGCAGCAGCAGGCGTTGAAGGACTTCGCGCAGGCGATGGCGAACTTCTTCGGCGGGACGCATCGGCGGCCTGCCTTCCGCAGGCGCGGGCGGGGTGAAGGGTTCCGGATCGTCGCAGTGAAGCCCGGTGATGTGCGCCGAGTGTCCCGGAATGTGGGCGAGGTGAGGGTTCCGAAGGTGGGGTGGGTGCGGTTTCGCTGGTCTCGTCCGGTGCCCGATGGGGTGAGGTCCTTTCGGGTCACCCGTGATGCGGCGGGCCGCTGGCATGTCGCGTTCGCTGCCATTCCCGACCCGATCCCCGCCCCCTGTACGGGCGAGACGGTGGGTGTGGATCGAGGCGTGGCCGCATCGGCGGCCTTGCCGACGGGGCAGATCCTGAACGCGCCGACCCTGCGCGAAACGGAGAAGGCCCGGCTGAAGCGGCTCCTGCGCAAGTTCGCCCGGGCCAAGCGCGGATCTCACCGGCGCGGCAAGGTCAAGACCGCCATCGCGCGTCTGAAGGTGCGTGAGACAGACCGGCGCAAGGACTGGGTGGAGAAGACCAGCACCGATCTGGCCCGCCGCTTCGATGTGATCGCCGTCGAAGACCTCAACATCTGCGGCATGACCCGGTCGGCCAAGGGCACGCTCGCCGAGCCGGGGCGTAACGTCCGGCAGAAGGCGGGGCTCAACCGGGCCATCCTCGCGAGCGGGTGGGGGCTGCTGGTGACCCGGTTGGAGCACAAGGCTGCCGGCCGGGTCGTCAAGGTCGACCCGCGTTACACGTCGCAGACCTGCAACGCCTGCGGGAACATCGCGGCTGGATCGAGAGAGAGCCAATCTCGGTTCGGTTGTGTCGCCTGTGGGTGGCAGGACGACGCCGATGTCAACGCGGCCAGGAACATCCGGGATACGGCCGCAGGGCATGCGGTTGCTGCGCGGGGAGGCCTGCCGCTGGGCGGGCCGGTGAACCGTGAACCTCAACGCGACCTCCTCCTCGTGAGGTAGTTGCTGTTGGAATCCCCGGCCTTCAGGCGGGGGAGGATGTCAAAGCGGCTCTCCCAGGAAGTGCCGCAGGTAGCGGGTGTTCACGTTGGCCATCGAGAGCAGCACGAAGAAGTCGGCGGTGCCGAAGTCCCGGTCGTGCGCGGGCGCCCCGCACACCCAGGAGCCCAGCCGCAGGTAGCCGCGGAGCAGAGCCGGCAGCACGAACCGCCTGGGACGGGCCGCGCCCTGGTCACGCCACGGGACGTGCGGCGTGACGCGATACTCCTTCGGGCCCACCGGCACCCGCTCGGCGACCCCGGCCGCGAGCGCGCCCCCGTCGTCGAGGGGCACCGAGCAGCAGCCCGCCAGCCACTGGTGGCCGCCGGTCACCATGTAGCGCGCGATGCCCGCCCACATCAGGGCGACCACCGCGCCGTCCCGGTGATCGGGGTGCACGCAGGAGCGGCCCACCTCGACCAGGTCCTTCCGGAGGGCCGCGAGGTTGCCGAGATCGAATTCACCGTCGGAGTACAGCCGGTCCCTGCGGCCCGGAGGGAGCAGCCGGTAGGTGCCGACCACCCGGTCGCGGTCGCGGACCAGAAGGTGGTCGCAGTAGGCGTCGAACCCGTCGACGTCGAGGCCGGAGACCGGGCTGTCGAGCCGCGCCCCCATCTCCTCGCCGAAGACCTCGTAGCGAAGCCGCTGGGCGGCTTGCACGTCGGCGGCGCTCGTAGCCATGCCGACCGTGTAGCGAGTGGTGTCAAGAGAGATCGTCATGGGCGCGAGTCCTTCCCTGGAAGCGTCTCGCGACTATGTCGACATGCCGAAATGACGGCGGAGCCTCCCGATGGGGGCACCCAGGCGTCAGCCTGGTGAACCTCGTCGACGACCATGCGGCCCCGGCGTACCTCCGGGGTCGCTGACCACCGCGACTGCCTTCCGGCCAGTCGCGCTGCTACACCGGCTGTGGGTCGAGGACGGCCCGCACCGCCCCGCGCACACGGGTCGGGCCGCTCATCCCCGCGGGGTTCGCCGCCTAGCGCTGGTCGATATCTCGGATGATCTGGTCGATCCGGTCGTCTCGTTCGTTCATGGCACGGTTGAAGGAGTGCAGAATCTCGTCGAACCGCTCTATGGCCTCGTCAGGGGTCGGCGGCAGCTCGCCGACGGCGTCGCGCATGAGCTGCTCGCGCCGCGCCTCGCCGTCGTCCCACGCGCGCCGCACCGCGAGCGTGATCTCCTCGCCCAGGTCCTGGCTGCTCATCTTCATGGCGCGCGGATCGAGTGTCACCTCGATGAGTCGTCCGTTGGCATCGGTGCGCGCCTGGATCCTGCCGTCCGCGCTCTCGCCGACACCGTTGATCCCCTGGATCTCGCTTGCCGCGCTGGTCAGGCGCCGCTGTGTTTGCTCCGCCCGCTCCGTGATCTGGTTCAGGTCGTCCAGACGGAAGGTTTCAGGATCGCCGGGATACATGCTCCCTCCTTCATCCGCCGACCGTCATTCCGGCCGGACGGCGTTGTCGTAGTTGTGCTTGCTCTGCACCATCGTCAGCCCCGCGCTCCCGATGTTGGACTGCAAGGCTTGCATCCACTCCATGGTGTTGGTGTAGAAACCGTCGTAATCTTTGGCCAGTTTCTCCGAACCCTCGGGCACCAGGCCGAAGCAGGTTTTCGACCGCTGGGCGCCGTTCTCGAAATCCACTTTCGGCTTGCCCAGGAGGTTCGTCGTGTCGTCGACCGCCTTCCCGCCCGTATGCATGTCTCCCGACGAGTACCCGAAACCGCCGCTCTCACCTGTCATCGCATCCTCCTGTCAACGGCTGTGCACACCCAGGTCGTATCGAGTGCCCAACTTGCGAGAATCCCCGAAGAACTCACTTCGGAATTTTCAAGGACATACCAGGTTTCAGGTCATCGGGGTTCGGCCCGATGAGGTCACGGTTGACGTTGTAGATTTCGCGCCAGCGGCTTTCGTCGCCGTACACCCTCTGCGCGATGCTCGCCAGCGTCTCCCCCGCCCCGACCTGGCTCGGCGCTTGCAGGACCACAGACGGCCCGGGATCGTGGCCGAAAAGTCGGTCCGGTGGGATGTTGTGCGACGGGGGCGCGCTCACATCGATCTGCACCGGGTCGGGGGGCGTCTTGTACGGGACGCCGATGGGCGGCGGGGCGTTGCGTACCAACGTGCCAGGAGCGATCGCGCCGAAGGAGCTGACCCCTTGCTGAATCTGGTCGATCTGATTGTCCTTCAGATTGGGGAATCGACCCTTGAGATTGATCCAGTTGAGGAACCCCTTCGTGCCGGCATTCCAGCCACCGTTCAGAAGTCCCACCTTGAACATATCCCAGGCGGTCTGGCCCGCCGACTTGTTTTCAAGTCTGTCGTTCACGTACGTGGAGGTCATGCCCGTCGAGGCCCCTGCGCCGAAGTATGCCCAAAGCCCGTACTTCTGGTACAGCTTCTTGAATCCGAGGCTGCCGTACGGGAAAGCCATGGAAATCGCTGAGGTATTGACCATCTCCGCATAGCCGAGGCCGAACGGCGCGATGAACGACTGGCCCTTCATAAGGCGGCCGAGCCCGACGTACATGAAGTTGCCGGCCAAGTTGATGCCGAACAGCTTGGTCATGCCCTTGAAGGCCGTCCAGGCCATCTTGCCGTCCGACATGCCCGTGAGGGGCACCGCAATTCCCTCGGCGTTTACCGTCCCCAGCCGGAGGTTGCTGGCAAGCTTGGTCGGACTGAAGATTGACAGGCGCTTGCCCTTGGCCAAGATCTCGGTGATCTTTTCCAGAGGTACCCCGACCCGCTGGAGGAACGCGCCCAGTCGCAGCATGATGGACGACGCAACCGCCCCGCCCTTGACGACAATCTGGCACTCTTTGATCCGTGCCCAGATCCTGCCCGCGGGCCCTGCCATCACGGACATGCCCGCGAGGAGCAGTGCCGTCTCGATGAGCGACTTCTTCAACTCCGCGTACGCATGCTGGGTCTGGCGACTCGCTTCCCGCGCCAGGCCGAGCACTTCGGCCACATGGCCCAGGTTCTTGATCGTCTCTTTGCGCTCGCGCGGGTCGAAGTATGCGCTGACCATCTCGTCGTAGTGCTTGGACGCTTCACCGGACCAGTTGCTCCGGCCTCTCTCCACGGCCGGGTCGATGTGGTCGTCTCCAACGGTCTTCAGGTCAGCGGCAAGCTTCTTGCACGCGGCGGCCATCAGTTCCAGCTTCTGCTGGTCCGCCTCGCTGCCCACAGCCTTGTGGGCGCGATAGACCGTCATGACGAGGTCATGCAGGTTGTTAATCACGTCCCCTCCCAAGGGGGATGATCTTCATCCCTGCTACGGGAGAGAGCTGCCGACACAGCCGATGCCGAACGCGCAGGTGGAGATCGGGCATGGCCAGGATCGCGCGCGCTTCGACCGCTGCGGTCACTTGATCGCCTGGCACCCTCTCGGTTCCTTGGGCCATATGCGTCCCCCTCTTGCACTCCGAAGCTCTCCGCCTCACATACACGACGCCGCCCCCCTCATGCCGGTCCCGTCCAGCGTTCTCCCAGCGTTCGTTCGGCGTTCGCGGCTGCGAGGAATCGCGGTCATGCGAGCATGATCGCTACGCCGTCCACATTGTGACACCGCATGGGGACGTTCTGCTAGCGATCGTTACATCTGGGGCAACCCGCCCCCTGGTGGAAGCAGCCGGGGGTGATGCTCGCGAGTGGCGTCCCCGCCCACATAGGGGCTGCTGGGAGGCGCGCGGCCCGGCTCGACGAGCCATGCGGCCCGGTCGGCGGGCTCCCCGGCCGCGGCTCGCGATCTCCTCGCCGACGACTTTCGGACTGTCCCATAACGCCCGGGCACGTATGTGATATACACAACAATGGCCTGTTTCGGATCTTGACCGCACTGATCCGAAGTGCTTACGTTTGGCGACGTTTCGCGATGGCCGTGTCGCATGCGCCAAACCTGGATGCTTCATGAGCCCTGTGCGTGACCCGACACGCGCTGGGCCGGCTGGTCGACGACGCCCAGCCGAACTGTCTCCCATGATTCTCGGCGGAGGGCCCGCCAAGGGGAGGCCCATGCGAACACTCACGGGTTCGCAGCCTCTGGACGATGGAACGGAGCAGCTCGCTTCATGGAACCCACGTACCTCATATGCCTGCCTTTCGCCGGTGCCGGTGCGTCCTTCTTCAAGGGGTGGCAGCGGTACGCGCCCGAGGGATTGACCATCCTGCCGGTGCAGTTGCCCGGCCGCGAGGAGCGCTTCGTCGACTCTCCGCACACCGAGGTCGCACGCGCCACCGAGGACGCGTGCTCCCAGGTCCTGGACCAGCTCGGCGGCGATGCCCGGGTGGCGCTCTTCGGGCACAGCCTCGGGGCGGTGCTCGCGTTCGAGCTGGCGTACCGGCTCGGCGGTGTGAACGGGATCCGGCTGGCCCGCCTGTTCGTGAGCGGCTCTCCGGGGCCGTGGAACGGGCGGGAGAGCCGGGCCACCGGCCTGGACGACGACGGCTTCCTGGCGCAGGTCCGGCGGTTCGCCGGATACGCGCATCCGGCCCTTGAGAACCCGGAGATGCGGGCGCTGTTGCTGCCCATGCTGCGCGCGGACGTCGAGATGCACGAGAACTACCGGCCCGCGTCCGACAAGCCGCTGTCCACGCCGATCACCTCGCTGCGGGGCCGCGACGACGAGCTGGTGGACGCGGACCAGATCGCCCAGTGGGCGCAGGCCACCACGGCCGGGTTCAGCACGGCCGAGCTCGACGGCGGCCACATGTACCTGGCCGACGACCCCGCCTCGCTGCTACGGCTGATCGGCGCCGAGCTCGAGACGCCGGAAGCACGGTGACGATGCGCCTGTCGGGGAAGACCGCCGTCATCACCGGCGCGGCCCGCGGTCTCGGACGTGCCAGTGCCCTGGCGTTCGCGCGGGAGGGAGCCGACCTGGTGCTGCTCGACGTCGGGCACGACCTGCCCGGGGTGCCGTATCCGCTGGGTTCGCTGAGCCAGCTGGAGTACACGGCGGAGCTCTGCCGGGAGTCGGGCGTGTCCGTCCTGGCCAGGCAGGCGGACGTGCGGGAGACACGCGACATCGAGGCCGCGGTGTCCGTGGCGGTCGAGCGCTTCGGCCGCGTCGACGTCCTCGTCAACAACGCGGGCATCGCCGCGCCGTCCGGCAAGGTGACGCACGAGATCGACGAGGACGAGTGGCAGCTGATGATCGACGTCGACCTCTCGGGCGCCTGGCGCGCCATCCGCGCGGTGGGCCGGCTCATGGTCGAGCAGCGCTCAGGCAGCATCGTCAACATCGCCTCGACCGCCGGCCTGGTCGGCTACCGGCACTTCGCCGGGTACGTGGCCGCCAAGCACGGTCTCGTCGGCCTGACCAAGGCGGCCGCGCTCGACTACGCCCCGCGCAAGGTCAGGGTGAACGCGCTGTGTCCCGGTTCGGTCCGCGACGACTCGCAGGTCGAGGGCCGGATGCTGTCGGAGATCGCGCGCTCTCTCGACGTCCCGGTCGGCGAGCACGAGGAGACCTTCGTCCAGGCCCAGCCCATGAACGCCCTCATCGAGCCCGACGACATCGCCTCGGCCGCCGTATGGCTGGCCTCTGACGAATCCCGGCAGGTCACCGGCAGCGTGCTCACGGTCGACGGAGGCTTCACAGCACGCTGACCCACGCCCTCGGACCCACGCCCTCGGAACAACACCCGCGGACCACGCCCGCGGCCCCACGCCCGCGCCGACTCGCGCTCACCGGGCCGTCCTGCCACTTCGGACCACTCCTGCTCTGGAGATCACGCGTGCCCCGAACCGATTCCCCCACTCCTCTCATCCCGGCCGACCGCCCACCATCCGCGCACTGCCACACCTGGCGCGTCAGGCTGCCCGACGGGGCCGACGCCGTCCGGATGGCCCGCGTCCTCGACGACGCGGCCCGCGCCTGGTGGGGTGCGGCCGCCGACCGGTCGCCCCGGCTCTGGGCCGAGCGCGTTCCGGCTGCCGGCGACTCCCCGACGGCGTGCCGCCGGCTCGAGTCCGAGACGCACCGGTCCCTGCGCGTGGAGGGGCCCGTGCTGCGCGCCGTGCTGCTGCAGTACGCGGACGGCCCCGCCGACCTCGTCCTCGCCGCGCACCGGGCGAACCTCGACCCCCTGTCGCTGCGGGCGGTGGCCGACGTCCTCACCGGACGCGCGCCACACGACCGGTTCACCTTCGCCAAGGCGGACCGCACTCCCGTCGCTGACACCGAGACGCTCAAACGGTGGCGCGAGGCGGACTATTCGGGACGCATTGAGTGGGCAACCGGCGACGACGCCGCAGGTGACCGCACCGGCACCGTGACCGTGGCGATACGCGGGTCGGCGGACGCGCGGGCCGCGGTCGCGGTGGCGGCCGGGCTGGTCCTGGGACGGTACGCGAACCAGGAGAACCCGGTCCTCGGCGCGCTGGCCCCTCTCCCCCGGCCGGAAGGGACGCTGGGGGCGTTCGACACCGGGGTGCTGCTGGCACCGGACCTGTCAGGCATGCGCAGCACGGCCGAGCTGGTGGCCGAGGCCGCCCGGATCCTCGACGGTCACGGCGGGCAGTGCGACTCGCGGCAGTACGCCGAACTCTGCGCGGAAGCCGGAGGCCGGGTGGTGGCGGGCCTCCTCTGCGACGGGCCGGCGGCCGAGGACGGCACGTACCTTCCGTGCCACACCGCGCCGTTCCCGCTCACGCTCGTGCCCGTCCGCGCCGGCGACGGCGGCCTCCGGCTGGAAGTGCGCCATCGGCTCGCCGAGGTGGACGGGGAGTCGGCCAGGCGCTTCGCCCGCCATGTCGCCCGCGCGTACGAGCAGCTGGTCGACGCGCACGACGACCTGATCCCCGCCGACGTCGAACTGCTGGACGAACCCGAACGGCAGCAGGTCGTCGCCCTCGGCCGCCCCGCGCGGCCACTGGACTGGCGGCCGGAGCGGATCGACGAGGTGTTCGCGGCCCGCGCCGCGGCCCGCCCCGACGCTGTCGCGCTCACCTGCGAGGGGCGCTCACTGACCTACGCGGAACTGGACGAACGAGCCGACCGGTACGCCGCCGCGCTGCGCGCGGAGGGGGTGCGCGCGGGTGAGCGGGTCGGCATCTGCCTCGATCGCTCGCTCGACCTCGTGGTCACCATGCTCGCCGTGCTCAAGGCGGACGCCGTCTACGTGCCGATGGACCCGGCCTACCCGGCCGACCGGCTGGCGTTCACGGCGCAGGACGCGGCCCTGCGCGTGGTGGTCGCACACGAGGACTTCCCCGGCGGCGAGCATGTCCGGGTCGTCCCGCCCGAACGCCTCGCGGCGCACGACGGCTCCGTGAACGACAGGCAGGTGAACGGGAGCGGGGGACGGCGTGGGCCCGAAGGGGCCGCGTACGTCATCTACACCTCGGGCTCCACCGGCCGCCCGAAGGGCGTGGTGGTACCGCACCGCAACGTGGTCGCCCTGCTGTCGGCCACCCGCGACGACTTCGGACTCGGCCCCGGCGACACCTGGACGCTCTTCCACTCCAGCGCGTTCGACTTCTCCGTCTGGGAGATCTGGGGGCCGCTGCTCACCGGCGCCCGCCTGGTCGTGGTGCCCTACTGGGTCTCCCGGTCGCCGGAGGAGTTCCACCAGCTGCTGGTACGCGAGCAGGTCACCGTACTCAACCAGACCCCGTCGGCGTTCGCGCAGCTCATGGAGGCCGACCGGCGCCGGGCCGAGCAGCTTGCGGTCCGGCTGGTGGTCTTCGGCGGCGAACCGCTGGACGCCCGCCCGCTGCGGGACTGGCTCGACCGGTACCCCGAGAGCCGGTGCCGCCTGGTCAACATGTTCGGCATCACGGAGACCACGGTCCACGTGACGGCACAGACCGTGACGCGCCGGGAGGCGATGGCCGGGTCCCGGTCGGTGGGGCACGCGCTGCCCGGCTGGCACCTGTACGTCCTGGACGAGCGTGGCCGTCCGCTGCCCTGTGGGGTGCCCGGCGAGATCTACGTCGGCGGGGAGGGGGTCGCCCTGGAGTACTTGGGACGTCCCGAGCTGACCGCGCAGCGCTTCGTGCCGGATCCGTTCACCGGCGGGCGCATGTACCGCAGCGGTGATCGGGGGCGGCTGCTGCCCGACGGCCGGCTGGAGCACCTGGGCCGGCTCGACACCCAGGTCAAGATCCGCGGCTTCCGCATCGAGCTGGACGAGATCCGCAACGTCCTGCTGGACGACCCGTCCGTCACGGCGGCGGCCGTGGTGCTGGGCGGCGACCCGGCGGGCGACGCCGCGGGGGTGCGCATCGACGCGTACGTGGTGTTGGACGGCGTGCTGGACGACGTGCTGGACGGCGGCGACACGGCGGGGGTGCGGCTGCGGGCCGCCAAGGTGCTGCCCGAGTACATGCTGCCCACCACGGTCACGGCGCTGGCCGCGCTACCGCTCACCGCGAACGGCAAGCTGGACGTCCGCGAGCTGCCCGCACCCGCCGCCGGGCCGGCGCGGACCTCCGCGAGGAACGTCCCGGCCGCGCAGGCACCCGGGGGCCCTGGGGGCGCGGAGGACCGCGAGGGACTGCCAGGCGCGGAGGACCGCGGAGGACTGGCGGGTGCGGAGGGCCGCGGGAGTTCCGCGGGTGACCTCGCGGCCGTGCTGGCCGTGGTCTGGGAGTCGGTGCTCGGCGTGCCCGTCGGCCTCGACGACAACTTCTTCGAGCTCGGCGGCAACTCGCTCTACGCGATGCGGATGGCGGCGTCCATGCGTGACCGGGGCCTTCCCGCCCTGCCGATGCGCGAGCTGTATCTCAACCCGACGGTGCGCGGCCTCGCCCGGGTCCTCGACGGAAGGCGCGCCCATGAGTGACCTGCTGGGATGGCTTTCGGACTCCGCGGATCCGGACACGCTCGAAGGACACGGCCGGGGGCCGTTCCCCGTCGCGTGCCCGCCGCACGCGGGGGTTCCGGAGGTGTTGGCGGCCTGGGGCGCCCTCCTCTATCACCACACCGGCCAGCGGGATCTCGCCTTCCACGTCATGCGCGGCGGCAGACGGGACGTGGTCCGCTTCACGATCGACCCTGCGAGACCGATCACCGAGGCGGCGACGTCGGCGGCACAGGCGCTCGACGCCGCGCAGCAGCACGAAGCCGCGCAACCATCCGAAGCCGGACGACCGTCCGAGGGCGGGCAGCCGTTCGAGGGCGGTGTGGAATCCCTTCCCGTGCTGGTCCACCGGCCGGGCGGGGAAGCGGTGCCATCCGGCCCGCTCGTCCTCGTCCTGGACGAGACCCCGCACCTGCGGCACGACCCCGCCAGAAGCCGTGCGGACATGGTCGCCCGGCACGCGGGCCATCTGGCCGCCGCCCTGGCCGTGGACTTCTCCCAGGTCGCGGTCCGGGACCTGGACCCGCTGTCCCCGTCCGAGCGGGCCGAGCTGCTGGACGGCTGCAACGACACGGCCCGCGACTACCCGAAGGACAGCCGGGTCGAGCAGCTGTTCGCCGAGCAGGCCGAGGCGACGCCCGGCCATCCGGCCGTGGTGCATGGGAGTACCGTCCTCACCTACGCGGAGTTGCACGGCCGCAGCACCCTGCTGGCACAGTCGTTGCGCCGGGACGGACTGCGCCCGGCGGAGCCGGTCGCGTTGCTGCTGCCGCGTACCCCTGACCTGGTCGTGGCGGCGCTCGCCGTCCTCAAGGCGGGCGGCTTCTACCTGCCGGTGGACCCGGGCTACCCGGCGGACCGGGTCTCCTACCTGGTCGCGGACAGCGGCGCGAGGTTGCTGCTGACCACGGGAGAGCTGATCGACCGGCTCGGCGAGGTGGCGGGGCGGGTCCGCGCCGTCGCGATCGACTCCCACGACTGGACGGCCGAGCCCGAGGCCCCGGCCCCTGGTGACACGTCCCCGGTCGCGGCAGCCGACGACGCGGCCGCGGCCGCGTCGGTAGAGGACCCAGCCCCCGGTAACGCGTCGGTCGAGGACCCGGCCCTCGGTGACGCGTCCGCGGTCGCGTACCTGATGTACACCTCGGGGACGACCGGCCTGCCCAAGGGCGTCATGGTCCCGCACCGGGGCATCGTCCGGCTGGTACGGGGCGTCGACTACGTCCGCCTGGACTCCACCACCAGGATGGCGCAGATCGGGGCGACCGCGTTCGACGCCTCCGTCTGGGAGATGTGGGGCGCGCTGCTCAACGGCGGCACCCTGCACCTGCTCGGCAGGGAGACCTTCCTCGACGGCGAGGAGCTGAAGCGGGCCCTGGCCGATCAGGGCATCACCACCGGGCTCTTCACGTCCGCGCTGTTCAGCCAGCTCGCGGACGAGGACCCGACCGTGTTCGGGCCGCTGCGCGACCTGCTCGTCGGAGGTGACGTGCTCTCCGCGAAGCACGCCCGAGCGGTGCTGCGCGCCAACCCGGGGCTGCGGCTCGTGAACGCGTACGGGCCGACCGAGAACGCGGTCATCTCGACCTGCCACCCCGTGACCGAGCCGGTCGGCGCGCGGGTGCCCATCGGCCGGCCGGTGCCCAACACCACGGCGTACGTCCTGAACCAGGACCGCCAGGTGCTCCCGGTAAACGTTCCCGGCGAGCTGTACGTCGGCGGCGACGGGGTGGCGCTCGGCTACCACGGACGCCCGGAGCTGACCGAGCGCGCGTTCGTCCCTCACCCCTTCCAGCCGGGCGACGTGCTCTACCGGACGGGTGACCGGGTCCGCCGGCTGCCCGACGGGTCGCTCGACTTCCTCGGCCGGACGGATCACCAGGTCAAGGTGCGCGGCTTCCGCGTCGAGCCGGGCGAGGTCGAGGCCGCGCTGCTGAACAGTGCCGGGGTGGGTGGCGCGGTGGTCGTGGAACGGCGCGTTCCGGGCTCCTCCGACAGCCATCTGTGCGCGTACGTCTCCGGCGACGGGCCGCTGGACGCGGCGCGGATCCGCGCGGAGCTCGCCTCGGTGCTGCCCCCTCACATGGTGCCGGCGTACCTCGTGGTGCTGCCCGCGCTGCCGCTGACCGTCAACGGCAAGGTGGACCGGGCCGCGCTCCCCGTCCCCACCTCCGACCCCACCGCGACGACACCGAACGGGGCGGCGCGGGACGAGGTGGAGCTCGCGCTGGTCGAGCTGTGGGAGGACGTCCTGGGCGTGCGCGGGATCGGCGTCGAGGACCCGCTCGACCAGCTGGGCGGCAGCTCGTTGACGGCGACCCGGGTGGCCGCCCGCGTCCGGAGGCGGTTCGGCGTGGCCTGCCCGGCGTCCGCGGTGCTGGCCGCCCGCACGGTCGCCGCGCTGGCCGAGGTCGTCCGCGCCGCCGGCGGCGCCGGTCCGGACGTGGAGGGGCCGCGTCCCGGCCTCGCCACCGAGCGGACCCCGCTGTCGCCCCAGCAGAAGGGCGTCTACGTCGAGCAGGTCAAGGACCCTTCGGGCACCCAGTACAACCTGCCGATCGTCGTCGACCTCCCGGGCCCGGTGGACCCCGGGCAGCTGCGCGCCGCTCTGGCCGCGCTCGTCGACCGGCACGAGATCCTGCGCACCGACGTCGCGCTGGACGACGACGGGCAGCCGTACCAGCGCGTCCACGAACGGCTCGCCGTCGTGCTGGACGAGGTCGACCTGCCCGGCGGCGCGGACCCCGACGACTGGACCGTGCGGTGGGTCCGCGCCTTCGACCCCCATCGGGCTCCCCTGTGGCGCACCGCCCTGGTACGGCACGGCGCGGGGACGCGGCTGGTCCTCGACGTCCACCATCTCCTCACCGACGGCTTCTCGCTCGCCCTGCTCATGGCTGAATGGGCGGCGCTGATGCGCGGCGACCGGCTCCCCGAGGTGGAGCTGCGCTACCGGGACTTCGCGCAGTGGGCGAACGGGCCGGAGAAGCGGAAGCTGTCCGAGGCCCACCAGGAGTTCTGGGCCGAGACGTTCGCGCGGCCGGTCACGCCTCTCGACCTGCCCACCGACCTGCCCCGGCCGCCGGTTCGCCGCACCGAGGGAGCCCACCTGCCGTTCGCGTTCGGCGCCGGGCGCAGCCACGCGGTCAGGGAACTGGCCCGCGCCGAGGGGCTGACGGCCTTCCACGTGCTGCTGGCCGCGTACACCGCCTTCCTCGGACGCGTGAGCGGCCGTGACGACGTGACGGTGGGGACCCCGGTTTCCGGGCGGCATCTGCCAGGCGTGGACGGGGCGCAGGGAATGTTCGTGAACACCCTCTGCCTGCGGGTGTACCCGGACCTCCGGCTGCCGTTCCGCGCGCATCTGCGGGCGGTGGCCCGGCACGCCCTGGCCGCCCAGGACCACCAGGACCACTCGTTCGACGCCCTGGTGGCGCTGCACGGGGAGCGGGACTTCAGCCGCCACCCGCTCTTCGACGCCTTCTTCGCGGTGCAGGACACCGGGCTCCACCAGGTGGACTTCCTCGGCGGCGGCCCCCGCTGGCGGCCGGACGCCACCCGACGCACGATCTTCGACCTCGACCTGCAGATCGACGACGCGCCCGACGGTTTCGAGGCCCGGTGGGCGTACGCCACGGACCTCCTGCTGCGCCCCACGGTGGAGCTGTTCCGCGACGAGCTGCTGGCCCTGCTGGACGCCGCGCTCGCCGAACCCGACACGCCGCTCGGCGAGCTCGGGCGCCCGCCGTCTCCTCAGGACGACCTGCCCGAGCTCGCGTTCGATTTCGACTTCTGATCCGACACCTGGAGAGCGCCATGCAATCTATCGAGACCCGGGGCAGGCTCAAGGTCGCGGCCGCGCAGCGCCCCCGCGAGGGAGCGTTCTGGCGGGCCGAGCTGGCGGAGCTGCCCGAGCGCGCCGGTTTCCCGTCCGACGCGACCGGGCCCGGCGACGGGACGGGCACGGCCGCCGCGCTCGACCTCGACGACGCCCTGACAGGCCGGCTGGAGAAGCTGACCCGGGGGCAGGACACCGCGCTGCGCTCCGTGCTGATCGCGGCGGTCGGCGCGCTGCTCCAGCGCTACACCGGCGCCGGGGAAGCCGTGCTGGCCACGCCCTCCATTCCCGTGGCGGGACGTCCGGAGCCGCTGGCGTCCTCGGTGGTGCTGCGGCTGCCGATCACCCGCGACACCACGCTGCGCGGGCTGCTCGGCGAGGTCAAGGACCGGCTGCGCACCGCGCTCGCCCACCAGGACTACCCGATCGAGCTGCTCGCCGAGGAGTTCGGGAGCGCGGCACGGGACGGGGACGACCCCTTCGCCGACGTCCTCGTCGACGCGGTGCGCGACGGCGGGGAGCCCGTCGAGCGGCCCGGCTTCCCGCTCGCCTTCGCCTTCGTGAGGAGGCCGGGCGGGCTGGCCCTGGAGTTGCGGCACCGTCCCGGCAGGCACACCGCGGACACCGCGCGCCGGCTCCTCGCCCACTGCGCGCTGCTGCTCGACCAGGCCACCGCCGCGCCCGACGCGGCGCTGGCCGCCCTCGACCTGCGTACCGACGCCGACCGCGCGGTGATCGCCCAGGCGAACGACACGGACGCCGTCTTCGAGGACACGGTGCGGCTCGACGAGCTGTTCACCCGGCAGGTCGCCGAGACTCCGGACGCCGTGGCCGTGGTGGGTGACGGATTCAGCCTCACGTACACCGAACTGGACGTCCGGGCCAACCGGCTGGCGCACACGCTGCGCGCCCGCGGCGTGGGCCGCGACCACCTCGTGGCCGTGCTGGCGGACCGTTCGCCGGAGATGCTCGTGGCCGTCTACGCCGTGCTGAAGGCGGGCGGCGCGTACCTGCCGATCGACCCGGGGAACCCGCCCGACCGCGTCGCCTACATCCTCCGCGACAGTGCCGCCCGCCTCGTCCTCTGCCAGCCCCGCCATCTCGGGCTCGTGGGTGAGGACATGACCGCGCTGGATCTGACGGACGAGGCCGCGTACGCGGCGAAGACGAGCACGCCACCCGTCGTGGGCGACGCCCGCGACCTGGCCTACGTCATCTACACCTCGGGTTCGACCGGCGACCCCAAGGGTGTGCAGATCGAGCACCGCTCGGCCGTCAACCGCATCAGGTGGATGCAGAAGGCGTACCCGATCACCGGCGCCGACGTCGTCATGCAGAAGACGCCCACGTCCTTCGACGTCTCCGTGTGGGAGCTCTTCTGGTGGATGTTCGAGGGCGCGTCGGTGTGCCTGCCGGAGCCCGGCGCGGAGCGGGACCCGGAGGCGCTGGCCGCCGCCGTCGAGCGGCACGGCGTCACCACGATGCACTTCGTCCCGCCGATGCTCGGCGCGTTCCTGGACTTCGTGGCGGGGGCGGGTGAACAGGCCAGGCTGGGGACGCTGCGGCAGGTGTTCGCCAGTGGTGAGGCGCTGCCGCCCCACCTGGTGCGCCGCTTCTCCGAGGTGGCCGGCGACGCCCGGCTGACGAACCTGTACGGGCCCACCGAGGCCGCCGTCGACGTCACCCACTACCCGTGCCGGGGCGACGAGAGCCGGGTGCCGATCGGCCGGCCGATCGACAACACGCGCGTCCACGTGGTCGACGCGGATCTGCGCCCGCAGCCCGTCGGCGTCCCCGGAGAGCTGTGCATCGCCGGGGTGCAGCTGGCTCGCGGGTATCTGCACCGCCCCGAGCTGACCGCCGAGCGGTTCGTCGCCGCCCCGCACGCGGGCGAGGAGCGCGTCTACCGCACGGGAGATCTGGCCCGCTGGCTGCCCGACGGCACGATCGAGTACCTCGGACGCATCGACCATCAGGTCAAGGTGCGCGGATACCGGATCGAACCGGGCGAGATCGAGGAGCGGTTGCGGCAGTACCCCGCCGTGCGGGACGCCGTCGTCGTCGCCCGCACGAAGGACGACGGGCAGACCTACCTCTGCGGGTACGCCCTGTCACCGGAGCCGCTCTCCGAGGACGAGCTGAAGGACCATCTGCGGCGGTCGCTGCCGGAGTACATGGTTCCCGCCCGCGTGGTCGCCCTGGAGTCCTTTCCGCTCACCCCGAACGGCAAGCTGGACCGCCGCGCGCTGCCCGAGCCCGGCCGCGTTCAGGCGGCCGAGTACCTCGCCCCGCGCACGCCACGGGAGGCGGACCTGGCCCGGATCTGGGCCGAGGTCCTCGACTGCGAGCGGGTCGGGGTGCACGACAACTTCTTCGCGCTCGGCGGCAACTCGATCCACTTCGTCAGCGTGCTGGCCAAGGCCCGCGCCCACGGCCTCGACTTCACCTTCCAGCAGTTCTTCCAGAACCCGACGGTCGCCGAGCTGGCCGCCCTCCCGGACGGCGAGGGGAACGCGGGCGTCCCTGCGTCGCGCCCGCTGGAACCGTTCGAGCTGCTGATACCCGAGGACCGGGCGAAGATCCCCGCCGGGGTGTCGGACGCCTACCCGATGACCCAGCTACAGGCCGGTCTGGTCTTCCAGAGCGAGTTGTCGCACAACACGGTCGAATATCACGACATCATCAGCTACACGATCCAGAGCGCGTTCGACGCCGAGTGCTTCGAACGGGCGGCGCGGGCCCTCGTCGCCGGGCATCCCATCTTCCGGACCAGCTACCACCTCACCGGCTACAGCGAGTACCTGCAGCTCGTCCACGAGGACGCGCCGACGCCGCTGCACATCGCCGACCTGCGCGGCATGACCGAGGACGAGCAGGACGCCTGGTACCGCGCGTGGGCGGAGCAGGAGAAGGCGCACCGCTTCGTCTGGACCGAACCCGGCCTCGTCCGGCTGCACGTGCACGTGCTGGGCGACGACCTGTTCCGCTACACCCTCAGCCAGCACAACTCCGCGCTCGACGGCTGGAGCATCACCCTGGTGCACACCACGCTGTTCGACGCCTACCACCGGCTCCTCGAGAACAGACCGGACCCCGCCGCCGACAACACCCTTGTCAACCACGCCCGCGACTACGTGGCGCTGGAGCGCCGGTCGCTGGCGACCGAGGAGCACCGCTCCTACTGGGCCGGGCTGCTCGAAGGCAGCGCCTTCACCGAGCTGCCCCGGACGAAGGACTCGGCGGACCCGGACGTCTTCCCCGTGGTGTTCCACGAGGTGGAGTTCCCGCGCGGCCTGTCCGACCGGATCGTGGCGCTGGCCGACGCGCTGTCCGTGCCGGTCAAGAACGTCGCGATGGCCGCGCACGTCAAGGTCCTGTCCCTGATCGCCGGCGAGCGCGACGTCATGACCGGTTACGAGCACAGCGGCCGGCCCGAGGCGGAGAGCGCCACGCGCGCGATCGGCCTGTTCCTCAACACGGTGCCCTTCCGGATACGGACCGACGAGGGCTCCTGGGAGGACCTCGTGCGCGAGGTCTACCGCTCGGAGGTCGAGCTGCTTCCCGCGCGGCGCTACCCGATGGCGCAGATGAAGCACGACCTGGGAACCCAGCAGGCGCTGTTCGAGACGGCCTTCAACTTCACCCACTTCTACCTGCTAAAGCAGCTCGAAGCGCGCGACGGCTTCTCGTTCCTGGACGTCCGGGCCAACTCGGAGACGGAGTTCGTGCTGCGCGCCGAGTTCTCCCGGCACTTCGTCACCGACGAGGTACGGCTCAGCCTGCACTACCACGCGCACCTCTTCGAGCCCTGGCAGGTGGCGCGGATGGGCGCGTACTACGTCGCCGCGTTCGAGCGGATGACGGCCGACCCGGCCGCTCCGCACCACCTCGCCGTGCTGCTGCCCGACGAGGAGAGCACCGCGCTGGCCGCGGCCGAACAGGGCGAGGGCCTTCCGGCGACCGTGGCCGACCTCCTGCCCGACCTCGTGCCCGACGCTGCCCGGTCGTTCCACGCGCGGGTCGTCGACGAGCACGGCCTGCGGGCCCCCTTCGCCACGCCCGGCCAGGTCGTCCTGGTCGCCGACGGGGACGAGACGGTGCCCACCGGGCTGTACGGACGCCGCCTGCCCGACGGCCTCCACGTCCTGGGCCGCCTCCCGGAGCGTCCCCGCCTGACGTTCCACCGTGCCCAGACGCGTTCCAGGGCCGAGGTTGCCGACGAGACGAGTCGCCGTCCCGTCACCGGCGTGCAGCTGCGCATCGCGGAGGCGTGGTCCAGGGTGCTCGACGTGCCGCTCGAGAAGGTCACCCTCGACGACAACTTCTTCGGGCTCGGCGGCAGTTCGCTCTCCGCCATGCGGGTGATCATGGAGCTGGACGGCCTCGTGTCGCTCACCGACCTGATGCGCAACTCCACGCTGGAGCCGCTGTGCCAGGTGGCCCAGGCCCACCTGGACGAGGGCGCCGGAACGCGGTCAGCCGGCCAGGACCTGCTCCGCCCCCTGTCGCAGGATCCGTCCCGAGCCCGGTGCGCCCTCGTGTGCTTCCCGTACGCGGGAGGCAACGCCATCAACTTCGAGCCGCTGGCCACGACCCTCGACAAGGCCGGCGGGGACGTCGCCGTCTACGGCGTGGAGCTGCCCGGACACGACCCGGGCCATCCGGACGAGCCGTTCCTGTCCCTGGAGGACGCGGCCCGGCGGGTGTCGGAGGAGATCCGCCGTGTCGTCGACGGGCCGGTGATGCTCTGGGGTCACTGCGTCGGTTCGGCCCTGGCGGTCGAGACCGCCCGGCTGCTGGAGGCCGAGGGCGTCCGCCCGCTCCACGTCTTCGTGGCCGCCAAGCTGCTGCACGACGCCGAGACCACCCGCGCGTCCGTGGCCCAGGCGGACGCGATGGCGGACGACGCCATCGTGCGGTGGCTCGTCGACGCGACCGGGTTCGCCGGGCTCGACGTGCTCCGGCCCGAGCAGGCGGCCTTCGTCGCGAGGACGTTCCGTCACGACTCCGGCTCAGCCAACGGCTACCTGCTGGAGGGGCCCAGGGCCAGGCTCGCCGCCCCCCTGACAGCGGTCTACGCCTCGGACGATCCGCTGACGCCGGGCTACGGGCAGCGGTACGAGGCGTGGTCGGCGTTCGCCGGCACGCCCCGGCTCGCGGAACTCGGCGACGGCGGCCACTACTTCTGCCGCACGGCGCCGGACAGCGTGGCCGAGCTGGTGATCCAGCGATGGCTGGAGAGCGCAGCAGATCAAAGGAATGAAGCGCACTGAGATGACCACCACCAACACACCCGAGGCCCTCACCCCTCCCACGCCTCTCCAGCAGCTGCTCGCCGGGGCGAAGAGCACGATGCCCTTCCTCGCGACAGCCATCCCCATGGGCATCGCCGGCGGGGTCCTGGGGTTGTCCAGCGGACTCTCCGGCTGGGCGACCCTGGGGCTGGCGATGGCCGTGAACTCCGGCACCGCCCAGTTCGTCGGTTTCGCCCTGATAGCCGACGGCGCCAGCTGGCCCGCCATCATCCTGACCACGCTCATCCTGGCCCTCCGGATGCTGCTGTACTCGACCATCCTGATCCCGTACGTCAAGGAGGTGCCCCAGCGGTGGCGGGTGCTGCTCGGCTTCGGGTTGATCGACGAGGTCTTCTTCGTGGCCATCGAGAAGCTGAAGAAGGGTGAGCTCACCCACAGCAAGCACCTGTTCTTCCTCGGCGCCTCCGGGCTCCTGTACGTCACCTGGATGCTGTCGACGGTGGTCGGCATGTCCCTCGGCTCGGTCGTGGTGTCCGACGTGCAGAAGCTCGGCCTCGACTTCCCGGTGACCGCCATGTTCGTCGCCATGCTCGCGATCGGGCTGACGAACTGGCGGGTGGCCGCGGCCATCGGCTCCGCGGGCGTGACCGTGATGCTGGCGCAGGGCCTGCCGTACAACCTCGGGGTCGTGCTGGCGGCGATCGTCGGCGCCGTGGTCGGCACCGGGTGCGAGTACGCGACGAAGAGGAAGAGCACGACAGCGAGCACCACGACGAGCACCACGACGAGCACCACGACGAGCAAGGAGAACGCGGAATGAGCATGGCCCTCCTGATCCTGGGCATGGGACTGTGCAGCTTCCTGCCGCGCTACCTGCCCCTGGCCGTCTTCGCCGACAGGGAGATGCCCCCGCTGGTGCAGACCCTGCTCCGGTACACGCCGCCGGCCGTGCTGGCCGCGCTGGTGTTCCCGGCCGTTCTCACCCCGTCCGGCCGCGGTGTCGAGCTGACGCTGTCGAACCCGTACCTGATCGGCGGCGTCGTCGCCTTCGTCGCGGGCCTGATCTCGAAGCGGTTCCTCCTCGTCACGGCGATCGGCATCGCGGCCTTCTATTTGAGCCGTGCGCTCCTCGGCTGAGCCGGGCCGCCCATGCTGGGCGCCGGCCGGCGGGCCAATGTTAGCGCTACGTTAAATCTGCTTGACAGCTTTTTATGAGCACGTTCGCGGTCGGTGGGCGAGTTTCGCTTTCGGGAATCACGGACTCAGCCCACCGATAAGCGAGCGCAGGCGTACTGCGCCGGGCGATGTGCGACGACTTCGCCATTCGACACGAAAATTTTCTGCGGCCCGCCCGCAGGCCCGCAGAACGAGCATTCACGTTAACCGACCTGAATGCCGCGAGAACGCGGCGAACTGCGCCGGCGCATACCTCGCCGTCGCGCGCCGCCAGGCCCGGGCGCCGGCCCGCGCCAGGCCGGATTGATCGCCGCAGCAGCGTCCGCCAGCCGCCCGAAGTGCGGACGCCGAGCCGTCCTGGACGACAAACCCGGTGGGCCCGGCAGCCGTTGGAACGAGACAAGTTTCCAAAAACGCGGCACCCGCATCTCGAATACCGGGATGCCGGGCTCAACCCGCACGTCAACTGATCACGGCCCTGACCACATCCTGATCCACAACATGTCAGGAAGGTGAATGGGCGCGAAACTATACGAATCAGTAGGCCTTGCGCGGTGATCTGGCTCTCGTTAGTGTGTGGACCCATCGGGTGCGGGCTCGCATTAAGAGACGGCCATCTTTCGCGTTCAGCCTGTACCACGGGCGAATCATCGAGAAAGGGCTGACTGGCTCCCTATGTCGACCGTCACCGTTAAAAAAGAATCACGTTCGCTGAACGTGACAATGCGCGTTCTCAATGGCATAGAACGCGCCGGAAACAAACTGCCGCATCCATTCTGGTTGTTCATCATTCTGAGCGTCGCGCTCATGGTGCTGAGCTGGATCTTGGCCTCGGCGGGGGTGTCGGCCGTGAACCCGGCCGACGGCAAGGCCGTCGTCGCGAAGAACCTGCTGTCAGCCGAGGGCGTCACGTTGATGCTCGGCAAGGCCATCGAGAGCTTCACCACCTTCCCCCCGCTGGGCACGGTCCTGGTGGTCATGCTCGGTGTCGCGGTCGCTGACCGCGCGGGGCTGCTTTCGGCGGTGCTCCGGCGCGGTGTCTCCCGCGTGCCGGCCCGGTGGGTGACCTTCGTGCTGGCCTTCACCGGCATGATCTCGCACGTGGCCGCCGACTCGGCCTACATCGTGCTCATCCCGCTCGGCGGTCTGGCCTTCTACGCCGTCGGCCGCAGCCCGATCGTCGGCGTCGTGGTCGCCTTCGTCTCGGTCGCGGCCGGCTTCGACGCCAGCCCCGTGGTCACCCCGCTGGACGTCATCCTCGGAGGCATCACCACCGAGGCCGCGCACACCATCGACCCCAGCTACACCGTCACCCCGCTGGCGAACTACTTCTTCTCCGTGGGCTCCTCGGTCGTGCTGGCCGCCGTCATCACCCTGGTGACGGAGACGGTGCTGACCAAGCGGGCCAAGAGCATGCCGATCGACGAGGACGCCGAGGTCGGCGACCTGGGCGAGCTGACGCTGTCGGCGCAGGAGCGGCGCGGGCTGCGCTGGTCCGGCGTCACGCTGCTGGTGATCGCCGCGCTGGTCGCGCTGGCCATCATCCCGGACAGCTCCCCGCTGCGCGGCGAGGGCGGCAGCCTGGTCACCGGCCCGCTCCTGGCCGCGATCTCCATCCTGCTCGGGCTGGCCTTCGCCATCATCGGCATCGTCTACGGCCGCATCGTCGGCACCATCAAGTCCAGCAGCGACGTGCCCGAGTTCATGGCGCACGGCATGCGCGAGATGGCGCCGGTCATCGTGCTGTTCTTCGCCATCTCCCAGTTCCTGGCCTACTTCAAGTGGACCGGCATCGGCACCATCGTCGCCATCCAGGGCGCGGCCGTGCTGAAGTCCGCGGGTGTCAGCGGCCCGGTGGTCTTCCTGGGCATCCTGATCATCGTCACCCTGATCAACCTCCTGATCACCAGTGGATCCGCCCAGTGGGCACTCGTCGGCCCGGTGTTCGTGCCGATGCTGATGCTGCTGAAGATCTCCCCGGAGGCCACCCAGGCGCTGTACCGCATCGCCGACTCCTGCACCAACGCCATCACCCCGATGAGCCCCTACTTCGTGCTGGTGCTCGGCTTCATCCAGCGGTACCGCAAGTCGGCGGGCATCGGCACGCTGATGTCGCTCACCCTGCCCCTGTCGCTGGCCATGCTCGTGGTCTGGACGCTGTTCTTCCTCGCGTGGTGGGCACTGGGCATCCCGCTGGGCCCCGGCGCCCCCGTCCGATAACCGATCGAAACCCGTGTTTGGAAAGGATCTCTAAGTGACACCGGCTCCCGTGTGGACCCGCCAGGCGTATCCGACCATGCTCGACGACCTGCGCAGACTGGTCGAGCTGGAAAGCCCGAGCAACGACAGACAACTCCTGGATCGGGCGTTCGACGCGATCAACGACTGGGCCGTCGACCGCATCGGGAAGCCGGACGAGTTCACCCGTCATGACGGCGGAGCGCACGGCGACGTGCTGGAGATGACCTACCACGGCACCGCCCCCGGCTTCGTCCTGCTGGTCGGCCACTACGACACCGTGTGGCCGGTCGGCACCCTCGCCGACTGGCCGTGGCAGGTCATCGACGGCATCGCCAGCGCACCCGGCGTCTTCGACATGAAGACCGGCCTCGTCCAGGCCGTTTGGGCGGTGCGCGGGCTGCGCGAGCTCGGGCTGCCGCACCCCTCGGTCCGCCTGCTGTTCAACGGCGACGAGGAGATCGGCAGCCCGGCCTCCCGCTCCCACATCGAGGCCGCCAGCGACGGCGCGCTGGCCAGCCTGGTCTTCGAGGGCGCCATCGACGGCGCCGTCAAGACCTCCCGCAAGGGCGTCGGCATCTTCCACGTGGCCACCACCGGCGTGGAGGCGCACGCCGGGCTCGACCCCACGGCCGGGGCCAGCGCCGTCCACGCCATGGCAGCGCTGATCACCCAGATCGCCGCCCTGGGCGCGCCCCAGCGCGGCACCACCGTCAACGTCGGCCTGGTCAACGGCGGCACCGGCACCAACGTCACCGCCGGACGGGCCACCTGCGGCATCGACGTCCGCGTCTCCGACCCGGCCGAGATGAGCCGCATCGACGCCGCCCTGACCTCGCTGCGTTCGCCGGACCCACGCGTCTCGGTCGAGCTGACCGGCGAGTGGAACCGGCCTCCCATGACCCCCAACCCCGCCTCCGAGGACCTGTTCGCGAGGGCGTACAAGGTCGCCATCGAGCACGGGTGGGACCTGCGCGAGGCAGGCGTCGGCGGAGCCAGTGACGCCAACTTCATCTCCGCCCTCGGCCGCCCCGTCCTCGACGGGCTCGGCCCCGTCGGAGCGGGCTCACACTCGCGGTCCGAGCACGCCATCATCGACTACATCCCCGAGCGCACCGCACTCACCATCGGTCTCATCTCCAGCTTCGCCCACTGAGGCGGAACGCCCCGGACGGCACCGCACGCGCACCAGCGTGCGGTGCCGTCTTCGCTTTCCCTTGTCGCCGGGGCGGGTCGCTCGAGAGCAGCTACCGCATCCATTGGTCCCGCTGTGAAGTAGGTCTGGCCCCACCCCCCCATACGTCCAGGCCCATACCGCGCCATCCATGCGCTCCCTAACGTCGACAGCACGCCAGACGACGCGAGGAAGAAAGAGACATGGAAACCAACCCCCATCACGGCCCAGGCGCGCTGCCCAGCCAGAGCACCGCGTCCCCGTCACGGTTGTGGTTCGTGGACAATCTGCGGACCCTGCTGATCTCGCTGGTGGTCCTGCACCACATCGCGGCCACGTACAGCGGGCTCCCGGCCTGGTACTACACCGAGAAGCCGACCAGCGGAGCCGTCGCGCTCGGCCTGACGGTCTTCCTGCTGGTCGACCAGGCCTGGTTCATGGGCGCGTTCTTCCTGCTCTCCGGCTACTTCACGCCCGGGTCGTACGACCGCAAGGGCCCGCGTGCCTTCCTGCGCGACCGGCTGATCCGCCTGGGGATCCCGCTGGTGACGTTCTACTTCGTGCTCAACCCGATCCTGTACGCCGGCTCCTACCATGGCGGCTCGCCGCTCGACGCCTACCTGCACACCATCGGAACCGGGCCGTTGTGGTTCGTCCTCGCGCTCCTCGTCCTCGACGGGTCCTACGCCGCCTTCCGCCTCGCGACCAGGAAGCGCCGGCCTCGCGAACGAACCCCCCAGTCGCCCACCTACCCGATGGTGATCGGGCTGGCGCTGGCGCTGGCCCTGGTGACATACGTGCTCCGGATCGCGATCCCGGTGGGCTTCGCGGTGCCGATCATCGGCTTCCCGAGCAGCGCCTACCTTCCGCAGTACATCAGCTTCTTCATCCTGGGGACCGTGGCGTACCGGCGCGGCTGGTTCCACGCCACCACCGCCCGGATGGGCAGGGTCGGGCTCGGCATGGCCATCGGCGCCACCCTGGTGTTCCTCCCGCCCGCGTTGGCCGGCGGGTGGGAGGGGCACGGCACCCTCAGCTCGCTGTTCTACGCGCTGTGGGACTCCACCTTCGCCGTCGGCGTCGTTCTCGCTCTGCTCACCTTCTTCCGCCGCAGGCTGAACACCCAGGGGCCGCTTGGCCGTTATCTGTCCGGTCATGTGTTCACCGTGTACGTGATCCACGCGTTCGTGGTGACGGCGGCAGGTTACGCCCTCAGCGTGCTGGATCTCCCCACGCTGGCGAAGTTCGCGATCGCGGCTGTCGTGGTGCTCCCGGCCTGCTTCATGCTCGCCGGCCCGATCCGCCGGCTCCCCGGCGTCCGCCGCGTGTTCTGAACGGGACGCGCGGCTCCCCTATGCCCGCCTCCACGGCGCCGATCTGCGGCAGGCCGACTTCTCCTGCGGCTCGCGGTGTTCATTACCTGCCGAGTAATCGACGCCATTACCTGGCTCCGCAAGACTTGTGACGTATCCGATGACAACCTCCAGGGAGGACTTCCTCATGCCGTACTTCGAGAGCCTCGATGGAACGAGCTTGTTCTACACCGACTGGGGCCAGGGCACGCCGGTGGTGTTCGTGTCCGGCGCCTGGCTCAGCAGCAGCTCGTGGGAGTTCCAGATGCTGCCGCTGTCCGAGCAGGGCATACACTGCATCGCCTTCGACAAGCGCGGTCACGGCCGCTCGGACTGGGTCGGCCACGGGTACGACTACGACACCCTCGCCGACGATCTCGCGGCGCTGCTCGACCACCTCGACCTGCGCGACGTGACCCTGGTGGCGCACTCGATGGGCGGCGGGGAAGTGATCCGCTACCTGTCCCGCCACGGATACGACCGGGTGTCACGCATCGTGCTGATCGCGGCCACCGCGCCGCTGGCGATCAGGACACCGGACAATCCTGAGGGAATCGACCGGGCCGTCTTCGACGCGGTGAACGCGGATCGGACCAAGGACCGCCCGCGCTGGATGGCCCAGAACGCCCAGGCGTTCTTCGCGACTCACCTCGGCAACAAGATCTCCGCCGAGCTCATGGAGTGGACCGTACAGAAGTGCCTCGACTGCTCGGCCAAGGCCGCCGTCGAGGTGATCAAGACGGGGTTCTGCACCGACCTACGCGAGGAGAGCGCCGCCGTCCAGGTGCCGACCTTGATCATCCACGGCGACGCCGACGCCTCCGCGCCCATCCATCTCTGCGGGCGACGGCTGGCGAAACTGGTGCCGGACAACGTCTACAAGGAGTACCCCGGCGCGGCGCACGGCATCTTCATCACCCACGCCGAGCAGATCAACCAGGACCTGCTCGACTTCATCAAGGAAAGCTGATCCTGAAGCCGCACGTCATGGGCTGACGCCGGGCGCGGACGTCCGCCCGGGCACAGCGCTCGGCCGGCCAGGTGTGCCGCCGGTCCGGCAGGGCTCGCCCGGCCGGCGGTGTCAGACTTGAGCCATGGCGGAACTGAACGGGGAGCCCGTACCCCCTGACGCGCTCCAAGCCTTGGGACTGGTCAACTACGGTCACTTCACTACGATGCGCGTGGAGGACCAGTGCGTCCGCGGCCTCTCCCACCACCTCGACCGACTGGCCCGTGACTGTCACCTGATCTTCGGCGCCGACCTCGATCGTGAGCGCGTCCGCGACCATGTTCGCCATGCGCTCCGCGACACGCGCGGCTCGACCGTCGTCAGGGTGACCGTCTTCGACCCGGATCTTGAGCTCGGGCACCCGGGCGCCGAGGCGCACCCGCAGGTCCTGGTCACGCTGCGGCCGGCAGTCCCGCTGCCGCCTTCGCCGATACGGGTGCGAACAGTGCGCTACCAGCGGGATCTGCCGGCAGTGAAGCATGTGGGGCTGTTCGGCCCTCTGCGCAGCCGCCGCGAGGCCCAGCTCGCCGGGTTCGACGATGTGCTGTTCGTCGACAGCACATCGTTCGTGACGGAGGGCGCGACCTGGAACGTCGGCTTCTACGACGGCGAACGCGTGGTCTGGCCGAGCGACGGCATTCTGCCCGGTATCACCATGCGGCTACTCCAGCAGGTTCACGACCAGACGATCACCGCCCCGGTCAACCTCGCCGACCTCGCCACCATGCAGGCGGCCTTCGCCACCAACGCCGCCATCGGCGCGCGCCCGATCACCGCGATCGACGGCCTCACTCTGCCCGGCGATCACCCCATCTTCGAACTGCTCCGCAAGGAGTACGAGCAGATCCCCGCGGAGACCATCTAGCCCCAGGCAGCCCGTACGGCCCCATCCCTCGAACAGAGCCCCCCGGTCCGGTCGCCGCGGCTGGGCCATGTGCCCTGATCATGTGTGGCGGCAGCTTCACGCCAGGTCAGAGTGGATGAAGTGAGACGACTCGGCCTGTAGGCCGGGCTCAGACGCCGCCCCTCTGTGACCCCGAACTTCTCCCCAACACCCCGTTTACGCTGGCTTTTTCGTCGTTTCCCGTCGTTATGCCGCTCTTCTGGTGCTCCGGCGGAACAGAGACGGAACAGGAACGCGGGACCCCGGAGCGCCGTAGTCACCGCTCCCCCATCAAGTCGGCCTCGGCAGACCCACCTCGGCAGCCCCGGAGCCTCACCGCAAGTCCAGAGGTTCGACCCGAGGCATCGGCACCGCACTCATTCGGCGAACTGAACTACGCCAGGACGCGGGAAGACCCCGAGCTCATGCAGGGCCAGACATCCATGCCGGACTCAGGCTAGGACACCGTCCGGCCGCTTGTTCGCTAACGCGGTCTTGCCCAAGCAGCCGGGCGGTTCGTGCCGCCGCAGGCACGGTCGCGGTTCGTCATCACGCTGCGGTTCTTGCTCGCACTGCCGTACCTGCTGTTCGCGCTGCCGCTCAGCACGCCGATCGCGGCCGGCGCGGCCGCGGTGGCGTCGATCGGCTTCGCCTCTACGCTGCTGTTGCAGGAGCGCCTGATCGCGCTGACCCGGTGAGGATGTTCGCGGCCAGGCACTGGGCCTGCACGTCACGGGCATGAAGGGGATGCAGGCGGTCGGGGCTACGCCGGCCGGCCTTACTGCGCAGTACCTACCCGTAGGCGCGGCGATGACCGTGGTGGCTGTGGCGTCGCTAGCCGTTACCGCGGCGCTCAATCCAGGCCTGCGGCTGTCGGACGGGAAACCGCCGCCCAGATCGCAGCTGACCGCTGCGCAAGCAGATCATCGAGTTGACGGCGCGAATCGCCGCGAGGTTGATCATCCACGTGCCGGATTCGGTGTCGGACCTGAACGGCAGCGTGAACGTGTAATGGATGCCTACAGTCGTGCCGATGATCGCGATCCCGGACACGCCGATCGCCACGATCCGACCGCCCGGAATGCGCCAGAAGGTGTCGTCGGCGTACCGGTCGGCGTGCTTGAACCCCCTGATGATCACGGGGCGAGGAAGAAGTAGCCGAACGGGAGCCAGAGCACCCTCGCGCGGGCGGTGGGCGCTGGAGGCGGACGCAACGGCGCCAAGTCACGACTGTGGAGCTGGCAGGGCAACGTAAAACCCTTCCCAGTTCCTCAGCTGGGCGCACATGAGAGGCTCAAGGTTCCGCACGGAAACCGGCTGGGTGATGCTCCCACGATGCACAGCCACCAGGAATCCGGATATGACACTGAATATCCGATCCTCCAGATCTTCTGGGGTACTGATGGCTCTATCGTTTGGACGATGTCGCACGATCGTTGTCGCTGGCTGCCCCGTCACGCTGGCGGCACTCGCCATGGCATGCTCGCCCGCAGCCGCGGCGTCACCCCCGGGAACGCCGCCCACACCGAGCCCCACGCAGATACCGGAGCAGGCCTTCCAGGCACCCCATGGCCTGGTGTTGAGCGTGAAGGAAATCGGCCCCAGCACACAGCCGGCCGACCTCCAGGTCGTCACTCTGTTCACCAAGGCCTCCGGCCAGACGTTCACCGGCGCGATGGCCGACCTCGACAAGCGGCTCGGAGGCACGCTCAGCGCCGTGCGTGACAGCGGCCAGTTCCAGGCGAACGCCCTGGAGACGCTCTTGATCAACCCTCCACCTGGCTCCATCGCCGCCCGGCGGCTGCTCGTCATCGGCCTGGGCGACGCCGGCCAGGCATCGCTGGATCTGATGAACAAGGTGGGCGCGGTCGCCGCCCGCGAAGCGGTGCGGACGCGATCGGCCACGGTGTCCTTCGCGCCCCTGCTGCGCGACCAGAGCTTCTCCCGGTTGGACACCGCGCAGGTCGGTGCCGAGGTCGTCGAGGGCGCACTCCTCGCCTACGACACCGAGGCCCGGTTTCAGCGCCAGGACCTGCAGCCCTGCTTCGCGCTCAAGCACTGGTACTACGAAGCCGGGCCGACCTACTACCCCGGCGTCGTGACGAAGGTCGGCCAGGCGGTGAAGGACGCGACTGCGCAGGTGAACCGGCGTGGTGACGCGCCTTTCGGCAAGACCGGCCCATCGCACGGCGCCTGCCGCATCTGATCGGTTCCGCGACGACCGCTTCGGGCTGGCCATTACGTAGACCCGAAGCCACAATCTTTAGACTTGCAAGAGGAGCCGGTGGCCATCCGTCAACGCGGATGCGCGTTCTACAAATGGACGTTGAAATACAGGGGAAGAATCCGCCATCCAGGTCGTCATCGGGCTTGCTGCGATCAATTCCTGGATAAATGCTCGCTTGATAACGGTCTGCGGTGAAACCGCCGGGGTAGCGTCATGTGTGTAAGTACAGCAAGGTGGTCCGAGAACGAAGACCGCCACGCGGTAGATGCTTCGCGTTGAGGCCAGCCCGTCAGGGTAGCTGGCCCTGAGTGCTGCCGTGTTTCAGGCCATGCGCGACTGGCGCCCGCATCTTCGGATGAACCCGGTTCCTCAATGAATCCGACAGGTTCGAATCGCGAGCGGGCCGAATGTGCCCGAGCGCCGATTGAGCGGGGCACCGTCGCCAAGGAGTTAGCACATGATCAACGCTATGCCCGTCGAAGGCGTCGTCCCTGACGCTGAAGCCGGCAACCCCGCAGATTTGGTCATACGCAATGGTCGCGTGTACACGCAAGATCCGGTGAGGCCCGCCGCTGCAGCCATCGCCGTTCGGGACGGTCGCGTCGTGGCCGTAGGAGACGACCAGGACATGGCTCCGTTCGTCGGTGCGGAGACCCGGGTCGTCGACGCGCTCAACCGGCGGATCATCCCTGGGCTCAACGACTCCCACCTCCACCTGATCCGGGGTGGTTTGAACTACCTTCTGGAGCTGCGCTGGGACGGTGTCCCGTCGCTGCGCATGGCGCTGTGGATGCTGCGCGAGCAGGCTGGGCGCACGCCCCAGGGCCAGTGGGTTCGCGTGGTGGGCGGCTGGACCGGTGAGCAGTTCGCCGAGCAACGCCTGCCCACGGTCTCGGAGCTGAACGCCGCGGCTCCGGAGACACCCATCTTCGTCCTGCACCTGTATCAGTCGGCCATCCTCAACCGGGCAGCTGTTCGCGCCATCGGGTTGACCAAGGACAGCGTCTCGCCTCCGGGCGGCCAGATCGTCCGCAGTCACTCCGGAGAACCTACGGGACTCCTTCTCGCGGCTCCCGCCGCCACGCTCCTGTACACCACGCTCGCCAAAGGCCCGAAGCTGGCCGAGCAGGAGCAGATCGGCTCCACGCGGCACTTCCTGTACGAACTCAATCGATTCGGCCTGACCAGCGCCATCGACGCAGGCGGCGGCTTCCAGAACTTCCCAGAGAACTACGGGGCGGTGATGAAGCTGACCGAGCAGGGTCTACTGACGATGCGCATCGCATACCACCTCTTCCCGCAGACGGCCGGCCAGGAACTGGACGACCTGCGGCGGTGGATCGGATCTGTCCGGCCCGCTGACGGCGACGAGTGGTTGCGGCTGAACGGCGCCGGGGAAAACCTCGCCTGGTCGCCCGCAGACTTCGAGAACTTCACCGAACCCAGGCCGCTGCGGCCGGAAAGAGCCGACCGAGAACTCGAGGTGGCGGTGCGCCTGCTGGTCGAAAACGGGTGGGGCTTCCGGCTGCACGCCACCTACGAGGAGACCATCCGGGCCAACCTCGACGTGTTCGACAAGATAGCGGGCGATGGTGGATTCCCCCGCGGTGTGCCCTGGTTCTTCGACCACGCCGAGACGGTATCCGAAGCGAGCCTCGACCGGATCGCCGTGATGGGCGGAAGCCTGTCCATCCAGAACCGGATGATGTTCCAGGGCAGCGCCTTCCACGACCGCTACGGACAGGCCCAGGCCGCCCAAGCGCCACCCATCCGGCAGATGCTCGATCGAGGCCTGCTCACCGCAGCCGGCACCGACGCCACCCGAGTCTCCAGCTACAACCCATGGCTGTCCCTGGAATGGCTGGTGCGCGGACGCACCATCGGCGGCCGTGGGCTCATGTCACCGGAGAACCGGGTCGACCGGGCGACAGCGCTGCGAATGTACACCGCCGCCGGCGCGGGACTGACCGGCGAAGCCGGCATCAAGGGCATCCTCAAAGAGGGCTGCTATGCCGACCTGGCGGTGCTGTCGCAGGACTTCTTCTCGGTTCCGGTGGAGGACATCTCCCACATCGAGTCGCTGCTGACCGTCGTCGGCGGGCGGATCGTCTACGCCGCAGGCGAGTTCGAAGGTCTCGCACCTCCCCAGCCCGCCATACAGCCGTCCTGGAGCCCGGTCGCCTTCTTCGGCGGGTTTCATCGCACCGTGCCTCCCACACTGCCTTCCGGCGTGCGCCAGGCTCAGGCTTTGACGGAGGCCGTCGCCGAGTCCGAGGAACACCGCCAGTGGCGTGCCGCTCGAGGCTTCACGAAGGACCGCGCGTCCTATGACGAAATCTTCGATTCCTGCTTCGTTCTGTGAACGTCAGGAATCGGGCGAACATATCACTCGAGAAAAGGAAAGAGAAATGGCGAACATCGGCAACGCGAAACCCGATCCCGCGGCATCGCTTCTCACTCCGCAGGACAGCGTCGTCCTTCTGGTGGACCATCAGCCGCAGATGTTCTTCGGCACCACCAGCACAGATCGAGGCTCGATCATCAACGCGACGGTGGGCCTGGCCAAAGGGGCCAAGGTATTCAACATACCGGTCATCCTGACCACGGTCGCGTCGAAGACCTTCTCCGGGCCGCTGTTTCCTCAGCTGGCGGAATGCTTCCCCGGCGTCGCCCCCATCGACCGGACCACCATGAACTGCTGGGAGGATCCCCGAGTGGTCGACGCCGTCAAGGCGTCCGGCCGGCCGAAGATCGTCATGGCAGGCCTGTGGACGGAGGTGTGCATCGCCCTCGCCTCCCTGTCCGCCGTTGACCAGGGTTATCAGGTGTACGTACCCACTGACGCTTGTGGGGGCGTCACAGCAGAGGCGCACGACAACGCCGTTCGGCGCATGGTCCAGCACGGCATCGTGCCAGTGACATGGCTCACCACCGTGCTCGAGTGGCAGCGCGACTGGAGCCGAACCCAGACCTACGACGCCATCACCGCCGTTATCAAGGAGCACGCCGGCGCCTACGGGCTGGGGCTGGCATACGCCCGCGCCATGCTCCCGCATCATGCGGCCGCAGCCTGACACGGCGGTGCCCGGCGTGCGCTGTTGACATGCGGTGTTCGCACAAGAGGACACCACCATGTCCGGCTTCCCGGCAGCCAACAGCCCCTTGGGCGGCAGAAGATGACGCAACGTGATGGCAACAACGCGATGGGGTCCACCACGGCTGCCGGATCCGTCTGGCAGCCGCTGGGCATCCGCATATTCCGCACCTTGTGGCTGGCTCAGCTGGTTTCCAACATCAGCACTTGGATGCAGACCGTTGGCGCTCAATGGCTGGTCACACAGGAGACGCAGTCGGCGAGCATGGTGGCTCTGGTTCAGACGGCGGCCAGCCTGCCCATCCTCCTGCTGGGAATCCTCGCCGGTGCCCTCGCTGACATCTTCAACCGCCGCCGGCTGCTCTTGGTCTCCCAGTTCGCCATGTTCGCCGCCTCAGGAGTGCTCGCCGTCCTGACCGCGCTGGGACACATGAACTCCTATGGGGTTCTGATACTGACCTTCGCGTTGGGCTGCGGCAACGCACTGATGACGCCCGCCTGGCAAGCCATCCAGCCTGACCTGGTGCCGCGGGATCAGATCTCGAGCGCCGCCAGCCTCAACGGCGTCAACATGAACCTCTCCCGGGCTGTCGGCCCGGCTATAGGGGGTCTCGTCGTGGCCCTGGCGGGCTCGGCTGCGGCGTTCGCCGTCAACGCCCTCTCCTTCCTGGTCACCGCCGCCGCGCTCCTAACCTGGCGTCACTGTCCCGAGCCGGACCCCTTGGGGGCCGAGCGGATTCTCCCGGCGCTACGAGCCGGCCACCGATACGTGCGCCACGCCCCTCGAGTACGCCGGGTGCTGACTCGCGCCTTGCTCTTCGTCCCCGCCGGGACAGCCCTCTGGGCGCTGCTGCCCGTCGTCGCCAACAGGCGGCTGGGGCTGGGCGCGAGCGGTTACGGCCTGCTGCTCGGCGCGTTCGGGGCCGGGGCCGTAGCGGGGGCAGTGGTGCTGCCGCGCATCCGGAGCCACTGGTCGAGCAATACCGCTCTGACAGGCGGCGGCGTGCTGTTCGCGCTGGCCATGACCGCACTGGCCCTCACCCGCAACCCGTGGATCGCCGCCGCGGTACTCACCCTCGCGGGGATGTCCTGGGTCTCTGTCTTGTCCACCCTCAATGCCCAGATGCAGGTCACGACGTCCGGATGGGTTCGTGCACGAGCTCTGGCCGTCTACCTGACGCTCTTCTCGGGAAGCATGGCGATCGGCGCCGCCGTCTGGGGCGCACTCGCCGAAAGAGCCGGCCTCATGGGCACCTTGCTGGTGGCGGCAGCGCTCATGGCGATCGGCTCGATCTACGCGTGGCGGTACCTCGCCATACCCGACACCCCCCTCGACCGATCCGCCTCGGTCCACTGGCCTGCGCCCACCATGCTGCTGGAGCCCTCGAAGGCTGACGGACCGGTGCTCGTCACCATCGAATACCACGTACCAGCCGACCGCGCCGAGGACTTCGTCGAGGCGATGAAGGACTTCGGTCTCTCGCGGCTGCGCACGGGCGCGCTTCATTGGGACCTTTATCAGAACGGGGCGGACCCCGATGTCTACCTGGAAACCTTTGTCGTGGCCTCGTGGGAGGAGCACTTGCGGCAACACTCCGCACGGCTCACCGGCTCGGACCGCGCGCTCGAGGAACGGGCTCGCTCCCTGGTAGATCCCACGGAACCCTTCCAGATCGCCCACTACCTTCCAGCGCAACTGCGTGACCGCAAGAAAGCACGACCATGACGACCCGCTGTCCCCTGCGCATGTCGTTCCGACCCCGGCAGAGCCGGCTCGCGGCGCGATCGACGCCAAGATCGAGAAAGACCTGGCGGAACAGCGCCGGAACAAGAAGGAAGCATGAACCCTCACCCCCTGGTCAGAGGGGTGGAAGTGACGAGTCGGCCTGTAGGCCGGGTTCTGTCCTTCGTTGCGAAGGGGCGACCATCCATCTAGGACCGCCGTTGCCGGCGGCCTCAAGCGGTCTACCCGCGCGGCTCGGGCGGGCAGCCCTCGAACGTCGCGCGCGGGACGCTCCGGAGAGCATCCCTTCTTGACCTTGCTCCGGGTGGGGTTTACCGAGCCGCCCACGTCACCGTGGGCGCTGGTGGTCTCTTACACCACCGTTTCACCCTTACCTCCCCATGGGGAGGCGGTCTGCTTTCTGTGGCACTTTCCCGCGGGTCACCCCGGGTCGGTGTTGCCGACCACCCTGCCCTGTGGAGCCCGGACCTTCCTCGGCGGGCCCGTGAAGGCCCGACGCGGTCGCCCGGCCGACTCGTCTGCACCAAGGTTATCAAACGCAACAACATCGGCGCCAAGATCGTCGATCAGCGGCAGGGTGGAAGCGGGGCCCCACCCTGCGGTTGGGTCATCCGACGGCGTAGGCTCGCGTGATCGTCTGCGTGACGCGATCGCCCGCGGCGTCCATCGCCGTGGCGCGCAGCGAGACGAAGCCCGGCGCGCCGGGGTTGGTCAGCAGCGCCGTCCACCCCGACGGGGCGGGGAGCACCGGCACCGCTCGCCAACTCGCGCCGTCGTCGGAGGAGACCTCCAGCTTGACGGACTTCACTGTGCGGCCGGGCGCCCCGGGGTTCCTCTCGATCCAGAGGGGCAACCGGGTCAGGGATCCCGGCTTCGCCCGGTTGGAGTCGTCGAGGCCGGCCGGCGCGTAGCGCACCGCCATCAGAGGCAGCGGCTGAGCCTTGGCCGTGTTCGCCGAACGGAACGTCCAGACGGCGTCCACCGCCGTGCTGAGCGCCGCGTCCGGCGTCTGCCTGCGCGCCGAGGCGCTCAGCGTGTAGGTCGCGGCGCCCGCGGGGAGCTGCGCCGTGAACTGGCACTTCTCCTCGTCCGAGACCGTGCAGTCGGCCAGCTCGGACTTCGCGATCACCTCGCCGCCGCCAGTGAGGGTGAGGGTGCCGGTGGCCGCGGCGTCGGCGCCGGTCCGTCCGGCTACACCGTCGGTGAACAGCCTCCCGGCGGAGAAGCTCAGCTCGTTCCCGGTGCGCTCGCCGCCGGAGGTGGCGAACGCCGGGCCTGTCACCGCGGCGTTCCACACCTCGTGGACGGGCCCGCGTTCCAGGCGCCTGCTGGTGCCGACCACCTCGGACGTGCCCACCTTGAACTCGGTGTCCCAGACGAATCCAGCGGTCCGGTAGTGCGTCATGGTGCCGGGCAGGTCGATGGTACGGGTCGGAATCGAGAACGACCCGTCGAGTTCGGGCATACGGGGCCCCAGCGCCACCTGGCCCTTGGCCGCGACTCCGGATGCCCGGTAGCTCGCGGCCACCTTCATCAGGTCGGCCGTCCGCGCGGTGTAGGTGGGGTCGTCCGGGATGCCGCCCGTGCGGTAGTCGACGAGGTCATAGCGGTATGGACTGGGCGAGGCGTCCTTCTTGTGCCAGACGGTTCTGGTCATGTAGCGCAACCCGGGCTGCCGCGCGGGAAGCACGAAGAAGTTCTGGTTGGGGTCGCCGCTCGCGGACCACCCGAAAAACCACGACCCGTTGGCGAGGGTGAGCTCAAGTGCCTGCTCGGGGACGGCGGTCGGCTCGTCCACCGAGAACCGGACCTGTTTGGCCTGCCGCGCGTCCAGCACCAGGTTCCGGTCACCGTTGTCGATCTTCAGCGGGATGTGCACGGTCGTGTTCTTGGACCCCTCGTAGATGTCCGCGTAGATGTTCCACTCGCCTTTCGGCAGCCGGACCTTCGCCACTCCCTGGCGGAAGGACAGGAACTCGTGGCCACCGGTCTGGAGGTTGTAGAAGTCCCCTCCGCCGACCGCGGGCTTGCCGTCCCTGCCGATGCCGGTGACGGTCACGTTGTAGGACTCCGGCTCCACGTACGCGCCGGCCAGCGTCCGGATGACGGCGGCGCCCGACCGGGCGGTGACGGTCCCGGGATAGTCCCCCGGCTGCTTGCCCTCAGCGTGGATCGTGAGGGTGACCGACGCCTCCCCTCCCGCAGGCACCTCCAGTCGCTGAGCCGACAGCTTCAGCACGTCACTGTCGGCGGTGAGGTCCAGGGTGACGGAAGCGTCGCCGGAGTTGGCGTAGGTGATGGTCCTGGTCGTCTCCCGCTTGCCGGAGCCCTGCCATGGGAAGGCGGCCCAGACACTGCCAGGCACGGCGACGACCGGCTGTGCCAGCGCGCGGACCAGGTCGACCCGCCCGGCGCCCTGCTGGTAGGGCGTGGCGCCCTCCGTGGGCTTGGCGCTGCCGATCAGTGCCGCCTTGAGCCGTTCGCCGTTCCAGTCGGGGTGCCGCTGGGCGAGGATCGCGGCGGCTCCGGCCACGTGCGGCGCGGCCATCGAGGTGCCGCTGTGCGCGACGTAGGGGCCGTCGGCCGTCCCCTTCGCCGCCGCCGCCACGATGCCGACGCCCGGCGCGGTGATCTCCGGCTTGATCGCGTGGTCGCCCTGCCTGGGGCCTCCGCTGGAGAAGCCGGCCACCTGGTCGGCCCTGTCGACCGCGCCCACGGTCAGGGCGGCGTCGGCGGTGCCGGGGCTGCCCACGCTGCCCACGCTGCCCACGCTGCCCACGCCGCCGCTGTTGCCGGCGGACAGGACGAACAGCGCGCCCGTCCGCGCGGACAGGGTGTTCACCGCCTGCTCCAGCGGATCGAGCTCCAAGGTATCGGGCCCGCCGATGCTCATGTTGATGACCTTGGCCTTGACCTCGGCGGCAGCCCACTCCATGCCTGCCAGCAGGGCGGAGTCGGTGATGCCCATGGCATCACCCACCTTGCCGACGGCAATCTTGGCATCGGGTGCCACGCCCCGGTACTTCTCCCCGGCACCGGCGATGATCGAGGAGACGTGGGTGCCGTGGCCCACGTTGTCCCTCGTGTCGGGGTCGTCGGTGAAGTTCCGCGACTGCGCGACCACGTCCTTGAGGTCCGGGTGGTCCGGGTCGTAGCCGCTGTCGAGGACGGCGACCGTGACGCCCTTGCCGGTCATGCCCTGCTTCCACGCCTCGGTGGCGCCGATCTGCTTGACGCTCTGGTCGAGAGTGAACGGGCGGCGCCCGTCGAGCCAGAGCTTGGTCTTCCCGGCCGCGAGTGCCTGCGGGCCGCCGACCAGATCCTTCCAGGTCTCCCCCGCGCCGGACTTGGGCACGCGCAGCGCGGTCATGCCCAGCTCGGCGAGCCGCCGGGTCTGCCGCGCCGCCCGCGGCACGGGCGCGAACCCCGCCGACGACTGCGTGATCAGCGGGATGTCAGTCGTGTCCGCGTCGCCGTACCGCCACTCCAGGAGCTGGGTGACGTCGAACAGCCGCTCGTCCAGGGCGCCCTCGGCCACCAGCGGCATCGCGTCGGAGGGCAGGACGTACAGATGGCCGTTGCGGCGCTGCGTGGCGTACCTCACCTGCCTGCCCGGCCCGGGCTCCACCCGGTGGCCGCCCCCGGTCAGGACGACGCGGTCGCCGGTCAACAGAGTGACGCTGCCCGTCGCCGGTGCCGTGCCTTCTCGCGTGACGCTCGCCTGCCCAGCCGGATCAGGCGCCTGGACGGCCCCGAAGCCGACCGATCCGGCCAGGACGGCGGCCGTCAGTCCTCTGCCTAAACTCATGCGTTCCTCTCAGCCGTACGGAAGATCGAACGCTTGTTATTACCCTTTGACGGCGGCAGAGTTCACGCCGCAGGGCGGCGCCATCACCACGTGCGGCGGCTGAGGGGTCGCATGGGGTCGGGCACCGGCATCAGCGCAGGTGCGCGGTGTCGTTGAAGGACTTCACCACGGACCGGCCGTCGGCGTAGTGCTCGACCAGCGACAGGCAGGCCACGTCGAGGTGCATGCGGTACAGCGCCTCCGGAGGGGCCATCAGGGCGAGCCGTAGCAGCGTCTTGATGGGCGTCACGTGCGACACCACCAGGACGGTGCGGCCCTCGTACCGTTCCAGCAGGCGGTCGGCGGCTCCCTGGACGCGGCGGGCGACGTCCGCGAAGCTCTCGCCGCCCGGCGGGGGCGTGCCGGGGTCGGCCAGCCAGCGGGTCAGTTCCTCCGGCCACTGGCGCTGGACCTCGGTGAACGTGTGGCCTTCCCAGTCACCGAAGTCGGTCTCTCTGAGGTCCTCGTCGGTCTCGATGTCGAGCCCGGTGCGCTGCGCCACCGCTTCGGCGGTCTGCCTGGCCCGCTTGAGCGGCGAGGTGACGATCGCGTCGAGCCGGTACGGGTCGCGCGAGAGCCTGTCGGCGGCGGCGGCCGCCTGCGCCAGGCCGTTGGCCGTCAGTTCGGCGTCACCGAGGCCGGAGAACCTGCGCTCCACCGACAGCGGCGTCTCGCCGTGCCTGAGCAGCAGCAGCGAGGTCGCCACTCTGGTCGGAGGCCCCCACCCGGTGCCCTGGCCGCGCTGCTGGGCGGTCGCCACGGACGCCGTGGGAGCCGACACGTCGAGGAGGTCCGTCTGTTCGGCGGAGGGAGCGGGCACGGAAGGAGTGGGTACGGAGGGAGGAGACACGGACGTCTCCTGGACGCCGCCCGCCTTCCAGGCCAGCCCCTTGGCCGCGGCGTCCATGGCCTCGTTGGCCAGCCGGTCGGCGTGCTGGTTGCTGGCGCGCGGGATCCACGTCCACTCCGTCACCCGCAGCCGCCTGGCCAGCTTGGACGCCTCCAGCGCCAGCGGCCGCAGCCCCTCGTTCTTGATCTTCCACCGCCCGGCCATCTGCTCGATGACCAGCTTGGAGTCCATCCGCACCGCGACGGCGGCCCCCTCGCCCGCCAGGTCGAGCACCGACCGCAGGCCGGCGATGAGCCCCCGGTACTCGGCGACGTTGTTGGTGGCGACGCCGATGGCCTCGGCCGCCTCCGCCAGGACCTGGCCGTCGGAGGCGTCCATGACCACGGCGCCGTAACCGGCGGGCCCGGGGTTGCCCCGGGACCCTCCGTCGGCCTCGATGACGTAGGAGGTCACAGGCCCGACTCTGGGGTGCGGACGAGGATCCGGCGGCACTCGTCGCAGCGCAGCACCTCGTCATGCGGCGCGGCCTTGATCCGGTTCATCTCGGCGATCGACAGGGCCACCTTGCAGCCCTGGCAGCGCCCGCCCCACAGCATGGCGGCGCCCACGCCGTACTGGGCCCTGAGCTTGTCGTAGAGCGCGAGCAGGTCGGCGGGGATGTCCCCGACGACGGCGGAGCGGCGGCCCTGCGTCTCGCCGGCCTCCTTGTCGATCTCGACGAGCGCGGCGTCGCGGCGGTCCTCGGCCGCGGAGCGGGTGGCGCCGACCTCGTCGCGCTGCCTGCGCAGGTCGCCCACCTTGGTGTCGGCGGCCTCGCGACGCTCCATGATCTCCAGCACGACCTCTTCCAGGTCGCCTTGGCGCTTGTGCAGCGAGTTGATCTCCGACTGGAGGCTGGACAGGTCGCGGGCCGAGGTGACGGCGCCGGAGTCGAGGCGCTTCTGGTCGCGGTCGGCGCGGGTGCGGACGGCGTCGACGTCGCTCTCGGCCTTGCTCTGCTCGCGGGCCAGGTCGCCCGCCTCGGTCTCGGACTCGATCACGTCCGTGGCGAGCTTGGCGTACCGCTTCGACAGCTCGTCGATCTCGGCCAGCTCGGGCAGGGTACGGCGGCGGTGGGCCAGCCTGTCGACCACCGAGTCGAGCTCTGCCAGGTCGAGCAGTCGCTTCTGGGCCTCAGGGGCTGCTTTCATGATCAATATCCTCTTGTCCAAGCATCGGTGACCGTGGCGGAGACACGCGTCTCAACGGTAACGCCACTCGAGCTTAGGACGGACGCGGCGCTGTCGAGCCAAGGCCATTCCGTGGCCCAGTGCGCGGCGTCGATCAGCGCGGGCCCGCCCTCCTCGAGGAACTCGCTGGAGGGGTGGTGCCGCAGGTCGGCGGTGAGGAAGACGTCGACGCCCGCCGCCCGCGCCGTGCCGAGGAGCGAGTCGCCGGCGCCGCCGCTGACCGCCACGCGCGACACGGGCCGCGACAGGTCGCCCGCGACGCGGATCCCCCATGAGGTACGCGGCAGCCCGGCGGCGGCCTGCGCGGCGAACTCGCCCAGCGTCGTCTTCGACGGGAGGTCGCCGATGCGGCCGAGGCCGCGCCAGGGGTCGTCGGGGAACGGCTGGAGCGGCACCAGGTCTCCGGTCAGGCCGACGGCGCGGGCCAGCGCGTCGGAGACGCCGGGGTTGGCCACGTCGGCGTTGGTGTGGGCGGTGTAGAGGGCGACGTCGTGCTTGATCAGCGTGTGGACGAGCCGGCCCTTGGGCGTGTTCGCGGCGACGGACGTGGTGCCGCGCAGGTAGAGCGGGTGATGGACGACGATGAGGTCGGCTCCCCAGTCGAGCGCCTCCTGGGCGACGGCCGCCACCGGGTCGACCGCGAACAGCACCCGCCGCACCGGCTGGGCGGGATCTCCGCAGACCAGCCCCACAGAGTCCCAGGACTCGGCCCGGGCGGGCGGGTAGGCCGCCTCGAGCTCCTCGATCACGTCCGTCAGCGTCACTGCAGCCACCTGGGCAGACTATCGGCCTTCCGGGGTAGGCGGAGATCGCGCGAGAGGGTGTCGCCGGGGGCGGCTCCGGCGTACCGTAAGTGGATCCTGACATGCGGAGGGACGGCATGGCGCCTAGGGTCGCGATCATCGGAGCGGGGTTCGGCGGGCTGTGCATGGCGATCCAGCTCGAACGGGCCGGGATCCACTCGTACACGGTCTTCGAGAGGGCCGGCGACCTCGGCGGCACCTGGCGCGACAACAGCTACCCGGGCGCGGGGTGCGACATCCCCTCGCATCTCTACTCGTACTCCTTCGAGAAGTACGCGAGCTGGACGCGCCGCTACCCCGGCCAACCCGAAATCCTCGGCTATCTGGAGCATTGCGCCGATAAATACGACGTCAGGCGGAAAATCAGGTTCGGTACCGAGGTCACCCGCGCCACCTTCGACGGCTCCCGCTGGCACGTCACCACGGCCGGCGACCAGGCGAAGGGAGAGGCGGGCAGCACACCGGACGGAACCGCGGACAGCCCCGCGAGCGGCCGCACGGGCGGACCAACCGGCGGGACGGCGAGCGGCGCGGGAGGCCGCGCGGCCGGCAGGGTCGAGATTTTCGACGTGGTCGTGATGAGCGTGGGCCAGCTCAACCGCCCCCGCCTGCCCGACATCCCGGGAATGGCGGACTTCGCCGGCGTCTCCTTCCACTCCGCCCGCTGGAACCACGACCACGACCTCACCGGCAGGCGCGTGGCCGTGATCGGCAACGGCTCGTCCGCCGCCCAGTTCATCCCCAAGGTCGCGGAACAGGCCGGTCACCTGACCGTCTTCCAGCGCACCCCGAACTGGGTCATCCCCAAGCCGGACGCCGCCTTCGGCCTCCTGGCCAGGTTGGCCTTCCGCTTCGTCCCCGGCCTCCAGCGCGCCTACCGCGAGTGGATCTACCGCTACGCCGAAGGCGCCCTCTACCCCGCGCTCGCCCAGGGCTGGAGCGCCGGCCTGCTCAGGAAGCGCGCCCTGGCCCATCTGGACGCCCAGGTCCCCGACCCCGAGCTGCGCGCCAGGCTCACCCCCGACTACCCGCCGGGCTGCAAGCGGGTGGTCATCGACAGCGCCTTCTACCCCGCGCTGACCAGGCAGAACGTCGAGGTGGTCACGGACGGGATCGCCGAGATCACCCCGAAGGGCGTGCGGACCGCCGAGGGCCTGCACGAGGTGGACACGATCATCTACGCCACCGGCTTCCGGAGCACCGAGTTCCTCTCCCCGATCGAGGTCGAGGGCCGCGACGGCCGCTCCCTGGAGGAGCAGTGGTCGGGCGGGGCCGAGGCGTACCTGGGCATCTCGGTGCCGAACTTCCCGAACCTCTTCCTGCTCTACGGCCCCAACACGAACTTGGGGCACAACTCGATCGTCTTCATGCTCGAGTGCCAGGTCAGGCACGTCATGGCGTGCCTGCCGCACCTGGCGAGGGGCCCGCTGGAAGTGCGTCCGGAGGCGATGGCGGCGTGGCGCAGGCAGCTGGACGCGGCGATGTCCCGCATGGTGTGGGGTGACGGCTGCCAGAGCTGGTACAAGACGGCGGCGGGCCGCGTCACCAACAACTGGCCGGGCCCGACCACCCTGTACAGGAGGCTGACCGCGAGGCCGCCCCGCCCGGCCTACCGCCGTGTGTGAAGGACTGAATTTCCCGGCAAAGCTTGTGCTGGCCGCCATTGGAACGGGCCAGGGACGCGGAGTAGCGTCCGAGTCATGACGATTCCCCTCCACCAGCGTGCTGTCGTGGCCGACACCCACAATGACCTGCTGATGGCGGTCTCCGCCCGGCCGCCGGAGCAGTGGGCCGCCTTCTTCCGCGAACGGTGGCTGCCTCAGCTCCTCACCGGAGGGGTGAACCTCCAGGTGCTCCCGGTCTTCATCGACGACCAGTACCGCCCGGAGGGCGCGCTCAGGCAGACGCTGCGCATGATCGAGTGCGCGCACGTCCTGGCCGAGGGGAACCCCGACGACGTCCGGATCTGCCTCGACGCCGCCGACATCGACCAGGCCCTGGACGAGGGCCGGATCGCGCTGGTCCTCGCGCTGGAGAGCATGCCGGGGCTCGACGCGAGCGTGGAGCTGATCTCGACCGTGCACCGGCTGGGCGTGCGGATCGCGTCGATCGCGCACTGGGGCCGCACCCCGCTGGCCGACGGCAGCGGCGAGGACACCACCGGCAGCGGCCTGACCTCGCACGGCGTCGCCGCCCTGGCCGAGATGGAGCGGCTCGGCATCGTCTTCGACCTCTCCCACCTGGGCGCGTCCGGCGTGGCGCACGTCCTGGAGCTGGCGTCCGAGCCGGTCATGGCCACCCACTCCGCGGCCCGCGCGCTGCGCGACCACCATCGCAACCTCACCGACGACCAGCTTCGCGCGGTGGCGGCGACGGGCGGCGTGGTGTGCGTGAACTTCTTCGCGCCGTTCCTCACCGACCGCGCCGACGTCTCGCTGGACGACCTGCTCGACCACATCGAGCACGTCGCGGACGTGGCCGGCATCGACCACGTCGGGCTCGGCCCCGACTTCGTCCGCGAGGTGATAGCGGAGCTCACGCCGCCCTGCTGCGAGGGCGTGAACAGCCTGGGCGTCGATCCGATGGCCGCGATCCCTGGGCTGGAGGGGCCGTCCGGGCTGCCCATGGTCACCGAGGGCCTGCTCGCCCGCGGCCTCCCCGAGAAGGACGTCATGAAGATCATCGGCGGTAACGTGCACCGGTTCCTGGGGGAGCGGCTGGCGTGATCGAGGACCTTGAGGAGCTGGTGCTCTGCGAGTCGTACTCGCGCGACCTGGAGGCCGTCGCCCGCAGCGCCGAGGTGGTCGCCGCGATGGGCACCCGGTACCTGGGCGCGCGGCCGGAGTTCCTCGTCACCGAGGGGGTCACGCACCTGCGCTGGACGTTCGGCACGCCTCGCGTGCTGCTGCTCGGCCACCACGACACCGTCTGGCCGATGGGCACGCTGCGCACGCATCCGTGGTCGCTGTCCGACGGGGTGGCCCGCGGCCCCGGCGTGTTCGACATGAAGGCCGGGCTGGTGCAGACGTTCCACGCGCTGGCCGGGCTGAGCTCGCTCGACGGCGTCAGCGTGCTGGTCACGGGTGACGAGGAGCGCGGCTCGCCGACCTCGTCCGGGATGGTGCAGGACGCGGCGCGCGGGCTGGCGGCGGCGTTCGTGATGGAGGCCAGCGCCGACGGCGGCGCGCTCAAGACGGTGCGCAAGGGGACGTCCCTCTACACCCTGCGCGTGCACGGCAGGGCGGCGCACGCGGGCCTGGAGCCGGAGAAGGGTGTGAACGCGGGCGTGGAGCTGGCGCACCACCTCCTGGCCATAGCGGCCATGGGCGCCGGCGACACCACGGTCACCCCGACGGTCCTGGCGGGCGGCACGACGCTGAACACCGTCCCCGCCGAGGCCACGCTCGGGGTGGACGTGCGGGCGGCGACGACGGCGGAGCAGCGGCGGGTCGACGCGGAGCTCCACGCGCTGCGTCCGGTGCTGCCCGGCGTGCGGCTGGAGGTGCTGGGCGGGCCGAACCGGCCGCCGCTGGAGGCCGGGATGTCGGCCGAGCTGTACACGCTGGCGCAGGAGCTGGCGGCGGGGCTCGGCCTGGAGCCGCTGACGTCCGCGTCCGTGGGGGGCGCGTCCGACGGGAACTTCGCGGCGGGGGCGGGCTGCCCGACGCTCGACGGGCTGGGCGCGGTGGGCGGCGGCGCGCACGCCGACGACGAGCACGTCGTCGTCGCCGAGATGCCGGGGCGCACCGCGCTGCTGCGCGCGCTGGTCGAGTCGGTCCGCGGGAGGAACACGGCATGACGGGCAGCGACGCCGCCGCGAGCGCGGCGGCGAAGGCCGGGGTGGAGGTCCGCGAGCTGCGCGAGATCGCCGAGTTCGAGGACGTCTACCGGCTTTTCGACGACATCTGGCACCCCGACCCGCGCAACGTGCCGATATCGGTCGAGCTGATGATCGGGTTCGCGCACGCGGGCGGCTACGTCGCGGGGGCGTACGAGGGGGGCAGGCTCGTCGGCGCGTCCGTCGGCTTCCTGGCGGCGGGGGGCGCGCTGCACTCCCACGTGACCGGCGCGGCGATCGGCCGCGGCATCGGGTACGCGCTCAAGCTGCACCAGCGGGCCTGGTGCCTGGAGCGGGACCTGACGCGGATCACCTGGACCTTCGACCCGCTGGTACGCAGGAACGCCCGGTTCAACCTGGTCAAGCTGGGCGCCAGGCCCGAGGAGTACCTGGAGAACTTCTACGGGGTGATGTCCGACGCGATCAACGAGGGCGACGAGTCCGACCGGCTGCTCACCGTCTGGCGGCTCACCGAGCCGCCGGAGGAGGGCGGCGGCCCGCCGTACCAGGTGGGCGTGCGCGCCGAGGGCGACCAGCCGGTGGTCGGACGCTGGGACGGCAGGACGGTGCTGGTCGGCACGCCGGGCGACGTCGAGACGCTCCGGCGGCGGGACCCGGGCGCGGCCAAGGCGTGGCGGCAGGCGGTACGGGAGGTGCTGGGCGGCCTGATGCGCGAGGGCGCGCGCGTCACCGACTTCACCGACCAGGGCGAGTACCGCGTGACCAGAGCCTGACCCCTCCCCCAGCGCTCCGGCACCACCGGGCTCATCCTTCACCAGAACGAGCCCGAAGAGAGGGGTTGACCTCAACCGAACTTGAGGTTGCACGCTCGAAGTATGAAGGTTGTCGAGGTGACGAGGTTCGGCGGTCCCGAGGTGCTCCAGGCCGGGTCGGCGCCCGACCCGGTCGCGGGCCCGGGGCAGCTGGTGGTCGGTGTGGCGGTCGTGGACGTCATGTCGCTCGACGCGCAGTTGCGGGCGGGCTGGGGGCAGGAGTGGTTCCCGTCCCGGCCGCCGTTCGTGCCGGGCACTGGCGTGGCGGGGCACGTGCTGTCCGTGGGCGAGGGCGTGGACGCGTCCTGGGTGGGGCGGCGGGTGGCCGCCCTGGTGCCGGGCGGCGGGTACGCCGAGCGGGCGGTGGCCGACGCCGCCACCGTGGTCGCCGTCCCTGACCGGTTGAGCCTGCGGCAGGCCGCCGCGCTGGTCCAGGTGGGCCCGGCCGCGCTCAGCCTGACGGACGCCGCCGAGCTGAAGCCGGGCGCCCGCGTGCTGGTCCTGGGCGCGGGCGGCGCGCTCGGGCTGCCGCTGGTCGCGCTGGCGAACGCCGCGGGCGCGCACGTCACGGCCGCGGCGCACGGCACGTCCAAGCGGGCGGCCGCCGTCCGGTTCGGCGCGGCGGAGACCGTCGACTACGGGGAGCTGGCCGGGATCGGTTCCGGGCCGGCCTGGCCCGGCGGGTACGACGTGGTGTTCGACGGTGTCGGCGGGCAGGTCGGGACGGCGGCGTTCCGGCTCGTCGCCCGTGGCGGGACGTTCTTCGCCTACGGCGTGCCCAGCGGATCGACCGCCGCGGTCGACCCCGGGGAGGCGGAGCGGCGCGGGGTGCGGCTGGTCGGCATGGAGCAGGTCCAGTTCGCCCCGGACGAGTTCAGGGACCTGGCGGAACGGACGCTGGCCGAGGCTGCGGCAGGCAGGCTCGCCACGCTCGTCGGGCTGGCCGTGCCGCTGGAACGGGCACGGGAGGCGCACGCCGCGCTGGAGAGCCGGGAGCTGGTCGGCAAGGCGGTGCTGCTGGTGACGTCCAGGGCCGTGCGGTACACCCGGCACGGCGGGTCCGACGTGCTCTCCGTGGACGAGGTCGCGATCCCCGAACCGGGCCCCGGCCAGGTGCGGGTCGCGGTCCGCGCGGCGGGCGTCAACCCGATCGACTGGAAGATCCGCCGCGGGTTCGTCGGCGGCGCGGTGACGGAACCGACCGGCACCGGGATGGAGGTCGCGGGCACGATCGACGCGCTCGGGCCGGGGGTCGAGGGCTGGCGGACGGGGCAGCCGGTGTTCGGCCGCGTCCCGGCCGGGGCCGCCGCGGACCACGTCCTGGCCGACCCGCGTGAGCTGCTGCGCAAGCCCGACGGGCTGCCGTACGCGCTGGCCGCCGCACTGCCGGTGGCGGTCGAGACCGCGCATCGGGTGCTGCGGCAGCTCGTCCTGCGGCCCGGCCAGACGCTGCTGATCCACGCGGTGGCCGGCGGTGTCGGGCTGGTGGCCGCGCAGCTGGCGATCGCCAGGGGCGCCCGGGTGGTGGGGACGGCCAGCGAGCGGCACCACGCGTTCCTGCGCGGGCTCGGCGTACACCCCGTTACCTACGGCGAAGGGCTGGAGGAGCGGCTCCCCCGGCCGATCGACCTGGTGCTCGACGCCTCGGGCAGGGACGTGCTGGAGCTGTCGGTCCACCTGACCGGCGACCCCGGCAAGGTGATCACCATCGCCGACTTCGCGGGGGCGGCCGAGCACGGGGTGCGCTTCTCGACCGGCTCCGACGGGCAGGCGATCGGCGAGATCTTCGCCGACGTGCTGCCTCTCGTGGCGCGCGGAGCCGTGCGGATGCCGATCGCGCGGGAGTTCCCGCTGGAGCGGACGGCCGACGCGCACCGGCTCAGCGAGGACGGCCACCTTCTGGGCAAGATCGTGCTCATCACGGAACCGTCCCTTCCGCGATAGCGGGCAGACTGGGCCCATGCTGGAAACCTCGGCCCGCCTGCTGAAGCTGCTGTCGCTGCTGCAAGCGCACAAGGAATGGTCGGGCCCCGAGCTGTCGGCGCGGCTCGGGGTGTCGACCAGGACGATCCGCAACGACGTGGAGCGGCTGCGCAGCCTCGGCTACCCGGTGCACGCCACTCCCGGCGTGGCGGGCGGCTACCGGCTGGGGGCGGGCGCGGCACTGCCTCCGCTGCTGCTCGACGACGAGGAGGCCGTCGCGGTGGCGGTCGGGCTCGGCAGGGCGGCGGGCGGCGGCGTGGAGGGTATCGAGGAGACCTCGGTGCGGGCGCTGGCCAAGCTGGAGCAGGTGCTGCCGTCCCGGCTGCGCCGCCGGGTCAACGCGCTGAACACGTACACGGTCCAGATCCCCGGCAGGGCCCCTTCGGTGCCGCCCGAGGTCCTGACGGTGATCGCGAACGCGGCCCGCGACCACGAGCGGCTCCGCTTCGACTACACCGGCCACGACGGCTCGGAGACCGTCAGGAACGTGGAGCCGTACCGGCTGGTCCACCGGCGCGGGCGCTGGTACCTGCTCGGCTACGACGTCGAGCGGCAGGACTGGCGGACGTTCCGGGCCGACAGGGTGCGGCCGCGCACGCCGACCGGGCCGCGCTTCCCCCCGCGCGACCTGCCCGACGGCGGGGACGTGGCCGCGTTCGTGGAGAAGGGCGTCAGCACCGCGATGTGGCGCTACCACGCGAAGGTGCTGCTGCACGCCCCCGCCGAGCGGATGCGCAGCCTGCCGCTGGGGCTCGAGGTCGAGCCGGTCGACGACGCCACCTGCCTGCTGAGGCTGGGCGGCGACGACCTGGCGGGGATCGCCGTCTGGATCGGCTTCACCGGCGTCGACTTCGAGGTGCTCGACCCGCCCGAGCTGGCCGAGCACGTGCTGCGGCTGTCCGAGCGCTACCGCCGGGCGGCCGGCCCACCCGAAGGGCGGACGGCCGTCAGCGGCCCGGCGTGACCAGGCCCGACTCGTAGGCGAGCACCACCAGCTGGGCCCGGTCACGAGCGCCCAGCTTGGTCATCGCCCTGCTCACATGGGTCTTGGCGGTGAACGGGCTGACCACCATGTGGGCGGCGATCTCGTCGTTGGACAGCCCGCGCCCGACCAGCGCCACGGCCTCGCGCTCGCGCTCGGTGAGCAGGCCGAGCTCGCCGGGCGGCAGGGTGAGCGGCGGCCGGGAGACGAACTCGCCGATCAGCTTGCGGGTGATGTCGGGCGAGAGAAGGGCGTCGCCGCGGGCCGCCACCCTGATCCCGTGCAGCAGGTCGGCGGGGTCGGTGTCCTTGAGCAGGAACCCGGCGGCCCCGGCCTGCAGCGCGTCGAAGACGTACTCGTCCAGGCCGTAGTTGGTGAGGATCACCACGTGCACGTCCGACAGGCGCGGGTCGGCGGCGATCCGCCTGGTGGCCTCGATGCCGTCCATGACGGGCATCTGGATGTCGAGCAGCACCACGTCGGGCAGGTGCTCGACGGCGAGCGCGACGGCCTGCCGCCCATCGCCCGCCTCGCCGACCACCTCGATGCTCTCCTCCGCCTCGATGAGCGCCTTGAACCCGGCCCTGATCAGCGCCTGGTCGTCGGCGAGCAGCACCCTGATCACGAGACACGCACCGGCAGGTCGGCGCGGACGGAGAAACCGCCCTCCGGTCTCGGCCCGGTCACCAGCTCGCCGCCGAGCGCGGCGACCCGCTCCCGCATGCCGGTGAGCCCGACGCCCGGCGGGTCCGCCGAGACGCCGCCCCGCCCGTCGTCGTCGACCTGGACGACCAGGCCGTGGGCGGCGTAGCCGACGAGCACGGTGGCGGAGGCGGGGCCCGCGTGGCGGGTGACGTTCGTCAGTGCCTCCTGGACGATGCGGTAGGCCGCCTGCTCCACCTCGCCCGGCAGCGTCCTGGGCCGTCCGTCGATCTTGAGCGTGGTCGGCTGGCCGGCGGCGCACGCCCGGTCCACCAGGTCGGGCAGCCGGTCGAGGATGCCGGTCGGCGGGTCGGCGTCGTCGCGCAGCACCTCCAGCGTGGCCCGCAGCTCCCGCATGGCCTCGCTGCCCGCCTCCTGGATGGCGAGCAGCGCGGGCGGCGGCTCCTCGCCGCGCTTGCGCGCGAGGTGGACGGCCACGCCCGCCTGGACCTTGATGATCGAGATGCTGTGGGTGAGCGAGTCGTGCAGCTCCCTGGCGATGCGCAGCCGCTCCTCCCCCGCGCGGCGCAGCGCCGCCTCCTCGCGGGTCCGCTCGGCCTCGACGGCGCGCTGCTCGATCTGCTGGAAGACCACGCCCATCACGGCCGAGGCGACGAACCAGCCGGCGACGGCGAGCGCGCCCTTGACGGCGGGCACGAGCGGCAGCCCATGGAGCAGACCGGCGCCGACCATGCCCGCTTCGAGCACCGCCGTGGCGATCAGCGCGAGGGGGTTGTGGCCGCTCTTGACCACGCTGAAGATCGTGATCAGCGCGGGCAGCCCGGCGACCAGCTCCGGCCCGTCCAGCAGCACGTAGCCGAGCGCGCAGGCCGTGGTGATCACCAGGACCGTCCTGGGCGCCCGCCGCTGCGCGTACAGGACGAGGGCGGAGGCCCCGAGCAGCAGATAACCGAGCGGCCCCGTGCCGGTGAGCGCGGCGTTGCCCGCCATCACGGCCGCCACGCCCAGCACCAGCACCACGTCGGGCATATGAGGTCTCGCCATGTCCGCACCTTACGGCGAAACCGGACAGAAAACGTCGTTCCGCGGTGCTACTCCCGGCGCAGTAGCGCCTGGCCGCCGTACTGCGTCCGGCTGCATCCTCGCGCACGACGACGGCACCCTGGTCGCCGGGCCAGCATCGGGGCGAGCGAAAGGAGCCGAGATGACGTATCGAGCGTTGCGGGCCGCCGGTTTCCAGGGGCGGATCCACCTGCCCGGCGAGGAGAGGTACGAGCTGGAGCGGCTGCCGTGGAACCGGGCGTTCGACCCCCGCCCTGACGTGGTCGCCGAGGCGACGGGGCCGGAGGACGTGCGAGCGGCCGTGCAGGTGGCCCGCGCGCTGGGGCTGCCGGTGTCGGTGCAGTCCACGGGGCACGGCACGGTGTCGTCCGCGGCGGGCGGGCTGATGCTGCGCACCTCGGGGATGGCGCGGGTGACGGTGGACCCGTCCTGGCGGACGGCGACCGCGGGGCCGGGGGCGCTGTGGTCGGACGTGATCGCCGCCGCCGCGCCGTACGGGCTGGCGCCGCTGTCGGGCACGCCGTGGGTGGGCGTCACGGGGTACACGCTGGGCGGGGGCGCGGGCTGGCTGTCGCGCGCGTACGGCCTGGCCGCCGACAGCGTGGTGCGGGCGGACGTCGTCACCGCGGACGGCGAGCCGCTGACCATCGGCCCGGACGAGCACCCGGACCTGTTCTGGGCGCTGCGCGGCGGCGGCGGCAACTTCGCCGTGGTGACGGCCCTGACCTTCCGCCTTTACCCGGTCGAACGGGTCTTCGCGGGCATGACCCTGCACCCCGTCGAGCGGGCGGCCGACACGCTGGCCGCCTACCGCGCGTGGGCGCCGGACGAGTCGGACGAGTCGAACACGGCCGTGCTGGTCATGCGGCTGCCGGACGGCGGCCGGGCGCTCGGCGTCAGGGCCGTCTGCCTGGCCTCCGCCGAGGAGGCGCGGCGGCTGCTCGCGCCGCTGCTGGACGCGGCGGGCGAGCCGGTCGGCGGCGGCATGGCCGAGCTCTCCTTCGCGGAGGCGGGCACCGCCATCGCCGGGCCGCCGAGCCCGCCGATGGCGGTCAGCCAGCACTTCGACCTGGTCGAGGACCTGCCCGACGACCTGGTCGGCGCGCTGCTCGGCTCGGGGGCGCGGGCGGTCGAGGTGCGGCACTGGGGCGGCGCGATGGCCAGGCCCGGCGCCGACGCGGGCCCCGCCGGCCACCGGGACGTGCCGTTCTCCGTCCTCACCATGGGCGAGCGGGTGGACCTCAAGGGGCACGCCACCGGGGGCACGTTCCTGAACTTCCTGACCGACCCGTCCAGGACCGCCTCCGCGTACACGGCCGGGGACCACGCCCGGCTGGCGCAGGTGAAGAAGGCCTGGGATCCCGACCGCGTGCTGCGTCCCGGCCACGCCATCCTGCCGGGCTGATCTTCACAGCGCGTCGAGGTACTCCTGCCTGACCTTGGCGCGTGACAGCTTGCCCGTGGGGGTGCGGGGCAGCTGGTCGCGGTACTCGACCACCTTCGGCCACTTGAACCTGGCGATCCGCGGCCCGCAGTGTTCGAGCAGCTCGGACGTGAGCTCGGGGCCCGGCGTGACACCTTCGGCCGGTTGCACCAGGGCGACCACGTTGTGGCCCCACTCCGGGTCGGGCACCCCGATGACGGCCGCGTCCGCGACCGCCGGATGCTCCAGCAGGGCGGCCTCGATCTCGGCGGGGTAGATGTTCACCCCGCCGGAGACGATCAGGTCCGTGCGGCGGTCGCAGAGGAACAGGAAGCCGTCCTTGTCGAGGTAGCCGATGTCGCCGGGGGCGTACCAGTCGCCGCGCATGCTGGCCGCCGTCTTCGCCGGGTCCTTGCGGTACTCGAAGGTGCCCAGGCCCGACCTGATGTAGATCATGCCGGGCTCCCCCGGGGGCAGTTCCTCGCCGTCGTCGTCGAGGATCCGGACCTCGAACGACGGCGCGGGCCTGCCCACGGTGCCCGGCCTGGCCAGCCAGTCGTGCGGCTTGACCGCGAACGCGATCGTCGACTCGGTGGAGCCGTAGTACTCGTACAGGACGGGCCCCCACCAGTCCATGATCCCCTGCTTGACCGCGACGGGGCAGGCGGCGCCGGTGTGGATGACCTGGCGCAGGCTCGACACGTCGTACCCGGCCTTGACCTCGGCGGGCAGTTGCAGCATCCGGTGGAACATGGTCGGCACCATCATCGCGTTGGTCACCTGGTACCGCTCGATCAGCTCCAGGACGGTGACCGGCTCGAACCGGGGCGCGATCACCACGGTGTGGCCCAGGTGCAGCGCGAACTGGGTGTGCGCGCACGGCGCCGAGTGGTACATGGGCGAGGTCACCAGGTGCACGCCGTCGCCCGGCCTGAGGTCGACGACCTCGCCGAGGAACCACGTGTACAGAGGCATGAGCGCCTCCGGCTCGGCGTCGGAGAGCGGGCGTTGCACCCCCTTGGGGAAGCCGGTGGTTCCGGAGGTGTACCACATGACGGCTCCGGCGGACCGCTCGCCCGGCGGGCTGGTCGGCCGGCCCTCGGCGAGCCCGCCGATGCCGGTCTCGGCGCCCGGCACGGCCTGTTCCGGGCCCGCGACCACGATCCTGGCGTCGCAGTCGTCCAGGATGTAGGCGATCTCGGAGTCGGTGAGATGCCAGTTGATCGGCACGTAGTACAGGCCGATCTGGCCGGTGGCCATCAGCATGACGACCGCGTCGAGCCCGTTGCGCAGCACGCCCGCCACGACGTCGCCACGGCGCAGGCCGCGCGCCCGCAGCCCGTGCGAGACCTGGTTGACCGTGGCGAGCAGCTCGCCGTAGCTGACGACCGCGCCGTCGGGGCCGACGACCGCGCGGCGGCCGGGGTCGGCCTGGGCGATCGCGTAGAAGCCAGGGAGGTCGGCGATATCGGTCGCGGGGTCCATCACAGCTCCAGCAGGTCGGCCAGGCGGGCGCGGTGCGCGCGCGGCGGGCCGAGCAGCACCTCGTCGGCCTTGGCCCGCTTGTAGTAGAGATGCGCGTCGTGCTCCCAGGTGAAACCGATGCCGCCGTGCAGCAGCAGATGGTCGCGGGCGACCTCGAAGCAGGCCCGCCCGACGTACGCCTGGGCCAGCGCGGCGGCCTCGGGCAGGTCAGCCGGTGACTCGTCGGCCGCCCAGGCGGCGAACCTGACGATCGACTCGGCCTGTTCGAGCTTGCAGTGCATGTCGGCGAGCCGGTGCTTGACCCCCTGGTAGGAGCCGATGAACCGGCCGAAGGCCACGCGGATCTTGGCGTAGCCGACGACGGAGTCGAGGGCGGCCCGCAGCACGCCGAGCTGCTCGGCGGCCAGCGCGACGGCCCTGAGATCACGCGCCCTGGCCAGCGCCGCGGTGTCGGTGCTGAGCACCCGGCCGCGGGCCGCGTCGAGGACCACCCTGGCCTGCCGCCGGGTGAGGTCGAGCGTGATGCGCGGCTCCCGGGTGGCGGCCTCGGCGTCCACGGCGACCAGCGCGTCACCGGTGTCGACGAGGAGCACGTCGGCGTCGAGGCCGTTGAGCACCTGCCCGGCGGTGCCGTTGAGCACCTCGCCGTCGCGGCTGACGCCCTCGACGAGCGTGGCGGTCAGGCGGCCCTCGGCCAGGGCGGGGAGCAGTTTCTCGTCGGGCGCCTGGGTGAGTGTGATCACGGCGAACACGCCGGCGAGGAACGGGCCGGGCAGCAGGGCGGCGCCGGTCTCCTCCAGGACGACGGCCAGCTCGGCGAAGCCCGCGCCCGCCCCGCCGTACTGCTCGGGCACGATCAGGCCGGACAGGCCCAGCTCGCCGTTGAGCCGCGCGTAGACGTCGCGGTCGTAGCCGTCGGGTGACTCGATCGCGCGGCGGACCTCGGCCGACGGCGAGGCCGTGCTCAGAAACGCGCGGACGGCCTCGCGCAGCTGCCGCTGCTCCTGGCTGAGTACCAGCTTCACCCCTGCGTCCCCACCTTCAGGTCCTTGAACGGCACGGTCTTGTCCACCCTTGGCTCGGGCGGCAGGTTCAGCACGCGGTCGCCGATGATGTTGCGCATGATCTCGTTGGTGCCGCCGCCCAGCGCCATCGCGGGGGCCAGGGAGATCGCGTGCGCGAGCGGGCTGTCGCCGACGACGGAGGCCGGGCCGGCCAGCCTGGTGGCGAGGTCGGCCCGGAACAGGGTCAGCTCGGCGAGCAGCAGCTTGGCGGCGCTGCCCCGGGCGCCGGGGAAGAGGCCCGCCCTCGTCTCCTGGGCGAGGCGCTGGTTGAACAGGGCCAGCGCGCGCGAGCGGATGTGCAGCTCGACCAGCTCGTCCCTGACCAGCGGGTCGGTGGTGTCGGCCGTCTGGCGCAGCGCTTCCAGGGAGGTCGGGTCGTCCTTCTGGCCGCTCATGCCGACCCCGGAGGAGATCGACAGGCGCTCGTGCAGGAGGGTCGTGACGGCGACGCTCCAGCCGTCGTTGACGTCGCCGACGCGGTGCTCGTCGGGGATGGGCACGTCGTCGAAGAAGATCTCGTTGAAGTGGGCCCGGCCGGTCATGTCCTTGAGCGGCCTGACCGTCACGCCCGGGTGGCGCATGTCCACCACGAACATGGTCAGGCCCCGGTGCTTGGGGACGTCCACGTCGGTGCGGGCGAGCAGCAGGCCCCAGTCGGCGTGCTGGGCGACCGACGTCCAGACCTTCTGGCCGTTGACGATCCAGCCGCCGCCGGCTCCGTCACGCTCGGCCCTGGTCTGCAGGCTGGCCACGTCGCTGCCCGCGCCCGGCTCGGAGAAGAGCTGGCACCAGATCTCCTCGCCGCGCAGCAGCGGCCGGACGAAGCGCTCGCGCTGCTCGTCGCTGCCCTTGTCGACCAGCGTGGGACCGGTCATGCCCAGGCCGATCGAGAAGACGTAGGTGGGCAGCGCGAAGTCGCGGGCCTCGGCGGCGAACGCGCGCTCCTCCGCCTGGGTCAGGCCCTGACCGCCCCACTGCTCCGGCCACGTGATGCCGGAGTAGCCGGCGTCGTAGAGTCTGGCCATGAAATCCCTGGCCTGAGTGATATCTAGGGAATCGCCCTTCGGGGCATTTTCGAGCAGCCAGTCCCTGGCGGCACGCCGATACTCGTCAAGGTTCACGTCGTCCCCTTCGCATCAGTGCTCACTTACTCTAACCAGCTCCACGCGACTGGCATAGAGCATCGTTCTGGCGACCTTTTGTCCCGATTTATCGCTGAATCTCCGTTAATTAGAGATGAAGCCACTTAGTGTGATCACCTGGCTACCAGGGGGGAGGCGTGGTCACACGGTTCGGGAGGTCCGTGCGCGCGCGGCTGACATTGCTCGCGAGCGTCACCATGGCGCTGTTCTGCCTGCTGGCCAGCTCGCTCCTGCTGTACGGCCTGCACAACACGGCCCTCGAATACCGCAAGAACGAGGTACTGGGTGTGGCCCTGCGCGTGGTTCACCAGGTCAAGCGCGGCACTCTGCCCGCGGTGGTCCCCACCGACCTCGACGGCATCCAGGTGGCCGACACCGCCGGGCGTGTCACGGCGTCCAGCGCGAACCTCGTCGGACATCCGCGCCTGACCACCTTCGTGCCGGACCCCGACGAGGTCAACAGCACCCAGATCATGTGCGGCCTGCCCGCGTTCCCCGGGCGGTGCGAGATCACGGTCGTCTTCCGGGTCTACGAGAAGGAAGGCGAGTACCTCATCTACGCCTTCGTCGACACGGTGCCCTGGTACGTCACTCCCGGCGTCCTCGCGTCCGTGGCGGGCGCGTCGGCCGGGCTCGTGGCGCTCGCCTGGTTCGGCACCTCGCGCGTGGTGGCGGGGGCGCTGGCCCCGGTCGACCGCATCAAGGACGAGCTGGCCGAGATCACCGCCACCGCCGACCTCCGTCATCGCGTGCCCGCCCCTCGCAACGTCGACGAGATCCGCGCGCTGGCGCGGTCGGTGAACCTGACGCTCGACCGGCTGGAGGCCGTGGTCGAGGACCATCGCAGGTTCGCGTCGGACGCCTCGCACGACCTGCGCAGCCCGATCACCGCGATGCGCGCCCAGGTCGAGGAGGCCATGCTGCACCCGGAGGACGCCGACTGGGAGCACACCGGACAGGCGCTCCTGGCCAGCCTCGACCGGCTCCAGGCCATCGTCGCCGACCTGCTGACGCTCGCCAGGCTCGACGCGGGCGAGCCCGGCGTGTGCGAGGACGTCGACCTGTCGGAGCTGGTCACCGAAGAGGCGTCCAGGCCGCGCTCGAAGCAGGTCGTCAGGACGCTGCAGCCGGGGGTGGTCGTCCGCGGCGACCGGCTGCGCCTGGCCAGGCTGCTGACGAACCTGCTCGACAACGCCGAGCGGCACGCCGACTCCACCATCATCGTGGCCCTCAGGCGGCACGACGGCCAGGCCGTCCTGGAAGTCCTGGACGACGGCGGCGGCATCGCCCCCGACCAGCGCGAGTACGTCTTCCAGCGGTTCGCCCGCCTGGACGCCTCCCGCAACGTCGACGCGGGCGGCACCGGCCTCGGCCTGCCCATCGCCCGCGACATCGCCCAGGCCCACGGCGGCACGCTCGCCCTCGAGGACTCCGACACCGGCGCCAGGTTCGTGCTGCGCCTGCCGGTCAAGGAGGGGTGAGCCGTGTTCACCCGGTGGTCGGTGCGGCGCAGGCTCACGATGGCGGCCCTGATGTACACGCTGGGCGGCTACCTCCTCACCGCGCTCCTGGTCACACCGCTCGTGCACGCGCTGCTCACCGAGCACGCGATCCAGGAGGCGGCCGCGGCCGCGCACCGCGTCTCGATCACCATCGAGCGAAGCTCCCCCGACAACCTCCGGCCCCTGGTCTCCACCGAGAACGTCGATCTCATCCAGGTGGTCGACGAGCACGGCATGGTCCGCCAGAGCAGCATCCGGCTCGCGAGCAAGCCGCCGCTCACCAGGATCCGGCCCGCCGACGACGGGCTGCGCGTCGACAGCACTTTCTGCACCGACCATGTGCCGGGCGAGCGCTGCCTGGTCACCGTCGGCGACCGGATTCCGGTCGGGACGTCGTCCTGGATGGTCTACGCCTACGTCAGCGCCATCCCCTGGTACATCGGCCCGTTCTACGTGGGCGGCATGCTGCTCGGCGTGGTGGCGCTCTCCTCGATCACCGCCGCCGTGGCCTCGCGCACCGTGACGAAGGCGCTGGCGCCGGTGGCGGCCATCAAGACCGAGCTGGCCGAGATCACCGCCACGGACCTGGGCCGCCGCGTGCCGCCGTCCCCGCACGAGGACGAGCTGGACCGACTCGCCAGGACCGTCAACCAGACCCTGGACCGCCTGGAGACGGCGGTCGAGCAGCAACGCAGGTTCGCATCCGACGCCTCGCACGACCTGCGCAGCCCGATCACCGCGATGCGGGCCCAGGTCGAGGAGGCCCTGCTGCACCCGGAGGACGCCGACTGGGAGTACACCGGACGGGCGCTCCTGTCCAGCCTCGACCGGCTCCAGGCGATCGTCACCGACCTGCTGACGCTGGCCAAGCTGGACGCCGGCGTGCCGTCGGCGAGGGAGGCGGTGGACCTGGCCGCGCTCGTGGAGGAGGAGCTGTCCCGGCGCTCGCACACCAAGCTGGTGGAGCTGCGCATGGGCGGGAAGGTGATGGTGACCGGCGACAGGCTCCAGCTCGCGCGCCTGCTGACGAACCTGCTCGACAACGCGGAACGGCACGCCGCGTCCAGGATCAAGGTGTCCGTGGGCGCCGTGGGCGTCCGGGCCGTCCTGGAGGTCGTGGACGACGGCGGCGGCATCGCCCCCGACCAGCGCGAGACCGTCTTCGCGCGGTTCACCCGCCTGGACGCCTCCCGCAACGTCGACGCGGGCGGCACCGGCCTCGGCCTGCCCATCGCCCGCGACATCGCCCGCGCCCACGGCGGCAACCTCACCATCGAGGACTCCGACATCGGCGCCCGGTTTGTCCTCCAAATCCCTCTGCGCAGTAGTTAGAGTTGCCCGCTGTGACTCCAGGTTTCAGCCGATTAAGACGCGAGGACTTACTGAAGACGGCGTGCGAGGTGATCGCGGAGCGAGGGTTCGGGCACACCAGGACCCTCGACATCGCCAGGGCCGCGGGGGTGAGCCAGGCCCTGCTCTTCTACCACTTCGAGACCAAGGACCGGCTGTTCGAGCAGGCCTTCTCGTACGCGGCCAGGCTCCATCTCAACGCGCTGAACCAGATAGAGAGGTCCGAGCGTTCACCGAGGGAGCGGCTGAAGCTGCTGCTCAAGCGCTGCTCGCCCACCGCCGGCCCGGACGGCTGGCGGCTGTGGATCGACGCCTGGGCGGAGTCGATGCGCAACACCGACCTGGAGGAGACCTCGCGGCGGCTGGACGTCCGGGGCAGGACGCTGCTGCGCGAGATCATCGAGGACGGCGTGGCGTCGGGCGACTTCGTCTGCGCCGACCCCGACGGCGCGTCCTGGCGGATCTTCGCGCTCAGCGACGGGCTGGCGATCCAGTGGAACGTGCACGGCAGGCTGCTGTCGCGCCGCCGCGTCGCGCAGCTGGTGCGGACGGCCGCCGCCGCGGAAGTGGGCCTGGACGTCGAGGACCTTTGAGCCGCCTCCCCCTTCCCAGACTTATTGGATGGTTCGTACAATTAGCTGGCGAGGAGAGGAGTTCACGCGATGACACCCGCACCGAGCTCTACCGCCGCCAGGGAAAGCGACGAGACGGTCGCGGACCGCCGCGCCTACCGGTCCGTCATCGAACGGCTGTCGAAGGCGTCGGTCGACAAGCACTGGGAGCCGTACCGGGACATCCCGTGGGACGACCCCGAGTTCCTCGTGGACCAGACCGACCCGCGATGGGAGCTACCGGACGTCGACAAGCTGGGCGGCCACCCGTGGTACCGGTCCCGCCCACCCGAGACCCGGGCGCGGATCGGGCTGTGGCGAGTGGCCACCGCGATGAAGATCGGGCTGCAGTTCGAGAACCTGCTCAAGCGGGGGCTGCTGAACTACGCCTACCGGCTGCCGAACGGATCTCCGGAGTTCCGGTACGTCTACCACGAGACCATCGAAGAGGGACATCACGGGATGATGTTCCAGGAGTTCGTCAACCGCACGAAGCTCCCGGTACGCGGCATGCCGGGACCGCTGTCGCTGATCGCGCAGGTCGCGCCGTGGATCCCGCTGATCTCGACCGAGCTGTTCTTCGTCTTCGTACTTGGCGGCGAGGACCCGATCGACCACGTCCAGCGCAAGGTTCTCAAGGACGACAGGGAGCACCACCCGCTGGAAGAGACGATCATGCGCATCCACATCGCGGAGGAGGCCAGGCACATCTCCTTCGCCCGGCACTACCTGCGCAACCGGGTGCCGCGGATGCCCCGCCACCGGCGGCTCATGCTGGGCGTCGCCTCGCCCGTCGTGCTCGGCGTGATGGCCGGGATCATGCTGGCTCCGCCGGGGCCGATGATCAGGCGCTTCCGGATCCCCGCGAGCGTCGTGGCCGAGGTGTACCTGCGCAACCGGGCCGCCAAGCAGGAGATCCGCGACTCCGTCGCCAGGACCAGGGAGCTGTGCGTCGACATCGGCCTGATCAACCCGCTGACCCGGCGGATCTGGCGGGCCATGGGCATCTGGTCGGACCCCCGCCCGGCCCGCTGACACCGGCCGTTCCCGCCGCCGGTCAGAGTCGCGGCCGCCTCGCGACCAGCACCTCCGTCACCGCGCGGTCGCGGACGTTCGCGACCCCCTCCGACAGGCGCCTGCCCTCGGTGAGCATCCCGGAATCCGGATCCACCGCGACGACCTCGCGCACCCGCGCCGCCAGCGGGATCGCCACCGTCACCGGACCACAGCCCAGGTCCATGACGCGGCTGCCGGGGCCGAGCGCGCGGGCCAGGTGCTCGATCGCCTCTTCCCCGTGATCCGGCCGGTCTTGGCGTAGTAGGAGGCCGCCCCGCCGAACAGGTCCGTCATGAGTGGGACCATAGACGGGTTTGGAAACGCTCGATGGAAGGCTTTGATCGGTGAGGCGGCTACTCACGGTCCTGCTGCTGGCCTGCGCCGCAGCCGGTATCGCCCAACCAGCGCTGGCGCACAACGTGCTGGTCGGCAGCGACCCGAAGGACGGGGCGACGCTGTCGTCGGTTCCCGAGCGGGTCACGCTGGTGTTCGACCAGACGGTACGCCAGGGGTACGCGCAGGTGGGGGTGACCGGCGCCGACGGCTCCGCGTGGGCCGACGGCGCGGCCTCGGTGGCGGCGGAGAAGGTGTCGGTCAAGGTCAAACCGCTGCGTCCGGGCGGCTCGTACGTGGTGGGCTACCGCATCCTGTCGGCCGACGGCCACCCGGTGACCGGCAAGATCACCTTCACCCTGTCGGCCGACGCCCGCCCGTCCCAACCAGACGCCGCGTCTCCTGCCGACACCGCGTCCCCTGTCAACCCTGCCGTCACCGCGAACCCCGGCACCTCGGCCGACCCCGCCGCCACCGCGGGCCCGGCGCATGACGCGAGCGCGGCCGACGCGGCGGAGGCCGCCGCGAACGGCGGGGCCGGGATGGCCGTCGTCTGGATCGTCGGCGCGCTGCTCGTGCTGGCGGCGGGCACGGCCGTCGCGCTGAGGCGCGCCCGCCCCTCCCCCGAGCACCCGGCACCCACCACCCACTCCCCCACGGAGCAGGAAGGCGAGCACCCCCAGAGCGCGGCGCAGCAGGATGAGGGGGCCCGGTCGTGAGCGTCGCCACAACCTCGCCGCAGCTGGTCGGGCGGCGGATGGCGGCCGGGCCGTTCGTGGTGTGCGCGATCGTCGCCGCCGTGGCCGCCAGCACGTTCACCGCCGAGGAGGCCGTGCCGGGGATCCCGATGCCGGGGCCGGTCGTGGCCGTGGGGCTGCCCGTCGTGCGGGTGCTGCTCGACCTGTGCGCCGTGGCCGTCGTCGGGCTGAGCCTGCTGCCCAAGCTGCTCGGGTTCGACCGGCCCGAGTCGACGGAGCCGGTCATGCGCCGGGCGCGTCCGGTGGCCGTCACCGCCGCGTGGGGCTGGGCGATCTGCGCGTTGCTGACGATCGTCTTCCAGACGGCGGAGCTCAACCCCGGCGGCGTCCCCACAGTGGAGATGATCGCCGGATACGTCGGCAGCGTGGGCACCGGCCAGGGCCTGCTGTTCAGCGCCGCCTGCGCGCTGGCGGCGGCCGGGATCGGCCTGATGGCGGTGCGGTTCGGCGAGAAGGTGCCCGCCGAGCTGCGTGTCATCGTGGCCCTGTTCGGGCTGCTGCCGATCCCGGTCACCGGCCACGCGGTGAACTCCGTCTGGCATGACCCCATCATGATCTCGATGGAGTCGCACGTGATGGGGGCGGCGGCGTGGGTGGGCGGCCTGGCGGCGATCGCGGTGTACCTCACGCCGCGCCCGGAGCTGCTGGCCGTGGCCCTGCCCCGCTTCTCGCGGATGGCGACCGTCTGCCTGCTGCTCGTTGGCCTGTCGGGCCTGGTCACGGGGCTGGGCACGATGGCGCTGACGCCCGGCGTGGAGCTGCCGGGCGCGATCGTGACCAGCCCCTACGGGCTGCTGGTCGTGGTCAAGCTGGCGCTGGTGGCGCTGCTGGTACCGCTGGCCGCGCACATCCGCTTCCGCCTGCTGCCCGGTATCCGTGCGGGCCTGGCCACGCGGGTGGCGGGCTGGATGGCGGCCGAGCTGGCGGTGATGGGGCTGGCCTACGGGGTGGCCGTGGCCATCACCCGCGCCTCGATCGGCTGACGCGTCCGCCTGCCGACCAGCCACTCCGAGGCCAGCCACGCGGCGAGCAGCCCAACCCCGGCCCACACCGCCGAGGACGTGGCCAGGGGCGGCGCCCCCAGCAGCCCCGACTGCCCCTTCAGCAGGCCGTACACCTGCCCCATGAGCGAGCTCTGCACGGTCAGCGTCCCGTACACCACGGCCGTCACCACGACGGACCCCAGCACGGCGCGGACCACCGGGATCCGGACGGCGAACGCCAGATCCACGAAGATCGCCCCGACGACCAGGAAGAACGGCACGGCGGACGGCGGGAACCCGGTGTAGGTGAGCAGCGGCCAGATCAGGGTCCTGAAGCCCACGTAGGAGGCGGCCACCAGGGTGGCCGCGCCGAACCTGCCGATCATCAGCCGGGCCACGACCAGCACGGCCACCCCGACGACGACCGCGTACACGGGATAGAGGAAGTCGGGGACCGGCAGCGCGAAGCCGGTCATCATCACCCGGTCGACCGGGCGTCCCATCTGGTCGGCGGCGAAGCGCAGCAGGATCGGCTCCGCGTAGGTGGCGTGGTTGTCCCAGGCGCCGATCGACAGGATGCCGTACTCCTGGTGCTGCTCGGGGAAGTGCACGTTCTCCAGGAAGAACGCGAAGAACGCGCCGAGCACGACCGTGCGCTCGCGCCCGGGCGGCGCGCCGGTGAACCAGCCGCGGATCACTCCGGCGATCATGAAGAACGTTCCAAGGTAGAGCATGATGTGGGACGGGCTCCACGACGTGATGTCGAGGCCGTTGACCCGGTGGTTGATCAGGTCGAGCGGCACCGCGACGAGGAAGATCCCGGTTCCCCACTGGATGAGCCGCAGCGCGGCCTTGTCGACCCCGTACCCGGTGTAGCCGTGGATGACGGTCAGCGCGACGGCCAGGGCGGTGCCCACCGAGTTGAGCAGGTGCGGCGGCGCGAGGTCGTCGCGGAGCCACTTGAAGTGCCAGGACACGTCCCAGGCCGAGCCGAGCACCTTGAGGGCGAACGCCACCAGCCATCCGTAGTACAGGACCCTGAACAGGTCCTGCGGAGTGTCGCGGCCGGGCAGGCCCCGCGTCCAGTACGGCAGGGCCCAGTCGGCGGCGCTCTTGAACATTGCTGGAGGCTTCACGGCAGCACATCTTACGGTCATCCGGCGCCCCAGCCCGCGATGCCCTGGTATCGGGCGAATACCCGGGTGACCTTCCGCGATTCCGGGGCCATCGACCCCGTACGGATCACCTACCAGCCTCGCCAGACGAGTTCTCCACGGGCTTGAGACGGGCGCTACGCACGGGTCGCCGAGGCTTTCAGTGAGTACATGAGGGGGATCCGGGGGCTGCCTTCCGGCCTGCGGAAGTACACGCCGTCGCGGACCAGCGTCGGGAAGCGCTGGAAGAGCGAGTGGTCGTGCTCGTGCAGGAAGTCCAGCCGCAGGCCCGCGCTCGCGAGGGCGGTGACCACCTCGCCGATGCCGTGCTGGAACTGGACCGACGTGTCGTTCTGGAGCACCTCCGACCCCGTGTACGTGTACGGGCACTGCCAGATCTGGGGGCCTGACTCGAAGTAGTCGTGAACGATTCTCGCCCCTTCCTCCTCGTCCAGCGTGTCGGCGATCGGGTGGAATTCGGCCAGGTAGAGGAAGCCGCCCGGACGTAGCAAGGCCGCGACCGTCTCGGCCCACCTGGTCAGGTCGGGCAGCCAGACCAGCGCGCCGATGCCGGTGTAGACGATGTCGTACCGCTCCCCCAGTGCCTGGACCGCGTCGTAGACGTCGGCGGTGACGAAGCGGGCGTCGATGCCTTCCTCCTCCGCGATGCGCCTGGCCTGCTCGACGGCCTTAGCGGAGAAGTCCAGCCCGGTGACCTCGGCGCCGAGCCTGGCCCAGGACAGCGTGTCGAGGCCGAAGTGGCACTGCAGGTGGACCAGGCTGCGCCCGGTGACGTCCCCGACCTCGTCGAGCTCGAACCGGCGGATCGTGCCGGCGCCCGCCCTGAAGGACGGCAGGTCGTAGAAGTCGCTCGCCACGTGGATCGCGACGCGTTCGTCCCAGGTGGCGCGGTTGACGTCCCGATAGTCGATCTCACTCATGCGCCGAGCCTATGGACGGGGCGAAGCGGCGGCCAACTCGTTTTCTAGCGGCGGCGCAGGCGTACGGGCAGGCGTTTGAGACCGTTCTGGAAGTTGGACGTGAGCCGCTGCGGCGTGCCCGCCGGTGTGACGTCCCAGGCGAGCAGTTCACCGAACACCGCCCGCAGCTGGACCCTCGCCAGGTGCGCGCCGAGGCAGAAGTGCGGGCCGAAACCGAAGCTGACGTGGTCGTTGGGGGTGCGGCCGACGTCGAAGCGGTCGGGGTCGGCGAAGACGGACGGGTCGCGGTTGGCGGAGGCGTGGTAGACGACCACCTTCTCGCCCGCCCCGATGCGCTGCCCGTCGAGGACGAGGTCACGGGTGGCCGTCCGCCTGAAGTCCATGACCGGCGGCCAGAAGCGCAGCATCTCCTCCACCGCCGTGCCCAGCAGCGCCGGGTTCTCGCGCAGCCTGGCCAGCTGACCGGGGTGTTCGAGGAGGGTGAGCAGGCCGCCCGGGATGCCGTTGCGCAGCGTCTCGTTCCCCGCGACGGCGAACAGGAAGAACATGTTCTCGAACTCGGCCTCGGTCAGGCCGCCCCTGAGCATGGCGGCCATGACGGACTCGTCGTCCAGCGGGGCCCGGGCGAGCGCGTGCGCGTACGCGAACATGTCCTCCAGCGCGGCTCTCGACCGCGGGTTCGCGCCGGGTCGCAGCTCGGGACGGGAGGCGACGGCGAGGCGGCCGATCGGGCTGAGCGACGCGGCCTCGGCCGTCGACAGGCCCGCGTAGTCGGCGTCCTGGTAGCCGATCACCCGCGAGGCCCAGTCGTACAGCAGCCGCCTGTCCTGTCCCGGCACGCCCATGACGTGCGCCAGGGTCCAGACGGGCAGGTCGGCGGCGACGTCCACGAAGTCGCACTCGCCCTCTGCGAACAGGGACGCCACGCGCTCGGCGATCGTCCTCTCCAGCGCGCGCACCGCCCTCGGGGTGAAGGCCGCCGCCACGATTCTGCGCAGCCTGGAGTGGTCGGGCGGGTCCGTGTTCAACATCATCGACTGGACGAACGCCAGGTCGGCTGGGGTGTCGGGGTCGCGGATCTGGGTGGCGCCCAGGTGCGAGGAGAAGTCGGCGGGGGTCCTGAGCACGTGCTTGACGTCGGCGTGCCGGAACACACCCCAGTAGCCCGGCCCCTCGCGCCAGGGCCCGACCGCGGGCTCCGGAATCCGGCAGACGGGAGCTTCCAGCCGCAACCGGGCGTACAGCTCGTACGGGACGCCCTGCGCGTAAGTGGACGGCAGGAAGACGTCGTCCACAGGGAGCGGACCTTGCCGGGAGTTGTCCACAGGGGCTTGCGGCATCTCCTCGCTCATGGGGTCCAGCGTGCATGATGGGCGCGTGACTCCAGAAGAAGGAGAAGCGATTCTCCGCGACTATTTCGCGCCCTGGGTGCAGCAGCTGGGGCTGCGCGTGGAAGAGACGGGCGAGCGGCACGCGATCGTCCGCCTGCCGTGGTCCGAGTCCCTGGCGAGGGAGGGCGGCGGGCTGAGCGGGCAGGCGATGATGGCGGCGGCCGACACGGCCACGGTCATCGCGATCTCCTCCGCCAGGGGCGGGTTCGTGCCGATGACCACGGTCCAGCAGTCGACCACCTTCCAGCGTCCGGTGGTGGGCAAGGACGTGCTGGTCGACGTCCGCATCACCAAGCTGGGCCGCACGCTGGCGTTCTCCGAGGTCACGCTGACCGCCGACGGGGCGGTCGAGCCCGTCGCGCGGGCCAGCACGGTCTACGCGCTCCTCGGTTGACGCCATGCACGCCATGCGGCGGCAGGCCGCATCTGCGCCGCTTCGGGGCGGCGGGTCGCATCTACGCCGCCCGGGGGCTGCGGGCCGACCGGCCGGCGCCCCACGGCCGTGCTCGCGGGGGATCTGGCCGGAGGTGGGCGCGACCAGCACGGATGACACGTCTCAGCGATCTCTCAGCTCGGATAAGTAGGCTCACGGCATGAAACGAGTGGCCGCGCTGGTCGCGGTGCTGGCCCTTCTCGGGGTGGCGACGTGGCTGGTGTGGCCGTCGGCTCCGCAGGTGCGCGGCCAGGACCAGACGATCACCGTCGTCGACGGGCCCGCCGACGACCAACGCGTCGACCTCGACGCCACCTTCTTCCCCCCGCCCGGCGGCGGGAAGGCGCCTGCCGTGCTGCTCGCGCACGGGTTCGGCGGCAGCAAGCAGAGCATGCGCGAGCAGGCCGTCCGCCTCGCCCAGGAGGGCTACGCGGTGCTCACCTGGTCGGCGCGCGGCTTCGGCCGGTCCACCGGCGAGATCGCGCTCAACTCCGCCGACTACGAGGTCAAGGACGTCAAGCAGCTCATCGACTGGCTGGCCAAGCGTCCGGAGGTGCGGCTCGACAAGCCCGGAGACCCGCGCGTGGGCATCGCGGGCGGCTCCTACGGCGGCTCGATCGCGCTGATGACGGCCGCCCACGACACCCGGGTCGACGCGATCGTCCCTCAGATCACCTGGTCCGACCTGGCCGACGCGCTCTTCCCGGACGCCACCGGCCAGGGGCCCGAGCACGGCGTGTTCAAGCGCATGTGGGCGGGCATCTTCTTCGGCAGCGGCAGCGGCCCGATCCAGGGGCTCGACGCGCTCAGCCGGCGGTCCGGCCCGATGACGGCCGAGCAGGCGCGGTGCGGCCGGTTCCTGCCCGCGATCTGCGAGGCGTACCAGCAGGTCGCCAAGGCCGGTAAGGCCACTCCTGAGGCCGTCGCGCTGCTGCGGCGGTCCAGCCCGGTCGAGGTCGCGGGCCGCATCAAGGCCCCGACGCTGCTCATCCAGGGGCAGCGCGACTCGCTGTTCCCGCTCGGCCAGGCCGACGCCAACGCCAAGGCCATCGCCGCCGCGGGCACCCCGGTGAGCCTCGCCTGGTTCGACGGCGGCCACGACGGCGGCAACGGCGAGGCCGACTGGGTGTACGACCAGACCACGGCCTGGCTGGGGCGTTACCTCAAGGGCGAGAACATCGCCACCGCCCCGGCCTTCACGGTCACCCGCGACGGCGGCCGCGACCCGGGCACCCGCCAGCGCATCCGCCTGCACCCGGAGACCGGCTCCTACCCCGGCCTCGGCGGCACCGCTGCCACGCAGGTCACGCTGAGCGGCCCCGAGCAGAACATCGCCAACCCGCCGGGCGGCGCCCCCGCCTCGGTGTCGACCGTCCCCGGAGTCAGCGGCCTGTTGGGCGGGGGTGGCCAGAGCAACGTGAGCGTGTCGCTCGACATGCCGGGCCAGGGCGCCTCCTTCGAGTCGCCGCCGCTCAGCGCGCCGCTCCAGCTCACGGGCGGCCCGACCGCCAAGATCAGGGTCTACGGCAAGGGCGAGGTGACCCTGTTCGGCAAGCTCTACGACGTAGCCGACACCGCCCAGCCGCCGATCCTGCCCGCCGGCCTGGTCGCGCCGTTCCGCGTCACCATCCCCGAAGGGGCGCAGAGCGCCGACGCCACGATCACGCTTCCGGCCGTCGACTACCGCTTCGCCCCCGGCCACCGCCTGCGGCTCACGGTCACGACCACCGACATGGGCTACGCGACACCGGCGGAGCCCGCGTCCTACCGGGTGGCGCTCGCCTCCCCCTCCCTCGCGGTCCCCACGGTCACGGCCCTCGCCGCTCCGGCGACGGGCATCGCCTGGTGGGTCTGGGCCATGCCGCTCGCCGCCGTCGCCGTGGCCGCCGTCCTCCTGGCCACGGGCCGCACACCGTCCCGGCGCCGCCGCACGACCGCCGCGCTCCCCGAGCCCGCGACCGCCTCAGCTGTCCCCTCGGCCAACGGAGCGGCCCACCTCAACGGAGCAGTCCACCTCAACGCCGCGACCACCGCCGACGGCGAGGACGTACCGCTGGAGATCAACGGGCTCACCAAGGCGTACCGCAACGGGGAACTGGCCGTCGACGGGCTGTCGTTCCGGGTCGAGCGCGGGCAGGTGCTCGGGCTGCTCGGGCCGAACGGGGCCGGGAAGACCACCACGATGCGGATGATGATGGGCCTCATCCGCCCCGACAGCGGCGAGATCCGGATCTTCGGCGACCCCGTCACCCCCGGCGCTCCGGTCCTGTCCAGGCTGGGGTCGTTCGTCGAGGGGCCGGGCTTCCTGCCGCACCTGTCCGGTCGCGACAACCTGCACCTGTACTGGGCCGCCACCGGCCGCCCCACGCAGGACGCCCGGTTCGACGAGGCCCTGGAGATCGCGGGGCTGGGCAAGGCGCTGGAACGGGCCGTCCGCACGTACTCGCAGGGCATGCGGCAACGCCTGGCCATCGCCCAGGCGATGCTCGGCCTGCCCGACCTGCTCGTCCTCGACGAACCCACGAACGGCCTCGACCCACCCCAGATCAGGGAGATGCGCGAGGTGCTCAAGCGGTACGCCCGCGACGGCCGTACGGTGATCGTCTCGAGTCACCTGCTGGCCGAGGTGGAGCAGACCTGCAGCCACGTCGTCGTCATGCACAGGGGTCGCCTGGTCTCCACAGGCCCGGTGTCGGTGCTCCTCGGCGCGGCCACCTCCACCAACGGCCACGGGCCTCGCCTCGAGGACGTGTTCCTCGACCTGATCGGAGAGAAGTCTTGACCGCCGCGACTGGCTACACGCCCCGCCGGACGCTGCCGCTGCGCGTGGAGATCGTCAGGCAGTTCAAACGCCGCCGCACCCTCGTCATGTTCGGCCTGCTGCTCGCCCTGCCCTGGATCCTGGTGGTGGCCTTCCAGTTCGGGCCGCAGCCGAACGGGCAGCAGATGGCGCTGCGCATCTCCGACCTGGCCACGGCCGGCGGGCTGAACTTCGCCGCGTTCGCCCTGTCGGTGTCGGCCACCTTCCTGCTGGTGGTGGCGGTGGCGCTGTTCTGCGGCGACACGGTGGCCAGCGAGGCCAGCTGGTCGTCGCTCCGCTACCTGCTGGCGGCGCCGGTCCCCCGCGACCGCCTGCTGCGCCAGAAGCTCGTCGTCGCCCTCGGCTACTCGGCCGCGGCCGTCATCTGCCTGCCGCTGATGGCCCTCCTGGCGGGCACCCTGGCCTTCGGCTGGAACGACATCCAGGTTCCCGGCACGGGCGAGACGATCCCGGCGCTCGACGTGCTGCCGCGGTTCGGCATCGTCATCGGCTACGCCCTGGTCAGCCAGCTCGTGGTGGCGGCGCTGGCCTTCCTGATCTCCACCGTCACCGACTCCCCGCTGGGCGCGGTGGGCGGCGCGGTGGGCCTGTGGATCGTCTGCAACATCCTTCAGGCGGTCGAGGCTCTGGGGGTCCTGCGCGAGTTCCTGCCGACCTTCTGGAACACGGCCTGGACCGACGCCCTGGCGCCGGAGCTCGACTGGAGCGGCATGGCCAAGGGCGCCTCGGTGTCGATCACCTACGCCGCCATCCTCATCGCGGTGGCCTTCCGCCGCTTCCGCCACAAGGACGTGGTCAGCTAAGACGGGCTCAGGCCCAGTGGGGCGGCTTGTTGTCGAGGTAGAAGGCGTCGGAGTCGTCGTCGCGCCACTCGCCCCACCCGAGGTCCGTGTCGTCGCCCGTCTGCTCAGGGAGAAATTCGCTCACGGAATACATGCTACCGAGAAGAACAAACCCGGCCCCGGCCCGGCCGCAGGTCCAAGGACAGCCCGAATCTGCGGGGGTACGATGCGATGGCAGGTGTCCCCTATTCCCCCGTGAGGTCGCCCATGGCCACCCCGACCGGCTGGCGGCGAGAGGGCAACCTGCCCGCGGAGCTGACCAGCTTCGTGGGCCGGACGCGCCTGCTCGCCAACCTCAAGCGGCATCTCGGTGAGTCGCGCCTGGTCACGGTCACCGGCATCGGCGGGGTGGGCAAGTCGCGCACGGTGCTGCGCCTGGCTCACCAGATCCGCTCGCAGTACCAGGACGGCGTGTGGTTCGCCGACCTGGCGCGGCTGCAGGACGCGGGGATGGTCAAGCACACGATCGCGTCCGCGCTGGGCATCGCCGACCAGTCGCCGCGCACCGAGTCCGAGTCGCTGTCGGAGTGGGTGGCCGACCGGCAGATGCTGCTCATCATCGACACCTGCGAGCACCTGGTGCAGGGGTGCGCCGAGCTGGTCGAGGAGCTGCTGGAGAGCAACCCGAACCTGAAGGTGCTGGCCACCAGCCGGCAGTCGCTGCACCTGCCGTACGAGCACGTGGTGCCGGTGCCGCCGTTGCAGGTGCCGGGCGACGACCCGGCCGAGAGCCTGTTCACGAACGAGTCGGTGCAGCTGTTCGCGCTGCGGGCCGGCGCGGTGCTGCCCGATTTCGTGCTGGACGAGCAGAACATCGGGCCCGTGGCGGAGCTGTGCCGCCGTCTCGACGGCATCCCGCTGGCCATCGAGCTGGCGGCGGTGCGGCTGCGTGCGCTGTCGGTCGACCAGATCCTGGGGTTGCTGACCGACCGGTTCAGCCTGCTCGCGGGCGCGAGCCGCACGGCGCTGCCCCGGCACCAGACCCTGCGGGCGGCCATCGGCTGGAGCCACGAGCTGTGCGAGCCCGCCGAGCGGCTGCTGTGGGCGCGGCTGTCGGTGTTCGCGGGCGACTTCGAGCTCGACGCCGCCCGTTCCGTCTGCGCGGACGAGCGCCTGCCGCAGGAGGACATCACCGACCTGGTGACGGGCCTGGTGGAGAAGTCGATCCTGATGATCAGGAGCGACCACGCGGGCGTCCGCTACAAGCTGATCGACACGCTGGCCCAGTACGGCGAGGAGTGGCTGGAGAAGCTGGGCGAGACGGAGAAGATGCGCCACCAGCACCTGGCGTACTACCTGAGCCTGGCGCAGCGCAGCGAGGACGCCTGGTCGGGGCCGCGGCAGATCTACTGGTTCGTCCGCATGCGGCAGGAGCACGACAACGTGCGGGTGGCGCTGGAGCACGCGCTACGGGCGCCCGGCGAGTCGCTGATGGGGCTGACGCTGCTGTCCTCGCTCTGGTTCATGTGGGTGTGCTGTGGTTTCGTCCGCGAAGGCCGGCTCTACCTGGAGCGCGCCCTGCAGGCGAACCCGGGTCTCAGCAAGGAGCGGTGCAAGGCACTCTGGGTTCTCTCCTACGTGCGCAGCGCCCAAGGCGACAGCCTGGGCGCGCTGGAGGCGGCCGAGCAGTGCAGCACCGAGGCGGTCAAGGTCGGCGACTCCAAGGCGGTCATCCTCGCGTCCAAGATGCAGGGCACGGCGGCTCTGTTGCAGGGCGATCTGCAGAAGGCCAGCGCGCTGCTGGGTGTGGCGATCGAGTTCAACACCGACAACAAGGAGCTCAATCCTGGCTTGCTGCCCGCCATCGTCGAGCTGGCCATCGTGCTCACTTCGCAGGGCGAGACCTACGAAGCCGAGTCACTCCTGACCGACTGCCTCCAGGTGTGCAGGGAACGCGGCGAACTGTTCGTCAGCTCCTACGCGCAGTGGGCGCTCTCATTGACACGACTGCAAGCAGGCAAGGGGGCGCTCGCGCTGACGAACGCCCAGGAGAGCCTGCGGGTCAAGCGACACTTCCACGACACGCTGGGCACCCTGATCGTGCTGGAGACGATGGCCAGGATCTACAGCACGCTGGAAGAGGCCGATCTCGCGGGCCAGCTGCTCGGCGCACTTCATCAGAACTGGAAGACGGCCGGGTTGCCCATGCTCGGCGCTCCGTTCCTCACCGTCGACCACGAGAAGTGCATCAAGGAGTGTGAGCGGCTGCTGGGCGCGGAGAACTACCGGCAGGCGTTCGCGAAAGGCGCCAAACTCGACCTGGATGAGGCGTCCGCGCTCGCGACAGGCGACGACCTGGACACCCCCTCCTAGATCATTCAGACGGTCTGCGTCCAATGGGTGTCGGGCGGCCACGCCTGAACGTAACGCGCGCTGCCCAGGGAGTAGTCGATGTGGCCGCGTACCCAGTGTTCGAGGCCCTGCACGTAGGCCAGCACCGCGGGTGTGCCCCAGACCTCTACGGACGCGCGCCGGGCGATCATCGCCTCCACGGCACGGTCGTGCATCATCGCCACCTCGTCGAGAGCCTTCTGCACCGAGTAGCCGCGATGGGTGACGAGCACGTTCACCAGGTTGTGACGGGCCCTGTCGTGTTTGCGCTCCTTGGCGTACGAGAAGAGGTCGTTGTCCCAGACCACGAGGTCATTGGCGTGCTCGGTAAGCGCCCGGATATCCGGATGGTGCCATTCTTCGGGCGTCAACCTCCGGTGGTTGGCGATATCGATGAGGGCGTAAACGGGATACATCGCACCGGTTCGGCGGCGCATGAACACGTAGTCTTCGGGGGTCGGCACCACATCCGACTCCCTGTTGGCCGCTTCCCAGACCTGCGCGAAAATGTACTCTTTGGTCGCTGTGCACCAGCGGTCGAGCTGGTCGCGCTCGGCGTGAACCGCAATGCGCGCCTTGAGCTCCTGCAGCGACTTGGCGAACACGTTGGTCGCCGGCTGATCGGGCTCGATGTCGTGGATGACCCGGAACATCTCTGGGAGCTCTCTGGCGATGAGGGCCGTGTGCCGGCTGTGGTCCTCGGATTCGCAGAAGCCGTCGTCGAAGGCGAACAACCAGATGCACCAGTCCATGAGGAGCTTGAGCATGTCCCGATCGACGAGCGGGTACGCGCGAGCGGTGAGCCAGCCGAACTTGGCGTTCTGATACCGCTCCAGCATGTCCGGCGCGTTGAGCATGCCTGACTGGAGCAGCCAACCGAAACTCTCTTCGCTTGCCTCGGCAACGTGCGGGTTCACCTCGCTCGCAAACGGACACTGTAACGCGGGGATGCGGAGGGGGGTCGCGCGTTCCGAGGTTGTGGCCATCTCAGTATGATGGCAATGATCAACATTCATTGCTATGTGGCGGAATGGCTCCTTTTCTTCACCTTTTGGCTATAGCCCTACGGTGCGAGCCAGTGCTCTAAGCCGAACATGCGCGCCGTGTCCAACGCGGAGGGCACTCCCTTGTTCGGATCGGCTCCCGCGTCGATATGCGCTCTGACCACGTCCGACTCCTTCTTGAACACCGCACCCGCCAGCGCCGTCTGGCCACGCTCGTTCGTGCGGTTCGGGTCGGCACCCCTCTCCGCGAGCGTCCGTACGGTCTCGGCGTGGCCGTGATAGGCCGCCAGCATCAGCAAAGTGTCACCTTTGCCATTGGTGAGATTTACCGGTACACCGGCCTCGACGTAGGCAATCAATGTCTCCGTGTCGCCCGCCCGCGCCAGGTCGAACATCCGTGTCGCGGACTCGTCCAGCTCCGGACCCACGTCCATCACACCATTCTGCCCCGATAGGGTGCCCTGCACGGAATCGTTCCGGCTTCCCGGAGGTTGCTGGAGAGAGTACCTAGGGAAAGGCTGTCCAACCGTGTACGACCCGAGGGATCTCTACCAGCTCGCAGGCGACGTGCCCGAGCTGGCTGATCCGGTGTTGCTGTACCACTTCGACGGATTCGTCGACGCTGGAGGCGCCGGACGTCTGGCGCTGGGCCACCTGCTGGCCGAACTGGAGCACCAGGTCGTGGCGACCTTCGACGTGGACCGCCTGCTCGACTACCGCTCCCGGCGTCCCATCATGACCTTCGACACCGACAGGTGGGTCGACTGCGAGAGCCCCGAGCTGGCCGTCCATGCCGTCACCGACGCCACCGGCACCCCGTTCCTGATCCTGAGCGGCCCCGAACCCGACAGGGAGTGGGAGCTGTTCGTCAAGGCCGTGGGCGGGCTCGTCGGCGAGCTCAACGTCAGCAAGCTCGTCACCGTGCACGGCATCCCGATGGGGGTCCCGCACACCCGGCCGCTGGGCGTGACCATGCACGCCAGCCGTCCGGAGCTGATCAACTCCCAGACCAGCGCATTCGGCCGCGTCCAGGTGCCGGGGAGCGTCGCCGGGCTGCTGGAGCTGCGGCTCGGCGCGGCCGGCCGCGACGCGCTCGGCTACGCGATCCACGTCCCGCACTATCTGTCGCAGGCCGAGTACCCGCACGCCGCGGTCGCCGCCCTGGAGGCCGTCACGCGCGGCACCGGGCTGGTCTTCCCCATGGACGCCCTGCGCGAGGCGGCCCAGCGCACGACCGCGGAGATCGAGGAGCAGATCCAGGCCTCGGCCGAGCTGTCCACCGCGATCAGCGGCCTGGAGCAGCAGTACGACGCGTTCGCGGGCGGCGCGGAGCGCGAGAACCTGATGGCCGAGCCCGTGCAGATGCCCACGGGCGACGAGCTGGCCGCCCAGTTCGAACGCTTCCTGGCGGAGCGCGACGACGATCACTGAGTGCCGGGTTAACCTGGGCGGATGAGCGACATCCAGGTCGGCCTGATCGGGTACGGCGTCGCGGGCGCGTACTTCCACGCCCCGCTCATCCACGCCACGCCCGGGCTGCGGCTGACAGCGGTCGTGACGCGGCAGCGCGACCGCGCCGAGGAGGTCGCCGCCAGGTACGACGCCGCCGTCGTGCCCCAGGCGGAGGAGTTGTGGGGCCAGTGCGACCTGGTGGTGGTGGCGTCCCCGAACCGCACGCACGTCAGCCTGACCGCCGAGGCGCTCACCCAGGGCAAGGCCGTCGTGGTCGACAAGCCGATGGCGCGCACCGCCGAGGAGGCGCGCTGGCTGATACGGCTGGCCGCCGACCGCGGCCTCATGCTGACGGTCTTCCAGAACAGACGCTGGGACGGCGACTTCCGCACCCTGCGGCGGCTGGTGAACGACGGCGCGCTGGGCGACGTGCTGCGCCTGGAGTCGCGCTTCGAGCGGTGGCGGCCGACGCCTAAGGGCGGCTGGCGCGAGAGCGGCGGCGAGGAGGAGATCGGCGGCCTGCTCTACGACCTGGGCAGCCACCTGGTCGACCAGGCGTTGCAGCTGCTCGGCCCGGTCCACCGGGTCTACGGCGAGTGCGACGTCAGGCGCGAGGGCGTCTCCGCCGACGACGACACGTTCATCGCGCTGTCGCATGCCAACGGCGCCCGATCCCACCTGTGGGCCGGCTCGCTGGCGTCCCAGGCGGGGCCGCGCTTCCGCGTCCTCGGCTCCCGCGCCTCCTACGTCAAGGACGGCCTGGACGTCCAGGAGAGCCGGCTGCGCGCCGGCGTCTCCCCGGACGAGCCCGACTTCGGCGAGGAGGCCGAAGACCAATGGGGCGTGCTCGGCACCGACGACGCCAACCGGCGCGTCCGTACCGAACCCGGGGCGTACCTGGACTTCTACCGCGGCGTGGTGGCGGCGATGCGCGACGACGCGCCGCCACCGGTGCGGCCGGAGGAGGTGGTCGACGCGCTCGAGGTCATCGAGGCCGCGCACCTGTCATCGACCCAGGGCATCGTGGTGCACCTGGGCTGACAGGCCCCCGAAAAGCCCGCTCAGTCAAGCAGCCGGGCCCGCATGGCCGCCGTGTCGTCCGCGGTCCACCCGTGCGACTCCAGCCACGCCAGCGGCCCGTCGTGCCGCTCCTCCAGCACCTGGAGGAACTGCCGCATGTACCGGGGGCGCGGCATGTGGTCGTCGGCCGGACGGGAGTCGAGGTCCGCGCGGTAGGTCTCGCTCGACCGCAGCCGGCCCAGGATCAGCTCCAGCCGCTCGCCCGTGGCCGCGTAGTCGTCGATCATGGCCTGTCTGGTCACGCCCGCCACCTCCAGCGCGAACGCCGTCAGCACGCCGGTGCGGTCCTTGCCCGCAGCGCAGTGGACCACGGCCGCGCCGTCGTTGAGCGACATCGCGCGCAGCGCGGCGATCACCGCCTCCGGGCGGTCGCGCAGGTAGCCGTAGTAGAAGCCGGTGACCCGGAGCTCCTCGTCGAGCTGGCGCTCCTGCCAGGGCAGCACCTTGTCCGCGTCGATGCTGTCGGCCTCGACGTCGGTGTGCGTGCCTCCCTCGGCGAACAGGGTCAGATGGTGATGGGTCACCTCGGGCACCCGGGTGAGCGGTCCCGGGCCTTCGAGCGAGACCTCGGCGTTCGAGCGAAGGTCCACGACGTGGCGCAGCTTCAGCTCGCCGACCAGCCTGGACACGTCGTCCTGGGTGAGCCCCTGGAGGTTGTCGGCGCGGAGGATGCGACCGTAGCGGGTGACCTCGCCGTCGCGGGTGGGCAGTCCGCCCAGGTCACGTACGTTGACAGCGCCTTCCAGAGCGATCCATCTCGTCATCTCGTTCACCTCACGACCCTATATGTCCGCCAAACGTGAGCGAATTCGAGCTTCATAACGCAGCATGAACATATGTATCCACGCGCGCTGCTCCCGAGGATGGTGACAGATCCGACGCTGCCCCCGGAGATCTCGGCCCAGCTGCGGTCCAGCCCACATGTGCTGCGCATGGCCAGAACCGGCCAGCAGGCGAAGTCGTCCTCGGCCGCCACCTGGCTGCTCGTGGTGCCGGGTCTGATGCTGCTCCTGTGGCTCCTCAGCAGGTCGGGCGTCATGCTGGTGGGCGGGGTCGGCCTGGGCATCTTCGGGCTGACCCGCTGGATGGCGGTGGACTCCTCCAACCGGTCCGCCAAGCGGCGGCTGGAGCTCGCCAGGGAGCACGCCCATCGGTACGTCCTGCCGGAGGACCTCGACTACCCGTGCCAGATGCTGCTGCGGCGGGCGCAGAACGCGGTCGACGCGATCCTCAGCTCGGACGTGAACAGGGCCGGACTGATCGACACCATCGACAACCAGGTGACGCTGCCCGAGGAGGAGTGGCAGATCTCCCAGCGGCTGGCGCGGCTGGCGGCCATGCACGCCGAGCACGGCAGGCTGGTCCCGCGTGAGCTGCCGACGGGCATGGAGGACGCGTTCAAGCCGTACGCCTCGGCCCTCGACGCCGCCTGGACGTCCCTGGCGAAACGCGTCCGGAACCTGGAGAAGTACGCCAAGCAGGTGCGCAGGGCCGACCGGGTCTACCACGCGCACATGCGGCTGGAGGCGCTGGCCGCCAGGACGCCCGACTACCAGCAGCTGGTCGCCGACACGGTCCGCGACGAGCTGGCGCACGTGCACATCGCGCGGCTGGCCGACCAGGCCGCGCACGTGCGCAGGATGTTCGAGGAGAGCATCGACATGGCCAGGCGGGCGGCGGGCGAGCTGGTCAGGGCGCCGCTCTCCTGAGGAGTTCCAGCGTCCGGCGCATGCCGGCCTCGTTGCCGAGGCTGCGGTAGATCTCGCGGGCCTGCTCCAGCGGCTCCACCGCCGCCCGCGGGCCCCCCGCGTCGAGGTGGGCCTCGCCCAGGTAGCGCAGGCTGAGCGCCATCCACCAGCGGTCGTCCAGCTCCTCGAACGCCTGGACGGCGCGGCGCAGCGCGGCCTCCGACTCCGCGATCCTGCCGAGCCTGGCCAGGGCCCGGCCTGAGGAGAGCGCGGTGCGGGCCACGCCCCACGAGTCGCCGAGCGCGACCAGGATCTCCTCTGCCCGGCGGACGAAGTCCAGCTCGCGTAACAGGTTCGACGGGTCGCCGACCTCACCGGCGGCGCGCAGGCAGCGGGCCTCCTCCCACAGTTCGCCGCGCTGCCTGAACATCTCGGCCGCGCGGTCTAGGCTGAAGCCCGCCCTGGTGAAGCCGTCCTGGGCGGCCCGGTGGTCGCCGTCCCTGTGCAGGCCGCGGGCCTGGGCGGCCAGCACCTCGCCGTAGGCGCGCAGGGTCTGCGCCTCGGAGTAGCGGTTGCCGTCGCGTTTGAAGATGGCGAGCGAGTCCTCCAGCAGCTCCCTGGCCTCCTCGGGGCGGCGCTCCGCGAGCCGCAGCTCGGCCAGGTTGCGCTGGGTGCGGGCCAGCCACCACAGGTCCTCCTCGGCCTTGAAGGCGGCGATCGCGCCGATCAGGTACTGCTGCGCGCGGTCGAGGTGGCCGTCGCTGAACAGCGTCATGCCGATGGTGCGCGTGGCCCTGGCCGCCCACCAGGTCTCGCCCAGCTCGGTGAAGATCTCCAGGGCCCGCTCGGCGCCCGCGCGTCCCTGCTCGTGCCCGCCCAGCCCGGCCTGGACGGCGGCGCGGTCCAGCAGCGAGATGGCCAGCGCCCGCCGGTCGCCGGTGCGGGTCGCGGCCTCGCAGCCGATCTCGGCCATCGCGTGCCAGTCGGCCCAGTAGGCGCGCAGCGAGTGGCAGAGCGAGCAGAACGCCCTGGCGAGCCCCCAGGTCAGCTCCCACAGGTCGAGCTGCCTGGCCAGGTGGACCATGGCGATCAGGGTCAGCCGTTCGGCGTTCAGCCAGTCGCCCGCGTGCACCTGGACCTCGGCGCTGGAGCGGCGGCCCGCCCTGCTCCAATCCTGCGGCCAGCGGTCCTGCGCGGCCTCCTCGGCCCGGCGGCGGTAGCCGTGCAGGACGCGCTCGAAGGCGGCCCTGCGCCGGTCGGGCTCGTCGGCCTCGGCCAGTTCGGCGGCGAACACCTTGACCAGGTCGTGCAGGCGGTAGCGGAGCGCGCCGGTCTGGTCGGTGCCGGAGCACTCGGCGAGCTGGGCGTCGATCAGCGCTTCGAGCTGGTCGCCGCCGTCGAGCCCGGAGATGTCGAGCAGCTCGCCCGCCACCCAGCCCGGCACGTCCGGGGAGGTGAGGCCGGACAGCAGGCGCAGCAGGCGGCGCTGCATGCCGGTGCAGTCGTCGTAGCTGAGCTGCACCGACGCGCGGACGCTCTTGTCGACCGTCTGCGCCAGTTCGAGCTGGTCCAGGCGGCGGCGCTCGTCGGCGAGCCGGTCGGCCATCTGGCGCAGCGTCCACTGCTCGCGGGTGGCGAGCCTGCCGCCGCAGATGTTGATCGCCAGCGGCAGGTAGTCGCAGAGCCTGACGATCTCCTTGGCCGAGTCGAGGTCGTCCACCACCCGCGCGCCGCCGGCGAGCCTGGCGAGCAGCTCGACACCGTGCGCCTCGCTGAAGACGCCGAGCTGGGTGTCGTGGGTGCCGTTGAGGAACAGCGGCTGGCGGGAGGTGACCATGACCGCGCAGCCGGGCTCGGCCGGGATGAGCGGTTCGACCTGGTCGGCGCCGTGCGCGTTGTCGAGGCCGATGAGGATCTTGCGGCCCTTGGTCCAGGTGAGCCAGAGCTTGCGCAGTTCGTCCAGGCCGCCGGGGTCGGTGGTCAGGCGGACGCCGAGCGCCCGCAGGAACCCGATCAGCACCTCGTCGGGACGTACCGGGGCGTCCACGCCGCCGCGCAGGTCGGCGTGCAGGCGTCCGTCGGGGAACCACTCGGCGACCTCCTGCCCGAACCTGGCCATGAGCGCCGACTTGCCGACGCCGCCCCTGCCGTACAGGGAGACCACGAGCGGCGGCGCGACGTCGCGGGCCTTCCTGCGCGCGCCGAAGACGGCGCGCAGCCTGGCGAGCGACTCGGCGCGGCCGGTGAAGTGCTCGGGGACGGGCGGCCACTGGTCGGGCGCGAGGGAGGGCGGCTCGCCGGCGGCGCTCTCCCCCCGGGGGCGCTCGGTGGTGGCCCAGGTGGTGAGCCCGACGAGGAGCGCGGCGGTGAGCGTCACGCCGACCTTGGCTATGGGTGGGATGTCCCAATCCACGGACGCCGCCAGGATGCTGGCGGCCGCGGCCGCGATGCCCGCGGACACGGGCGCAACCACTGGGATCTTCCTCCGCCTCTGTGGCGGTTTGTCCGGAAGCTGGGCTGTCACCTCACACCCCCTTCGGGGGTGATTCAAGCCGATGGGGCACGGCCCGCGCCAGCCGTACCCCAACGTTCACTCAAAGACCGATCACATGGCAGGTGGCGGTCATCGTCTTGGACGGGTCGCTCTCCGAGGTGGCGGTGAGCTTGACCTTGGCGAGCCTGTCGGCGCCCGCGTCCCGCGCGGCGTTGACCGTGACCATCGCCTGCTTGCCGAAGGCGACGGAGGCCAGCGCGTTGGGCACCTGGGCGGTCCAGCCCTTGCCCTGGACCTCGGCCTTGAGCCGGTAGACGTCGGAGTCGAGGTAGGCGCTGACGTCCTCCGGGTGCTGCCCCTGGGCGGGGGCCGCCTTGCCGGTGTTGAACAGCGGGAAGGTGCAGGTGGACAGGTTCTGGCCGGTGGGGACGCCGGCTCCGGGGAGCAGCCTGACGCCGCGCCGCTGCGGGCCCGCGCCGTCGAGGGACCGGATGGCGACCGTGTAGGAGAGCGTGCCGTCGCGGTCGCGCTTCAGGTCGGTGATGTAGAAGTGCAGGCGGTTGGCCTGGTCGACGTACTCGTACTGGCTGCCGGAGCCGGTGCCGGCGTGGAAGAGCGCGTCGGACAGCTGGCGGTAGTCGCCGATCGTGATCGGGACCTTGGTGCCGTCGGGCTTGACGTAGTCGGTCATGCCGATGTCCTGCGGGTTGGCGTCGATCACCCACTCGAACGGCGCGCGGTCCTGGTTCTTGGTCTTGGCCAGCAGGACTCCGGAGTCGGGGGTGAAGGAGTCGGTGCCGACGCGGTCCACGACCTCGACGGTGTAGTTCTCGTAGCCGCCGCCGTCGCAGAGCGGCTCGGTCTGGGTGGAGCACGCCGGGCTCTTGTCGCCGGTGTCGAAGGCGATGTTGACACCCGACAGCTCGTCCTTGCCCGGCTTCACCGCGCGGGCGATGACCCTGGCGGTGACCAGGCCGGACTCGTCGAGCGCCTCGCGTGACAGGCGCAGCACGTTCTGCTCGTCCACCATCTCCAGCTTGATCTTGTTGCGGAGCATGTGCTGGGCGCCCATCGAGGCGCCCGCGGTGGGCGGGATCAGCCAGCGGGAGTGCGGGCCGCCGGGGCCGTTGAAGCTGCCGCGGCTGAGCATCTCCCAGATGCCGGTGTAGGCGCGGCGGGCCGGCACGCCGTACGGGTTGTTGTAGTTGTCCAGGACGCCGAGGATGTGGCTGAGCTCGTGGGCGTAGACGGCCATGCCGGAGCTCTCCGCCTGGACGGAGTCGACGCCGATGTTGGCGTTGGGCCAGAAGGTCGATCCGGCCTGCCAGGACGTCCAGTCGACGTAGCGGGTCTTGACCCAGTTGGGGAGGTTGGGGTCGTCAGGCCCCCACTCGTCGGTCACGTCCTCCTTGTTCGGAAATTTCATTATTCCGAACTCCTGCCAGGTGGACGACTCGTCCTGGCCGGCGCTCAGGTAGAAGACGAAGTCGAACTGCTTGGCGGCCTCTTCCCCGATGGCGCCGACCCAGGCGTTGTGCCCGTCGGTGCGCAGGTTCTTGTTGCACGAGTCACCCGCCGGGCAGCCGGTGCCGCCCTGGAACTCCATCGCGTACTCGTGGTCCTTGCCCGGCATCTGGTACGGGCCGAAGCCGGTCAGCTCGACGCCGTAGCGCCCGCCCGAGTCCTCCATCCAGTACTCGTGGATGGTGTGGCCCTTGTTGAGCTGGTTGGGGGTGTTCAGGAAGTCCTGGTAGAACCGGGCCACCTGGTCGCGCGGGATGTCGTGCGCCTCGGCGCTCGGGTTGCGGAAGATGGTCGAGTTCTGCGGCTGGGTCACGACGAACGGCTGGTTCGGGTAGTCGAGCAGCACCAGCGCGCCCTTGAAGGTGCGCTTGGAACCCTTGACGCCCGGGTCGTTCCAGTTGGTGCCCGGCACCTTCTTGTAGTCCGCCCACGTCATGTGGTCGGGGTTCTCCCAGTTCTGCGGGTCGATCGGCTTGACGCCGCCGGTGGGACGGCCACGCAACGCCTGGGCCTCGTCCGGCGCGTCGCTCTGCCACGGCTGGGTCTGCGGCCAGTGGTCCTGGCGCCAGGGGTGTTCGGGGTCGCTGGGGGGTGCTGCGGAAGCGGGGGTCGCCATGAGGCTCACCGGGATCAGCACGATGGCCGCCAGCAGGCCCTTCAGCAGCTTCTTCGGGGCGTTCACGGCTTGACGGTATAGACGATGTTGACGGAGATCATCGATCAGCTGTAGGGAAGAATCGTAGGAACCTTTCCGACATTTGTTGAAACACGCAGGTGGAGTGGTGGCTGATCTCCAACGAACCGTGGACGAGCTGGCCGCGCGCCTCGACCGGCCGCTGCTGCTGGAAGACCGGCTGCAACGCGTCGTCGCCTACAGCGAGCAGAGCGGCGCCATGGACGACATCCGCCGCGACTCGATCCTGCGCAGGCACACGACGCCCGAGATCCGCCAGTGGCTGCGCGACGCCGGCATCCACGACGCGCCCGCCCCGCTGCGCACTTCGGGCGCGCCGCATCTCGGGCTGCTGCCGCGCGTCTGCGTCCCGGTGCGGCACGACGCCGCGCTGCTCGGCTTCCTGTGGTTCATCGACGTGGACCCGGCCATGTCCGACGCGCAGATCGCCCAGGCCGCCGCCACCGCCCCCGCCCTGGCGCTGGCCCTGTTCCACGAGAGCCTCGCCACGGGGCTGGCCTCGCACAGGGAGCTGGAGGCGGTCAAGGGGCTGCTGATGGGCGAGCGCGACGCGGCCAGGCAGCTCATCGAGGCGGGGGCGTTCCCGCAGGGGCTGCCGGTGACCGTGCTGGTGGCCAGGCCGCTGTCGGACGAGCCCGACCAGGCGCTGCGGCTCGCGCTCGAACAGGGCCTGCTCGCGCTGCGCCGGCGGCTGAGCGCCCACCACCCGCTGCACCTCGTCCGCTACGACCACGCGGCGCTGCTGGTCGCGGGCGTGCCCGTGGCCGCCGAGGAGGTGCACGCGGCCATGTCGGTGCCGGTCGTGGTCGGGATCGGCAGGGCCAGACCGGCGCTGGCCGAGGCGTCGGGCTCGTACAAGGAGGCGCGGCACGCCGCCGAGGTGGCCGCCAGGGTGCCCGGTCTCGGCCGCTCGGCGGAGTGGGCGCGGCTGGGCGTCTACCGGATGCTCACCCACCTGACCGACCACGAGCTGCACCCAGGGCTGGACCGGCTGCTCGACGACGACCAGCACCTGCCGCTGCTGGAGACGCTGGAGACGTACCTCGACCTGGCGGGCAGCGCGGTGGCCACGTCCAGGACGCTGCGCCTGCACCGCACGTCGCTGTACTACCGGTTGCGGCGGGTGCAGGAGCTGGCCCGCACCGACCTGAGCGACGGCGGCGAGCGGCTCGCGCTGCACCTCAGTCTCAAGCTCGCCCGCCTGTCCGGCCGCTACCGGCCCAGGGAGGCGGGGCCGGCGAGCTGATTGCGTGCCTGGCCGGGCTCACGTTTAATGCCGAGTATTGCCCAGAAGGAGATGATCCGACGGGGAGCTCCGATGCCGTCTCGTGCCAGGCCGGTTCTGCGGAAGCGCACGCCCGCGCCGGTCGTCCTCCACTCCGCCCCGCTGGTGCTGCCGATCAGCGCCGAGCCCGTCCGCGACGGCGCGGTCGCCGTGCGCGGCGACCGGGTGCTGCGGGTCGGAGCCAGAAGCGACCTGCTGGCGGCCCTGCCGGTCGTCCGCGAGCACCGCTGGCCGGGAACCGTCGTCGCCGGGCTGGTCGACGCCTGCTCCTCCGCTCCCGGCCCCGGCGTGACGGCGCGGGCCGAGGTCGTCACGGACCTGGCCGAAGCCGCCGGGTTGGCGGGCGTGGCGTACGTGCGGGTGGCGTGCCGCTCAGAACACGACTGGGAGGAGTCCGGACGCGACGCGCTGATCACCGCGATCCGCGAGGCCGACCTGCCGTGCGCCGTCGGCGTCGCCGCGCACACGCCCGACCCTCAGGTACTGGAGGATGTCGCCGTGCTGGCCAGGACGTTCGGCCTGCGCCTGCTGGCGGACGCCGGCCGGCACTCCCTCGCGGCGCTGGACGAGGCGGGCGTCCTCGGCCCGCACTGCCACGTGGCCTGCGCCAGGCCGCTCGACCCGGGCGAGCGCAAGCTGCTCAGGTTGCGCGGCAGCGTGGCGGCCGTGTGCCCGGCGGCCGCCGACGACTTCCTCGCCCTCTTCGACGAGGGCAACCGCGTGGCCCTGGGCAGCGGCGCCACCGGGCTCCTCGGGCAGGCCCACGCCATCCGCGAGCAGGCCAGGCGGCGCGGTTCCCGGGTGCGGGAGCTGGACCGGAGGCTGGTCGAGGCCGCCACCTCGGGCGGGGCACGGGCGCTCGGCCTGCACCGGGGCGCGGCCAGGATCGGCTCGCTGGGCCCCGGCAGCCGCGCCGACTTCGCCGTGTTCGACGCCGGCGGGCGTCATCCGTACGCGGCTCTCCTGGCCCAGCCGCCCTGCCTGGCCACCGTCGTCGGCGGCGCCATCACCTGACCCGCTTCAGCGGAACTGCTCGTCCACCTGGTCCAGCAGCGCCGCGAGCTGCGAGCGCTGCTCGTCGGAGAGCACTGCGAACAGCTCGCGCCCCGCCTGCCTGCGCGCCTCGCGTGACCTCTCGTCCGCCTGCCGCCCCTCGTCGGTGAGCACGACCAGCGTGGAGCGGCGGCTGGCCGGATCGGCCTCCCTGCGCACCAGGCCCGCCTCCTCCAGCGCGTCGACCACGGGGGTGACCGAGCGCGGCACGATGCGCAGCTCCTCCGCGAGCCGGACCATCCTGAGCGGCCTGCCGGCGTCGGCGAGCACCCTGAGCGCCCGCGCCTGCCCCGGGCTCAGGCCGAGGGGTTCGAGGCGGCGCACGTAGCCGTGCCGCAGCCTGCGGCTGACCCGGTGCATCAGCTCGGACAGTTCGACGTCCTCCATGGCAGAAGTTTAGCCGGAATAACTATGAGCTAGCCTCTGTTTGAGCCTACATCTGAAAGGAGCCGCACTTGGCAGAGGAACCCCGCGCGCCGCTGAGGCGCATCGTCAAGCTCTTCCACGGCTACCGCACCCGGCTCGCCCTGGTGGGCACCCTCATCCTGCTGTCGTCACTGGTCTCGCTGGCCTCGCCGTTCCTGCTGCGCGAGGTGCTCGACGTGGCGATCCCGGCGCGCGACGCCGGGCTGCTCACGCTGCTCGCGCTCGGCATGATCCTGGTGGCGGTCACCACGAGCGTCTTCGACGTGCTCCAGACCCTGATCTCCACCACCGTCGGCCAGCGCGTCATGCACGACCTGCGCACCGCCGTCTACAGCCACCTGCAGCGCATGTCGCTGGCCTTCTTCACCCGCACCAGGACGGGCGAGGTCCAGTCGCGCATCGCCAACGACATCGGCGGCATGCAGTCGGTCGTCACCTCCACCGCCACCTCGATCATCTCCAACCTCACCAGCGTGATCGCCACGATCGTGGCCATGATCGCGCTCGACTGGCGGCTGACCGTGGTCTCGCTCCTGCTGCTGCCGCTGTTCGTGTGGATCAGCCGCAAGGTCGGCAAGGAGCGCAGGCGCATCACGGCCGAGCGGCAGCGCAAGCTCGCCGGGCTGGCGTCCATGGTCCAGGAGTCGCTGTCGGTCAGCGGCATCCTGCTCGGCCGCACGATGGGCCGCTCCCCCGAACTGACCCGGCGCTTCACCGGCGCGTCCGGCGAGCTGGCCGACCTGGAGGTCCGCTCCAGCATGGCGGGCCGCTGGCGGCAGTCGTCGATCCAGATCGTGATGGCCGCGATGCCCGCGCTCATCTACTGGGCCGTGGGCTACACCGGCAGCATCTCCGTCGGCACCCTGGTGGCCTTCACCACGCTCCAGGCCGGCATGTTCCGGCCCGCGGTGTCGCTGCTGCGGCTCGGCGTCGAGGTGCAGAGCTCGCTCGCGCTGTTCGGCCGCATCTTCGAGTACCTGGACCTGCCGGTGGACATCCACCCCGGCACGCGCACGCTCCCGGACGTGCGCGGCGAGGTCCGCTTCGAGCAGGTCGACTTCTCCTATGGCGAGACGCCCACCCTCACCGGCGTGGACCTCACTGTGCCGGCGGGCACCAGCCTGGCCGTCGTCGGCGAGACCGGCTCGGGCAAGACCACCCTCAGCTACCTGCTGCCCAGGCTGTACGACGTCACGGGCGGCCGGGTGACGATCGACGGCGTGGACGTCCGCGAGCTCACCTTCGACACGCTGGCCGACACCGTCGGCGTGGTCTCCCAGGAGACGTACCTGTTCCACGCCTCGATCGCCGACAACCTGCGCTTCGCCAAGCCCACCGCCACCGACGAGGAGCTGGAGGCCGCCGCCCGCGCCGCCCGCATCCACGACCACATCGCCTCCCTGCCCGACGGCTACGACACGCAGGTGGGCGAGCGCGGCTACCGCTTCTCGGGCGGCGAGAAGCAACGCCTGGCCATCGCCAGGACGCTGCTGCGCAACCCGCCGGTCCTGATCCTGGACGAGGCCACCAGCGCCCTGGACACCCAGACGGAGCGGGCCGTCCAGGAGGCCCTCGACGCCCTCGCCAAGGGCCGTACCACGATCACCATCGCGCACCGCCTGTCCACGGTCAGGGACGCCGACCAGATCGTCGTCCTGGACCACGGCGAGGTGGTGGAACGCGGCGCCCACGACGACCTGATGGCCCGCGGCGCCCACTACGCCGCCCTGGTGAACAGAGACCTGGAGCTGGTGTGAGCGGCGTCCGGACGTACTCTCGGTAGCGTGCAGAACACCCGATACGCCCCATCCGGCATGGTGTGCAGCGTCGACCACCTCGCGTCCGCCGCCGGGGTCGCGGCGCTCGACCGCGGCGGGTCGGCCGCCGACGCCGCCATCGCCGCGAACGCCGTCCTGGCCGTCGTCGCCCCGCACATGTGCGGGCTGGGCGGCGACCTGTTCGCGCTCGTCCACGACGGGACGGTGACCGCGCTGAACGCGTCCGGCCGGGCCGGCTCCGGGGCGGACCCGGCCCGGCTGCGCGCCCAGGGGCATCGGCGCATGCCGCACCAGCACGACGTCAGGTCGGTTCCGGTGCCCGGCTGCGTGGACGGCTGGCTCGCCCTGCACGCCAGGTACGGCCGTCTCCCCCTCGCCGACCTGCTCGGACCGGCCGCCCGGCTGGCCCGCGACGGCTTCCCCGTCTCCCCGCTGATGATCCCCGGCGCACGGGCCGCCGCCCAACGGCCGGGCGGCGGCGACTTCGCCCGGGCCCTGACGGCGGGCGACCGCATGTCCAGGCCCGGCGTGGCGCGCGCCCTCGAAGCCATCGGAGCGGGCGGCCGCGACGCCTTCTACCTGGGCGAGTTCGGCGAGGGCCTGATGGAGCTCGGCGGCGGCGAGTACGCGGAGTCCGACCTGGCCAAGCCGAACGCCGACTGGGCCGAGCCGTTGCGGGTGCGCGCGTTCGGCCACGACGTCTGGTCGGTGCCCCCGAACTCGCAGGGCTACCTGCTGCTGATGTCCCTGGCCATCCTGGACGGCCTGGACCTGCCCGCCGATCCCCGCCACCCCGGGTGGGCGCACCTGCTGTCGGAGGCCGCCCGCGTCTCCGGCCACGACCGGCCGGCCGTGCTCCACGAGGGCGCGGAGAACGTCCTGTCCCCCGGTGAGATCGCCCGGCGGCGGACGCTGGTCGCCCCGACCGCGAGACTGCGCCTGCGCGCCCCCGCCGGCGCCGGCGACACGACCTACCTGTGCGCGGTGGACGGCGACGGCCTGGGCGTCTCGCTGATCCAGTCGAACGCGTCCGGCTTCGGCAGCATGCTCTTCGAACCCCGTACCGGGATCAACCTCCACAACCGCGGCATCGGTTTCTCCCTGGAGGCCGGCCATCCCGCCGAGTACGGGCCGGGCCGCCGCCCGCCGCACACGCTGGCGCCCGCGCTGATCACCCGTCCGGGCGGGGAGCTGCGCACGGTCGTCGGCACGATGGGCGGGGACGCGCAGCCGCAGATCCTGCTCCAGATCATCACCAGGCTCCTCAGGCACGGGCAGTCGCCGGGCCAGGCCGTCTCCGCGCCCCGCTGGAAGCTGAGCACCGGCAACGGCTTCGACACCTGGGACACCCCCGACGGCCAGGGGCTGGAGCTGGAGGAGGGCGCGTCCTGGGCGGACGGCCTGGCCGCGCTCGGCCATCAGGTGGCCCCGCTGCCGTACGGGAGCGCGTTCGGCCACGCCCACCTCATCGACGTCCGCCCCGACGGGATGCTGGCCGGAGCCGCCGACCCGCGCGCCGTCATCGGCGCGGCGATCGGGCGCTAGCCCCGTTGGACCGCACGGGACAAGGATGGGCTGTCCCGGCCCAAAGGATGCCAAGTCAGAGGATTCGCGACTGGTCGCTGGGTAGAGAGCGACGTATGACCGAACAACCTCCGGACCGATACGGCTACAGCGACGAGCAGTGGATCGAGGTCGAGGAGTGGAACGACGACCTGGGCCTCCGGCACGAGATCGCGGAGAACGACCCCGGGCACGCGTACACGCTCGACGAGCGGCTGCGCTGGGAGAAGCCGGAGCGCGCGCACGCGCCCCGGGCCGGGCACCGGATCACCCAGCCCGACGAGGGCCTGGGATCCGACACCGAGAAGGACGAGGTCGGCCAGGACTGGGGCGAGGACGGCGGAGACTTCTCCGCCGAGGAGCGCGCCGTCCGCGTCGACCGCGATGAAGACCTCAGCTGAGCCGCTCCAGGGCGGGCAGCAGGGCGTGCAGATCGTCGGCGATCACGTCGGCGGCCTTCGCCTCCGGCCGCTCGGCGTGCAGGTAGCCCCACGGGCCGCGGCGCAGCAGCGCCGTGCGCATGCCCGCCCTGCCGGCGGGCAGCACGTCGTTGTCGAGCCGGTCGCCGACGTAGAGGATCTCGCCGGGCTCGCGGCCCGCGACCTCGGCGACCCTGGCGAAGAACTCGGGCGCGGGCTTGGAGACGCCCCAGCCCTCGGAGGTGTGCACCGAGTCGACCGGCAGGTCCATCGCGATCAGCGCGTCGTAGGCCCTGGCGGGCTGGTTGCCCGCGACGATCACCTGGTATCCGGCCTGCCCCAGGGCGCCCAGCGCCTCGCGGACGTCGGGGTAGAGGTCGTCGGCGTCGAAGTGGTTGCGCAGACTGTCGGGTTCGTCGCGGGCCCAGGCGGCGAGCTCCGCCTCGATGTCCAGGCCGGGGCGCACCAGCTCGAAGGCGTCGCGGTGGGAACGGTCCAGGGCGGCCATCCCGCCGAGCGCGCCCATCATCACGAACCCGCTCACGCCCAGGCGGTCGGCCCAGCGCGACCAGATACGCGTCTCGTCGATGAGCGTCTCACCCACGTCGAGCACCACTGCCTTGATCATCAAACCTCCAAGTCGGTCGTCCCCCCACTTTACGGATCAAATCCGCATCTCTCGAAGGGGACCTTCCATGCAGCAGGGCGACGACGCCAAGAACCGGCAGCTCGACGAGCACCGCGTTCCCGCTGACGATCTCCCGATGACCACCGACCAGGGCGTCCGGGTCGACGACACCGACAACTCGCTCAGGGCGGGCCTGCGCGGGCCCACGATCATGGAGGACTTCCACTTCCGGGAGAAGATCACCCGTTTCGACCACGAGCGCATCCCCGAGCGCGTCGTCCACGCCCGGGGGGCCGGCGCGTACGGCGAGTTCGAGCTCTACGAGCCGCTCACCGACCTGACCAGCGCCCGGTTCCTCACCGACGCCTCCGTCAAGACGCCGGTATTCGTGCGGTTCTCGACCGTCGGGGGGTCGCGCGGCTCCGCCGACACCGTGCGGGACGTGCGCGGCTTCGCCACGAAGTTCTACACCAGCGAGGGCAACTTCGACCTGGTCGGCAACAACTTCCCGGTCTTCTTCATCCAGGACGGGGTCAAGTTCCCCGACTTCGTGCACGCGGTCAAGCCGGAGCCGCACAACGAGATCCCGCAGGCACAGTCGGCGCACGACACCTTCTGGGACTTCGTCCAGCTCCAGCCCGAGACGCTGCACATGGTGATGTGGCTGATGTCCGACCGGGCCATCCCGCGCAGCTTCCGCATGATGCAGGGCTTCGGCGTGCACACGTTCCGGCTCGTGAACGCCGCCGGGGAGGCGACGTTCGTGAAGTGGCACTGGCGCCCCAAGCTCGGCACGCACTCGCTGGTCTGGGACGAGGTGCTGCGCATTCAGGGCAACGACCCCGATTTCAACCGCCGCGACCTGTGGGAGGCGATCGAACGCGGCACCTTCCCCGAGTACGACCTGTGCGTGCAGCTCGTGCCCGAGTCGTCCGAGCACGACTTCGAGTTCGACCTGCTGGACCCGACGAAGATCATCCCTGAGGAGCTGGTGCCGCTGCGGCCCATCGGGAAGATGACGCTCAACCGCAACCCGCAGAACTTCTTCGCCGAGACCGAGCAGGTGGCCTTCCACCTGGGCAACGTGGTGCCGGGCATCGACTTCACCAACGACCCGCTGCTGCAGGGCAGGCTCTTCTCCTACCTGGACACGCAGCTGCTCAGGCTGGGCGGGCCCAACTTCCCGCAGATCCCGATCAACCGGCCGCTCGCGGACGTCCGCAACGACCAGCGCGACGGCTTCCACCAGCACCTGATCCACGAGTCGCGCACCAGCTACGCGCCCAACTCGATCAGCGGCGGCCACCCGGCGGCCACCGAAGGCTACCGCCACTACCAGGAGCGGGTGGACGGCTCCAAGATCCGCAAGCGCAGCCCCAGCTTCGACGACCACTACAGCCAGGCCACGCTGTTCTGGAACAGCATGTCGTCCTGGGAGAAAGAGCACATCGTCGCCGCGTTCCTGTTCGAGCTCGGCCACGTGGAGCGCAGGACCATCAAGGAGGGCGTTGTCGGCCACCTGGCGTCCATCCACCCCGACCTGGCGTCGCAGGTGGCGCGCGGGCTCGGCCTGCGGGCGCCGCAGGGCGCACGGGTCCACGCCACGGCCTCGCTCGCGCTCAGCCAGGCCGACCAGCCCAGGAGCGTGGCCACCCGCAAGATCGCCATCCTGATGGCCGACGGCACGGACGCGGGGGCGGTGAAGGCGCTGAGGCAGCGCCTGGAGGAGCAGGGCGCAGTCTGCGAGGTGGTGGCGCCGCACGAGGGCAAGGTCGCGGACGTCCCGGTGGACCGGCAGCTCAGCGCGGTCAACTCGGTCGTCTACGACGCGGTGGTGGCCTCGGACGGCGCCGTGCTGTCGCAGCTGGGCCGCGCCAAGTTCTTCGTCGCCGAGGCCTTCAAGCACGGCAAGGCGATCGGCGCGGTGGGGACGGGCACGCTGCTCCTGGACGCGGCGCGGCTGCCGGGCGACCAGGGGGTGGTGAAGGGCGACGACATCGCCCAGCCGTTCGCGGAGGCGGTGGCGGCCCACCGCTTCTTCGACAGGGACGTCACCACCCTCCCCGCCTGACCGCAACCCCGGCCGCCTCGCCCTATCAACAGGGCGAGGCGGCCGTTCACTGAGGCCGCGCCGCCATGGGATACTCAGCGTGCCCGTTCGAACACGAAGGGACAGATTCTGATGGTCGCCATGACGATCCGCCAGCAGGCCACCGAATCGGAACGCACAAGCGACAGGAAGACGCCACACACCGCTCGAGATCTGTTCGATGCCCTGCCCCCTCTCCCAGGCTTCCGGGCCGAGGTCATCGAAGGGAAACTCATCGTGAGTCCGCTGGGCACTCCAGAGCACGTCTGGGTCGCGGCCGACCTGCATGACGCCCTGCTTCCGCTCAGGAAGGAGCGCGGGTGGCGCGGAGCGCCGGGTGGCACGAACGTCTGCATCGAAGGGTCCCGCGACTCCCTGGTGCCGGACTATGTGCTGTCTCCTCCCGACTGCCCGCGCTGGGGCACGCTGGAGCTCAAGTCCTCGGGGGTCCTCATGGTCGCCGAGGTGGTCTCGCCGAGCAGCATGCACACCGATCATCATGAGAAGCGGCGCATCTACGCCCAAGGCGGCGTGCCTGTCTATCTGCTGATCGATCCGCGCCCCAAGCACCCGACCGTCACCGTCTTCAGCCACCTTGACGACGGCGCCTATCAGACGCGAACCAGCGTCGCCATGGGCACACCGCTGCTGTTGCCCCATCCGGTCGACTTCGAGCTCGATACCTCGATCTTCAAGGCGTGAGTTGTCCTCAACGTTCCCGGTTCGAACACGGAAGGGAGTTCCGGTGGCGGCCGGACCTCACGCCGAGTTCGTGAAGGCCGACGACAGGCGCATGCCCGCGACGGCCCGAGAGCTGTTCGACGCGCTCCCCGAACTCCCCGGCCTGCGGGCCCAGGTGATCAACGGCAGCCTGATCGTGAGCCCTGTCGGCCCCCCGAACACGCCGACCACGCAATGCGCCTCTTCCAGGCCGTCATTCCGATCTTGGACACGCACGGTTGGGAAGCCTTCACCGGCAACGTCGGCGTGTGCGTTGACGGGCCGCGAGAGCCCGTCGCGCCTGATTTCGTGCTCAGCCCACCCGACTGTCCCCGCTGGGGCGACCGAGAACTGCTGTCCTCAGGGCTGATCATGGTTGCCGAAGTCGTCTCGGCCGGAAGCGCCGTGCGGGATCGGCTGGAGAAGCCCGCCGTCTACGCCACAGGCAGTGTGCCGATCTACCTTCTGATCGACCCCGTCGCGCAGCCTCCCGCACTCACGGTGTACAGCGACATCAAGGACGGCGCCTACAGCGCGACCACCACGGTGTCGATCGGCAGCCCGCTCCGCCTCCCCGACCCCGTCGACTTCGAGCTCGACACCTCGATCTTCAAGGTGTGAGCTTCTCCATCGCCTTGGCGATGCGCTTCTCCGAGACCGGCGTGGGGGTGCCGAGAGTCTGGGCGAAGAAGCTGACCCGCAGTTCCTCGATCATCCAGCGGATCTCCAGCACGTCGGGGTCCGCCCTCCGGGCCGGCGGCAGCTTGGCCAGGACGTCGTGGTAGGCGTCCTCGACCTTGTGGACGCGGTCCATCCACTCCTCGTCACGCCACGGCTCCTCCGGGAGCTTGGTGAGGCGGCGTTCGATGGCGCGGAGGTAGCGCAGGATGTCGGGCAGGCGCCCGTGGCCGGTGGCCGTGACGAAGCCCGCGTAGACGAGCTTGCCGAGCTGGTCGCGGATGTCGTCCGTGGAGGCGCTGCTGCGCTGCGAGTCGAGCAGGGTGCCCGCCGCGTGCCAGACGCTGAGGATCTGCTCCACCTTCGCCAGCACGTCGGCGGCCGTCTCGAACAGCTCTGAACGGACGTGCTGGTAGAGCCGGTCGAACGAGACCGGGTCCCAGGCGGGGCCGCCCAGGTCGGCCATGAGCTTGTCGACCGCCGCGTTCACCACGTCGTCGAAGAGCGCCACCGCGCCACCGTGCGGGCTGCGCGACAGGGCCAGCTTGGCCTGGTTCGACAGGCCGCCCAGCAGGGACTTGGCGGGGTTGGTGACGTTCAGCAGCAGGAGGCGGCGGGTGCCGGGCCAGTGGGAGCGGCGCTGCTCCGCCTGCGTCTCGTAGATCTTGATGGAGATTGAGTCGCCGTCGTCGACGAGGGCCGGGTAGCCCTTCATGCGGCCCTGCTCGAACACCTTGGGGAGGGTGCCGAAGCTCCACGTGTGCAGGCCGGTCTGCTCCAGGTCGTCGGCGGCGGCCGAGAGGGTCTGGCGCAGGCGCGGCGCGAGCCGCCGCTTCAGCGCGTCGAGGTCCTTGTCCTCGGCGATGGTCTTCTTGCGTTCGTCGATCACCCGGTACGTGATGCGCAGGTGGTCGGGCACCTGGTCGAGCTGCCAGGCATCGTGCGGCACCCGCACCCCGGTGAGCCGCAGCAGCTCCCGTTCGACCGCCTCCAGCAGCGGCTCGCCGCCCTGACTGACCCCGGCCAGCACCTGCTTGGCGTAGTTGGGCGCGGGGACGAAGTTGCGGCGCAGGTTCTTCGGCAGCGACCTGATGAGCGCGGTGATCAGGTCTTCGCGCAGGCCGGGGATCTGCCAGTCGAACCCGTCGGAGCTGACCTGGTTGAGCACCTGGAGCGGCACGTGCACGGTGACGCCGTCGGCGTCGGCGCCGGGCTCGAACTGGTAGGTCAGCTTCATCCGCTGGCCGAGCTGGCGCCAGGCGTCGGGGTAGTCGCGGGCGCTGACGTCGGCGCCCTCGTTGACCAGCATCTCCGGTGAGAAGGTGAGCAGGTCGGGAGTGTCGGCTCGGGCCTTCTTCCACCACGAGTCGAAGTGCCGCGCCGACACCACGTCGGCGGGGACCCGCTGGTCGTAGAAGTCGAACAGGGCCTCGTCGTCGACCATGATGTCGCGGCGGCGGGCCCGGTTCTCCAGCTCCTCGACCTCGTCGAGCAGCTTGCGGTTCTCGCGGAGGAACTGGTGGTGGTTGTCCCAGTCGCCCTCGACCAGCGCGTGGCGGATGAACAGCTCCCGGGACAGCTCGGCGTCGATCCGGCCGTAGTTGACCTTCCGCCCGACCACCAGCGGCAGGCCGTACAGCGTGACCTTCTCCAGCGCGATGACCGCGCCCTGTTTCTTCTCCCAGTGCGGCTCGGAGTAGCTCCGCTTGACCAGGTGCTGGGCGAGCGGCTCGACCCAGTCGGGCTCGATCTTCGCGTTCACCCGCGCCCACAGCCGGGACGTCTCGACCAGCTCGGCCGACATCACCCACTGCGGCTGCTTCCTGGCCAGCGCCGAACCGGGGAAGACGGCGAAACGGGCGTTGCGCGCGCCGAGGTACTCCTGGATCGGCCTGCGCCCGTCGGAGGCGCGTTTCTCCATGACCTCCTTGACGCCGACGTGCGACAGCAGCCCGACCAGCAGCGACACGTGCACCTGGTGCGGATCGGCCGGCTGCGCGTTGGGCTGGACGCCGAGCGACTGGCGGATCTGGCTGTAGATGTCCTGCCACTCACGTACCCGCAGGTAGTTGAGGAACTCGGCCTTGCACAGCCGCCGGAAGGCGCTGGAGGACAGCTCCTTCTGCTTGTCACGCAGGTGGTTCCACAGGTTGAGGTAGGACAGGAAGTCGGACTCGGGGTCGGCGAAGCGGCGGTGCTTCTCGTCGGCCTGCTGCTGCTTGTCGGTGGGACGTTCCCGAGGGTCCTGGATCGACAGCGCGGCCGCGATCACCATGACCTCGCGCAGGCAGCCGTTCTTCTCCGCCTCCAGCACCATGCGCCCCAGCCGTGGGTCGACCGGCAGGTTGGCCAGCTTGCGGCCGATCGGCGTGAGCTTGCCGTGGCCGTCGAAGGCGCCCAGCTCATGCAGCAGGCTGACGCCGTCCTTGACCTGGCGGCGGTCGGGCGGCTCGACGAACGGGAACGCCTCGATGTCGCCGAGCCCGATGGAGGTCATCTGCAGGATGACGGAGGCGAGGTTGGTGCGCAGGATCTCGGGGTCGGTGAACTCCGGCCTGGCGAGGAAGTCCTCCTCCTCGTACAGCCTGATCGCGATGCCGTCGGAGGTGCGTCCGGAGCGCCCCTTGCGCTGGTTGGCGCTGGCCTGGGAGATGGCCTCGATCGGCAGGCGCTGCACCTTGGTGCGGTGGCTGTAGCGGGAGATGCGGGCGTAGCCGGGGTCGACGACGTACTTGATGCCGGGGACGGTCAGCGACGTCTCGGCCACGTTGGTGGCCAGCACGATGCGGCGGCCGGTGTGGCGCTGGAAGACGCGGTGCTGTTCGGCGGCGCTCAGCCTGGCGTACAGCGGCAGCACCTCGGTGTTGCGGAAGTCGGCCTTGGCGAGCGCGTCGGCGGCGTCGCGGATCTCCCGCTCGCCCGACAGGAAGACCAGGATGTCGCCGGGGCCCTCGCCGACTAGCTCGCGGCAGGCGTCGACGATGCCCTGCGTCTGGTCGTCCTCCTCGTCGAGCGGACGGTAGCGGACCTCGACCGGGTAGGTGCGGCCGGAGACCTCGATGATCGGGGCGTCGTCGAAGTGCCGGGAGAAACGCTCGGGGTCGATGGTGGCGCTGGTGATGACGACCTTGAGGTCGGGACGTTTCGGCAGCAGCTGCTTGAGGTAGCCGAGGATGAAGTCGATGTTGAGGCTGCGCTCGTGCGCCTCGTCGATGATCAGCGTGTCGTACTGTTCGAGCAGCCGGTCGTTCTGCAGCTCGGCCAGCAGGATGCCGTCGGTCATCAGCTTGACCAGGGTGCGGTCGCTCGCCTGGTCGGTGAAGCGGACCTTGTAGCCGACCACCTGGCCGAGCTCGGTGCCGAGCTCCTCGGCGATGCGCTCGGCCACGGTGCGGGCGGCGATGCGGCGCGGCTGGGTGTGACCGACCAGGCCCCTGACCCCGCGGCCCAGCTCCAGGCAGATCTTGGGGATCTGGGTGGTCTTGCCGGAGCCGGTCTCGCCCGCGATGATCACGACCTGGTTGTCGCGGATCGCGGCGAGGATGTCGTCCTTGCGCTGGGCGACCGGCAGGTTCTCCGGGTAGGACACCTCCGGCACGGCCTCACGGCGGCGGGCCAGCCGTTGCTCGGCACGCTCCACGTCGGCGAGGATCTCCGCGGCGATCTTATCCCTGGCTTCGCGGGAGCGCACCCGGCGCACGCCGTCGAGCCTGCGCCGCAGCCGCCGCTGGTCGCGCGGCATGAGCTCGGGCAGGCGTGACTGCAGTTCGGTGAACGGAGAGGACAACGCGGCGATTCCCATACTGCTGACAAGGATATTTGAGCCCCGCAAGCCCGGAGCCAACGGCCTATCGTGCCTGACGGCCATCGCCTGGCGCATCCGATTATCCCGTGATTGCCCACGGCGGGCCCACTCTCCCCAGAGTTGCGTCGTGGGCAATCACGGTCACTAGTAAGACTCTCAAGGAGCCCGTGTGGTTGCGTCCTCTCCCGACGATCTTTGCTGACGCCCGTCAGGCGCGGGAGCACCGGCGGTCGCGATCAGAGGGCGGCGCGCGCGGCGCCGATGATGCCCGCCTCGTTCTCCAGGGCGGCGGGCACGATGGGGGTGTCGATGTGGACGTGCGGCAGGAACTTGTCGGCCTTCTTGCTCACTCCCCCGCCGATGATGATCAGCGACGGCGAGAACAGCATCTCCACGTGCCGCAGGTACTCCTCCACCCGGTCGGCCCACTTCTCCCAGCTCAGCTCGTGCTCCTCGCGGGCGAGGGCCGAGGCGCGCTGCTCGGCGTCCTTGCCGTGGAGCTCCAGGTGCCCCAGCTCGGTGTTGGGCACCAGGACGCCGTCCCTGAACAGGGCGCTGCCGATGCCCGTGCCGAACGTCAGCATGAGGACGGTGCCGCGCTGGTCGCGGCCCCTGCCGAAGGCGACCTCGGCCAGGCCGGCGGCGTCGGCGTCGTTCAGCACGCGCACGCCGCCGAACAGCTCGTTCGCGTCCACGCCGATCCAGGAGTGGTGGACGTTGGCGGCGGTCATCACCACCCCGTCGACCACGACTCCCGGGAACGTGACACCGATCGGCCCCTCCCACGAGAAGTGCTTGACGATCTGCGCCACCACCTCGGCGACCGGCGCCGGTTTGGCGGGTTGCGGGGTGGGAATGCGCAGGCGCTCCTGGGTGAGCGTGCCCGCGTCCGTGTCCACGGGCGCGCCCTTGATGCCGGAACCACCGATGTCGATGCCGAGAACGTCCATGTCCGTTCACTTTCCCGTAGGAGGCGAATATTCACGAACCCTACTGAACCGGGTCCGTGCTGCCCGCGTATCACCCGTCACAAGCGCTAACAAGGAGGCACGGATGCGGCCACGCATCATCACGCTCTGCGCTGTTGCTGTCGTTCTGGGAGCGACGCTCACCACCCCTGCAGAGGCCACGACGAGGACGCGGTTCGACGTCGTCAACCTCGTGTCGGATATCAAGGGCAAGGCTGTCGTCACCGACGCGAAGCTGGTCAACCCGTGGGGGCTGGCCATGGGCAAGACCCTGTGGGTCTCCGCCACGGGCACCGGCACCGCCACCGTCTACTCCGGCACGGGCAAGAAGGAGCAGACCGAGGTCGCCATCCCGGGCGGTGCGCCGACGGGCCAGGTGTTCAACTCGGGGCAGGGATTCACCGTCAAGGGCAAGCCCGCCACCTTCATCTTCGCCAGCCCCAGCGGCGCGATCACCGGCTGGAACGCCGAGGCCGACCCGAAGAACGCGATCATCGCGGCGTTCACGCGCGGGGCCGACTACAAGGGCCTGGCCCTCGTCCGGACCGGCAACGGCGACTTCCTGCTGGCCGCCGACTTCGCGAACCGGCGTGTCAACGCGTTCAACGAGGACTTCCGCCAGATCAAGCTGGACCGCTCGCAGTTCAGGGACCCGGCGGTCCCCTCCAGCTACTCGCCGTTCAACGTGGCCGTGGCGAACGACCACGTCTGGGTGGCCTACGCCCAGCGTGACCCCGCCACCGGCAAGTCCGTCGCGGGCGCGGGCAAGGGCATCGTCAGCCAGTTCACCCTGGACGGACGCCTCACCGGGCGCATCGCCCGCGTCGGACTCAACGCGCCGTGGGCGATCACCGCCGCGCCGCGCTCCTTCGGCCAGTACTCGGGCGCGCTGCTGGTCGGCAACTTCGGCGACGGCACCATCCACGCCTACAAGCGCAGCCGTCACCTCGGCCCACTGCTCGACTCCGCCGGCAGGCCGATCGTGCTGCCCGGCCTGTGGGACCTGGAGCCCGGCACCGCCGCGACCGGCGGGGAGAACGCGCTCTGGTTCGCGGCGGGCATCGACAAGGCCCAGCACGGCCTGCTGGGCCTGATCAGGTTCGGCGCCGCCAGGGCCACCACGCCGACGCCGTCGACGACCACCAAGACCACCACCAAGGCCACCACCCCGCCGCCCAGTCAGTCGCCCTACCAGGGCTACTGACCCCGCTGACGTTTCCGGCACGGTTGGCGCGAGCCGTGCCGGAAACACGCCTCTCACCAGGGCGGCAGATACAGTCGCAGCGTGAACGATCAATCCTTCAGCGAGTGGCTGCGCCTGCGGTGCGAACCTGAGTGGACGGCGGTGGTCACCCACCCGTTCGCCATGGCGATCACGACGGGTGAGGCCGACATGCGGCGCTATCTGGAGCAGGACTTCCAGTTCGTCGACTCCTTCACCGCGCTGCTCGGGGCCGCTGTGGCGAGCGCGGACACGTTCGAGGCGCGCGTCCCGTACGGGCGTTTCCTGGGGCAGGTGGCGACCGCCGAGGAGAAGACGTACTTCCACCGGGCGCTCGAGGCGCTGGGCGGAAGCACGGCAGCGCGGCTCGAACCGGTGACGGAGGCGTTCAGGCGGCTCATGGACGAGGTCCGGGCCGCACAGGACTATCCGCTGATCGTCGCGGTGCTGTGCGTGGCCGAGTGGAGCTACCTGGGCTGGGCGTCGCGGGCCGTCGAGCCGCCGCCCGAGAGCTTCGTCCACCGGGAGTGGATCGAGCTGCACGAGGGCGAGGAGTTCAGGGCGTGGGTCGGGTTCCTGCGGGGCGAACTCGACCGGCTCGGCCCCGACCTGGACGAACGCAGGCGGGACGAGGTGCTCGGGATGTTCAGGCGGGCCGTCGAGCTGGAGCGGGACTTCTTCGACATGGCCGTCGGCGGTTGATCACTTGATGGGCCAGGTGACGGTGCGCGCCAGCGATCCGCGCGTGTCGTGCCGGTGGCGCTGCCGCGAACGCCGTCCAGCTCGTACGCCGATGGCCCGTATAATGCCAGACCATCCTATCTTCCATCCTGTCCCATCTTTCACTCGAATAGCAGATGTCGGCCGCGCCGGTTCGCGCCCCGAGACAGGGCTGACCTGGTGATCTTGCGGGTGGTATCGCCATGATGTCACCCCTGTGCCGATCCTCCCGGAACGAAGGAAGCCGTTCATGGCCCAGGAACGCGAAGGCCAGAAGAAGCCAGCATCGATCAGCAGCTCGGACCTGTGGAACCTGGAAGCCGACCCGGCACGTCTGGAGACGCTGGCGGAAACCTGGCGCACCCTGGGGGGCAGGGCGAAGTCCGCGCAGGGCAAGGTCCATGACGCCGCGCAGCACGTGTTCTCCAAGGAGTACTGGACTGGCCTGACCGCGGACTCCTTCAACGACTACCGCAAGAGGCTGACCTCCGACGTCGAGGTGTTCAGCGCGTGGGCGACCAACATCGCCGACACGCTCGACATCACGGCCACCACGCTGCGCGTGCAGCAGGGGCTCCTGGACGACGAGAAGAAGAAGATCAGCGCGGTGCCGTCGACCACGGACCTTTCCGGAGTGACCTTCCACCCGAAGGACGAGGAGCAGTCGAGCCTGGTCACGAGCGCGATCTCGGCGGCCAAGGAGATCCGCGGGCGCGTGGACGACGTGCTCGACGAGAAGCGGCAGGACCTGAAGTTCTACACCGAGCAGTTCGACGAGATAGCCAAGCAGTGGAAGCCGCGTTCGGTGCGCCTGGTGAACCTCAACGTCGGTCAGGGCGCCGGCAACTCCCCCGGCAACTCCGCCGGCACGGACTCCGGGAAGGACATCGACACCATCGCGCAGGCGATCACCGACCAGGGCGCGGACCTCGCCACCGTGCAGGAGGTCTTCAAGCACGACATGCCGAACCTCGAGGAGGAGCTCGAAAAGCGCACCGGCGACAACTGGGACGTCAAGTTCGAAGAGGCGAGCACGAAGTACCACGCCGGCGACGGAGTGTCCATCTTCGGCCTCAAAGTGCCCGTCGTCGACGACGTCGCCTTCGCTCCGTTCGGCAATGCCGTGCTCGTCCGCGAGGGCGACGTCATCGACGGCACGGGAGACAGCGACCGGATCAAGCTCGACGTGCCCGGCGGCAAGATCGACGTTCCGGCCAACGAGCCCGGGGGCGGCATCCACCAGATCGACGACGGCGAGGGCCGGTCCGCGGCCAGAACCGAGATCAACATCAAGCCCAGGTGAGCGGGCGGCCTACCAGTTCGGGATCTCCACGTCGACCCGCTGGCCGTCGTGGTCGGAGGTGGCCCCGTCGAACAGCGTGGGCTGCTTGTCCATGATGAAGGCCGGTGAGCCGGCCACGTGGTCGATGCGCGTGCCCACGGGCGAGGTGGGGACGATCTTTCCGTCGTCGTTGGTCGCGCCCGAGTAGACCGTGTAGCCCTCCTGCTTGAAGGCGTGGATGGCGGCACCGGAGGACGTGTTCTTCGGGTCGTCGCCGTTGTTCGTCACGGCGTTGAGGTCGGCGCCCAGCAGCGACGGGCCGCCGTTCATGGCGTCGTGCAGCTTGTCGATCTGGCCGGTGCGCACGTAGTCGTCGTAGCCGTGCAGGCCGTGGCTGTGCACGTGGGCGCTGTAGACGTCGAAGCCCTTGCTCGCACCGGCGAAGAGCCGGTCGGCGACCTTGTCGTCGAGCTCCTTGAAAGCCTTGATGACCTTGCGGAGCCGCGCCTCGTCGGAGTCGAGCACTCCGGCGAGGATCTCCGCCAGCCTGTCGGCGGCGACCTGCAGGTCAGCGTGCGCGGACCCCGCCGGGTTCGCCTTGGCGGTGTTGCCGAACGCGTTGGCGCTGGGCACGCTCGACACCGGGACGTAGGTGACGGCTCCGGGGCCTCCGGCCAGGGCCGTGCGGCCCTCCTCCACCTTCTTGCGAGCCTCGTCGACCTGGTCGGCCAGCTTGCTCACCGGGTCGAACTTCATGCTTGCCTCGTCACCCATGGCCGCCAAGCCTAGCCACCGCGTGATCGGACCGTCCATATCACGCGGTGACCGTCTCGCTGCGACCTCAGAGCACAGCCGCGAGGTCGGCGACGCCCCGGTAGTGGACGCCGGTCATGCCGAGCGCCCTGGCGGCCTCCACGTTCGCCAGGCGGTCGTCGACGAACAGGCAGCGCTCGGGAGCGACGCCCGCCCGTTCCGCGGCGATCTCGTAGATCCGCCTGTCGGGCTTGGCCACCCCCACCCGGGCGCTGCTGACCACGTCGTCGGCGAAGTAGGCCAGCCCCAGCCGGTCCAGGTGCTCCTCCAGGGTGTCCATGGCGTTGGTCACCAGGATCACCGGCACCCGTTCCTGGGCCTTGGCGAGCAGCGCCCTGACGTCCTCGTCCACCCAGAACGGCACGTCGGCGAAGTCGGCGACGGCCTGCCTGGCGCGTTCGTCGCCGCCCAGCGCGACGGCGAGCGCCTCGGCCCACTCCGCCGCGGTGATCGTGCCGAGCACCGCGGGCGTCATGAGCTCGGGGGCGAAGGCGGTCTTCATGACCGGGAGGCCGTAGCGGGCCTCGATGGCGGCCTGCGCGGCGTGGTCGAACTGGCGGAGCACGCCGTCGAAGTCACAGAGAACTGCGTCGTAGGGGGTCACAACCACCCATTGTGCTGGGCCAGGCGGGCTGCCTCGATCCGGTTCCTGGTGTGGGTCTTGCCGATGGCCGACGACAGGTGGTTGCGGACCGTGCTCTCCGACAGGTGCAGCCGGCCCGCCACGTCCGCGATGGTGGAGCCGTCGAGGGCGAAGGCCAGCACGTCGCGCTCGCGGTCGGTGAGGGGGCTGGGCCCGGCGTTGAGGGCGGCGGCGGCCAGGGCCGGGTCGATGATCCGCTCCCCGGCCACCGCCCGGCGGATGGCGGCCGCCAGCTCCTCCACGGGCCCGTCCTTGACCAGGAAGCCGGCGGCCCCGGCCTCCATGGCGCGGCGCAGGTAGCCCGGCCTGGCGAACGTCGTCAGCACCAGCACCGCGCAGCCCGGCAGCGCGGCGCGCAGCTCGGGCAGCACGTCGAGGCCGGTGCGGCCGGGCAGCTCGATGTCGAGCAGCGCCACGTCGGGCCGGTGCCGCTCGGCGGCGGGCAAAATGTCGTCGCCCGCCGGCACCTGGGCGACGATCTCCAGGTCGTCCTCCAGGCCGAGCAGCAGCGCCAGCGCGTCGCGCATCATGCCCTGGTCCTCGGCGATCAGCACGCGGATGGTCATGGGGACACGTTAGTTCCAGAACGCCAGCCGGTGTTCGGCGGCGTAGTCGACGGTCCTGATCGCGTGGGGCGCCAGCGACAGCGTGCCCCTGCCGACCCGCGGCCAGGCGGGCAGCCCGGACGTGTTGGGGTTTCCGGTCCTGGCGAACGCGGCCCAGTAGGCGGTCATCCGGTCCGACAGCTCCTCCTGCGCCGGGGTGAAGCGCGCCTTGGGGTCCGCGAACAGGTACGGCAGGTCGGCGGCGTGGTAGGCGCCCCAGTCGAAGTCGGCCTCCAGCGGCAGGAACATCGGTGCCCTCCTGTCGGCGAACTCGTAGCCGTAGACCGGGACGTGCCTGGCCAGCAGCGTGTTCTGCTCGTGGGTGGCGCGGGCCCACATGCGGTCGGTCAGCACGGCGGCCCAGGCCAGGCTAGGCGACTTATACCGCTTTTCCGGATATTTCCGCAGGATCTGGTCGGCCTTGTCGCCGAACGCCTCCCGTACGAGCTTCGGGTAGTCCGGCGACTCGCCCTGCACGTCGTAGTTCATCCCGACGAACATGCGATGCTCGTCCCTGGTCGCCCCCGCCAGCACCGGCACCCGGTGGAAGCGCCCCTCGCGCAGCGCCTCGGCCGGCGACGACGGCAGCACGTCGTTGCCGTACGCGTAGACCTGGAAGACGTTCATGATGTACGGCACCGCGAGGATCTTCTTCACCGGCAGCGCCCGCAGGCACGCCAGGTCCGAGCAGCCGAGTCGCTGCGCGTACTGCCGTCCCATGGCGGCCACCTCGGCCTCGGGGCGCCAGGCGAACGACGGGGAGGCCGGGATGCCCGGCCCCATGCTGTTGGCGGGCATGTCCATCATGGCCTCGCCGCTCTGCATGATCGCCCGCTGGAACAGCCCGCGCGCGCCGGGCGAGGTGAGCTGCCCGCCGATGGCCATCGCGCCGTAGGAGACGCCGAAGACGGTCACGTTGCCCGGGTCGCCGCCGAAGGCCGCCGCGTTGCGCCGGACCCAGCGCAGCGCCTCCTGCTGGTCCTGGAGGCCGAACGTGCCCGAATTGCGCAGGCCCGGATAGCCGAATCCGCCGAAGACGCCCAGCCGGTAGTTGATCGTCACGACCACCGTGCCCTTGGCGGCCAGCTTCCGCGCGTCGGAGAAGTGGCCGGCGCCCAGCGCGCCGTCGCCGTGGATCCACACCATGACCGGCCGCTTGGTCGCCTTCTTGGCCGGGGTGGTGACGTTCAGGTACAGGCAGTCCTCGTTCTCGCTGCGGGTCGGCGCGTAGTCGGAGCCGACCTGCGGGCACATCGCGCCCGGCTTCGTGGCGTCCCGGACGCCCTGCCACGCCTTGGCGGGGCGCGGCGCGTCCCATCGGACGGCGGTGGCGTAGCGGATGCCGCGGAAGAGGCGGTACGCCCCGGTCACCTCACCGCGGACGGCGCCCGCGTCCGTCCTGACGACCGCGGGGTCGGCGGCGGGGTGCGAGGGGGTCACGCTCCCGGCCAGGAGCACGGCCGCGGTCAGTAGTGTTCTCATGCCCCAACCGTCTCGAACCGGCCTCTGGATCAGGAAGGTTCATGCGTCCGCTATGGCGTGGGACAAAAGTCCTGAAGCGATCGGCGGCACTACCATCTCCGAGACGGGATTCGGCATCGGAACGGTAGGGCATGAAGGATCATCAGCTGCCGCGCGTGCTGTGCCAGCTGTTCGCCGACGGCGGCATGGGGCGCACCCTGTCGGTCGGCCTGCCCGAGGGCGACGTGGTGTGGCCGGATCCCGGCTACACGCTGCAGGGTGAGGCGGCCAGGCCCGCGTTCTGGATGAGCGACTCCCCCGCGGCCGGCGGCGAGTGGGCCCGCTTCCGCGCCGCGCACCCGCGCAGCGGCCTGTGGCCGGTGCTGCTGGACGAGTCGGCGCAGCCGTGGTCGGTCGGGCAGATCGTCCCCGACGAGGCGCGGCAGATCGACCACTTCACCGCCGAGGGGTTCATGGCCGAGGTGTGGCAGGAGTGGGTGGCCCAGATGCCTCCGGACGCGATCGCGGAGCTGGACCCGTTCGGCGCGATCTGTCCTGGTCTGGCCCCGCCGGGCAGGCTGGCGGCCGATCCGGGGGCGGTCGCCGACTGGTACGCGGGGCAGCTGTCGGGCAGGGGCATGCCGCTCGGCCTGGTCGCCGCGCACCGGGGCGCCGACGCGCTGGCCGTGATGGGCTGGCAGGGCGCGCTGCACCACAACGAGTGGATGGTGCCGATGGCGGCCGTGGTGCGGAGCTGGGAGGACCGGTTCGGGGCGCGGGTGGTGTCCGTCGGCTTCAACACGCTGGAACTGAGCGTGGCCGCGCCGCCCGTCGAGCCGGAGCACGCGCTGCACGTGGCGGCCGAGCACTGGACGTTCTGCCCCGACAACGTCGTCCAGGGCCCCGGCGACCTCCAGGCGTACGCGGAGCAGATCCTCGGCGGGCACGCCTGGTCCTTCTGGTGGGACTGACGCTAGGGCTCGGCCGGCGAACCGGCCGAGCCTCCGGTGGCGAGCGCCGGAGCGTGCCCAGTGGACGGCCCAGTGGACGGCGCTGTGAACGGCCCAGTGGACAACGCTGTGGACGCCGTCAAGGGAGCCGGGCCACTGCGCCGTAGTTGCCCGACGAGGCGGGCTGCGACGACGGTTCGCCGGCCTCGGGGCGCCAGCTCGGCACCCAGACCAGGCCGGGTTCCAGCAGGTCGAGCCCGTCCAGCAGGTCCTCGACCTGTTCCTTGGTCCGGATGGCGTGACCTGGCAGCGTCATCGCGAGCAGGTCCCTGATGGCGGGCAGCAACTCCGGCGGGACGCCGTCGAAGGTGGTCTGCAGCAGTGCCAGGTAGCTTCTCTCCGGTACGACCTGGCGCAGCCGTTTGATCACATAGCGGGCCTGCTCGTCGTCGTTGAGGCTGTGGGTCGACACCAGCAGCACGGCCAGGGGCCTGTCCCAGTCGATGAACGTCGTCACGACCCTGTCGGCGAGCACGTCGTCGATCTCGCGCACGTCCCCCTCGACCACGCGGACCAGGTCGTTGACCGGCTCGATGGTGGCCTGGGCGTTCACCAGGACCAGGGGGTCGCTCTCCACGTACACCATGCGGACGGCGGGGTTGCCGGGCGTGTCCCGGGCCACGTCGTGGAGCTGGCGCCCCGGGGGCAGCCCGCTGGGCACTCCACTACCAATGATCATGAACTGGTCAACGCCGTCGGCAACCAGATGGCGGACCACGCGAGCCAGGTAGCGCAGGACGGCCTGCGCGGCGGCGGTGGTGATGGGGGCCGCCAAGTCGTAGCGCCGCATCGCATCGCGATCGGCTACGAAGTGGTTCTTTCCTCCTGCGGCGGCGTCGAGAATCCGGGTGATTCGCGCCTGAGTGGTGTCGAGATTGGCCAGGTTTCGGATGGCACGCTGACGCACTGAGTGTTGCCCCTTTCCCCTCGCCATAAGTAGTAACGGGAAAGCTGGTCTCTCAACCCCACTGATGACCAGAGTCAATATGATCCAAAGGACCATGCTTGACAACACATGAAGCGCTAGTAATTCGGGAAATATCTATTTCCATTTTTACCGGACAAGTCTGACGAGAATCCGCCGAACCCGTGCGCGACCCTTTCACGGTGCGCGTGGAGCAGGTCCAGGGTCTCGTCGCGGGTGGTGGTGGTGACCGACAGCTTGGTGAACGCCTGGTGGTAGGCCTCCACGGAGCCCGGGTCGGTGATCAGCACCTCTGAGTCGATGGCGTGCGAACAGGCGATGTCGGGCTCGAACGCCTCGGCGAAGCGCCAGAGCGTGAACGGGCCCGTGCGGGGCAGGTAGGCCGGCTCCTCCATGGGGACGACGTGCAGCGAGACGTTCGGACGTTTCGCCTGGCTGATCAGTGCGTCGAGCTGGCCGAGGAGCACGTGAGGCTCCGCTATCGAGCGCAGGAGGACACCTTCGTCGATCACCGCCCACACAACGGGACCTTCGTCGGCGTACACCAGTCGCTGGCGGGCCAGGACGATCTCCACCGCCGCGTCGGCCGTCGTCTGGCCCAGATAGTCCAGGCCGGCCACGGAGATCGCGGCTCTCGCATACTCCTCGGTCTGCAACAGCGGCGGGACGAACTGCGTGTGGTACGTCCGGATCAGCGAGGCACGCTGTTCCAGCGCCGCGGTGGTCGCCAGCCACACGGGCACCGAACTCCGGTCGTACCAGGCGGGCTCGCGCTCGCCGCGGGCCAGCGACATGACGTACTCGCGGGCCGGGGTCGTGGTCACGCCGTACAGGGTCAGCAGGCGCTCCACGGTCGCGGGCGCGGGGGCGATCCTGCCGTCCTCGACTGCTTCGACGGCGGTCACTCCCTTGCCCAGGGCGCTCTCGACCTCCTCCGGTGTCATGCGGACCGACAGCCGAAGGGCACGCAGCCGCTCACCGAGCGCCTCACGCTGCGAACCCGTCAGCAGGACCGCCGCCTGCGGGATCTCCAGGGCCGACCTGGGGTGTTCCGACAGGCCCTCGGCCTGTCGCGCGAGCTCGATCACTCCGCGCAGCACGGTCAGCGACCCCTCGGAGAGCCCGGAGGCCGACAGCCCGATCGCGGCCGCCCGCACCTGCAGGTCATCGACCGTGCCCGACTCGAGGAAGTCCTCGCCCACCAGCCACCCCACGCTCACCTGGAGGCATTCGGCCAGGGCGCGCAGGACGCCGAGGGTCGGATTGGTCTGCTTGCCGGTGCGGAGCTGGCTGACATAGGCCCGGGTGATGGGGATGCCGGCCGCGGTGAGCGCGGCCGCCACCTGAGCGCCAGAGAATCCGCGCTTGTTCAGCGCGAGATCGAGTCGCTCGGCGAAATTCGCCACTCGTAGCCTCCTGCTGCCGTGAGCGCCTCCAGAGTAGACGAAGCCGTGATCCTCGTCGCCTGTCCATGGGGGCCTACCTGCATTACCTACCATATGGAAACTGACAGTTGACACAAAGGAGCAATAACGGCCACCATCGGACCGGACGTGGTAACTGACACTTAACAGCCGGACCGGTTCTGCGAAGCCGCCGGCAAGGGGGTGGCCGCACGTGCCCATCGATCCCCATGGCATCTCGTGGTTCGTCAGGACCCCGCGCTCGCCAGCCCAGGACCGGATCATCCAGCGCATCTGCGTCCGCGCGGCGCCAGAGGGAGCACAGGTCCACGTGGCGACCCTGCCGCTCGGCGGAGTCCAGGTCTGGACCGACAGCTCCCGCGACCAGTGGATCATCCACCACCGGATGGCACGGGAACTGCGGCTGGCCGGATGGCACACCGAGACGGGCGCGGAACGCCTCATGGTTCTCGGGTGGAGCGCCGCCTGCCTGATCCACCGCGCCCGGATGCTCGCCGCCGCGCTGTCAGGGCGGCTCGCCGACTACGACCAGACGACGCTCGCCGCGGTCGTCACCGCCAACCGGTTACGCGAGGACGGGTTCCCGGTCGAGGAGATCGTCCCCGAGGTCGTCAGCCGCCTGGAGCGGGAGCTGCGCTGGCCCGCCAGGCTGGCCGACCTCGAAGGGCTCAACCGCACCGCCAGCCTGGAACCCATGCGGCTCAGACTGGCGCAGATCGCCGGTCTGGAAGCCCAGGTGAGCCGCCGCTGCGCCGCGCACCTCGCACTGGCCTCGCAGGTCACCGCGACCGTGCTGGGCGACGACCAGCCCACCTGGTCGAGCCCCGACGCGCCGCGCGCCGGCCTGACCGAGCGGATGGTCGCCGCGAGCGTGCCCAACCAACCTGACGGCCCGCTGACCACCACCGTGGCGGGTGGCGTGCCCGTCGCCGCGACGCCGAGCTACGCGGAGTCGGCGCGATGACGCTGACACCCATCCGAGCGTACGTCGCGGGCCCCGCGCAGGGGCCGGCGTCACGGACGCCGAACAGGGTACGACGCTACTTCATCCTGCGGCTCATCGCCTCAGGCGCGGTTATAGCGATCATGGCGGACAGCACGGCCACCACGCTGGCGATCCCGGTGCTGGGCCGCGACCCGATAGCCGCCGGGCTGCCGCTCGCGGAGATCACCTGGGTCAGCACGATCAACTTCGCGGCCGTCGCCGCGCTGCTCGCCACCGCGGGCCGCTTCGCCGACCTGCTCGGCAGGCGCAGCGTGCTCGCGCTCGGGCTGGCCCTGTACGGGCTGGGCGCGACGACCGTCATCGCCGCCCCGACCTGGCCCATGCTGCTCGCCGGGCGGCTCGGGCAGGGAATCGGCGCGGCACTGATGTTCCCGTCCTCGCTGGCGCTGCTGCTCGGCGAGCTGCCACCGAACAAGCGCGCCGGCGCCGTCGCGCTGTGGAGCGCCTCCTCCGGAGCCGGCGCGCTGGCCCTGCAGGGCGGCGGCGGGTGGCTGGTGGAGGAGTACGGCTGGCGCGGGCTGTTCCTGCCCGGCACGGCGCTGGCGGCGGTGCTGCTGGTGCTGACCCCCGCGCTGCCCCGCTCACGCGGCACCACGCGGCGCATGCCCGACCTGTTCGGCGCGCTCCTGCTGGTGGGCGCGATCGCCGCCGCCGTCCTCGCCATCTCGCAGGGCGAGGTGTGGGGCTGGACGTCCACGCGCACCATCGGCTGCGCGATGGCCGCCGGCCTGCTGCTGGCCGGCGCGCTCGCGACCTCGTGGCAGAACCCCGGCGGCGCGATCGACATCAGGCTCTGGCGCCGCCCCGGCTTCCTGTGGGCCGGTGGCGCGTCCTGCCTGTACGGAGCGGCCTCGTACGTGGTGCTCTCGATCGGGCCGCTGTACCTGAAGGAGTCCGGGTTCGACAGCGTCAGCCTCGGCCTGTGGCTCACTCCCATCTCCGTCGCGATGGTCGTGTCCAGCCCGCTGGCCGCGATGGCCAGCCGGCGCATCGGGCTGAACGGGATCATCTACACGGGCGCCCTCACGCTCGGCGGAGGCTGCGCGCTCCTGCTCGCGCACCCGTACCCCAACCTCTGGTGCCTGCTCGGCGCGCTGCTGCTCGGCGCCGGCTTCGGCGCGCTGTCCACCGGCACGTTCACGGTCGGCACGATGGCCGCGGACCCCGGCCAGTACGCGGCCGCCGCGGGCGCCGTCAACACTTCCAGGATGCTCGGCGGCGCGATCGGCGTGGCAGGAGCCTCTGTGCTGGTCGACCGGCCGATCGTGGACGGGCCGATGCCCGGTTTCGCGTCGGTCCTGATGGCCTGCCTGGCGGTCGCCGTCGTGCTGGCCGTGGCCGCCCTCACACGGGTCGCCAGATCGTCGTCGCGCCGGCGGGCGGCCCGCCCCACGCGGCGCGAGGCCGAGGCGGAACTCATCGTGCTCCGTCGGCTCCTCGCCGAGCTGCGCGACAGCTTCGTCCAGGTGCGCAGCGAGGCCGAACAGGAACTCGCCCGCTTCAACGTGCACGACCTTCCCGCCCCCCGCGTACCCGCCCCTCGCGTACCCGCACCCCCAGCCGCGAACCAGCGCTGACAGGAGTGACCCCATATGGCCGCCGACGCCCTCCGCAAGCCGTACCTCCGCCCTTATGACACCCCCAGCCGCGGGACGCGGCCCGTCCCGCCGCCCGCGTTCGGCGACCAGCGCGACGCCACGCCCACCGAGATCGCGCCCGCCCAGCCGGCGGAGCCGGCCCCGGCGACGGCGCAGACCCTGCACCTGCTGCGACACATCCAGCAGGTCTCCGAACAAGCCATCACCGTGATCGACCAGGCGCTCGACCGCGCGTCCTGACCCCCGGAGGCAAGCCATGCTCACCATCAAGGTCGACTCACCGGCGGACGTCGCCGAGGAACGGCAGCGCGAGTTCGCCGACACCGTGATCGGGGCAGCGGTGAACGTCTTCGGCGTGGAACGCGCCGACGTGCGGCTCGTCCTCACCCAGGACGGGACGGACGACGAGCGCGAGCGCCGGGAAGCGGCCTTCTGGGCCGCGGCTTGGTCGGGCTGCTGATGACCGCCGTCCTCACCCCTCCGGAAACCCTGCCCTACCAGGTCAGCGGGCCCGTCGTGCTGGCGCTGCGGCGCAAGGCCGCGGCGGTGGCCGAGGCCGAGCTGAAGCGGCTCGCCTCGCGCGCCCCCGACCTCGACGCGCGCTCCCGCGCCGAGGTCAGGCGCTCGATCCACCGCGTGGTCGAGGGCTTCCTGCGCGAGCCGATCGTCCGCGTCACCACGTCGGCGGGCTCCCCGCTCGGCGACCGCTACGTCGACGCCATGTGCGAGCTGTTCGGCCTCGAGCGAGGCACGTCGTGAGCCGGGGCAGGGTCGGCGTCCTGGTGCCGCCGGCGAATCCCGCGGCGGAGCCCGAGCTGGCACGGTTGCTCGGGTCCCGCGCCGACATGCACGTCAGCCGCTTCCCGGTACGGCCCGGCTACTCGCTGGCCGAACGCCTGGAGATGTACAACGCCGCCCTGCCCGACATGATCCGCTCGTTCGGCGGCCTGCGGCTCGACGCGCTCGTCATGGCCTGCAGCGGGTCGCGCTACCTGATCGGGCCCGAGCAGGACCGCTACCGGTGCGAGGAGCTGAGCAAGGAGTTCGGCGTGCCGTTCGCCTCCGCCACGCTCGCGACCTGGGAGGCGTTCGAGCACGTCGGGACGCACGACTTCATTCTCGTCTCCCCCTACCAGCCGTGGCTGACCGAGCTGGCCGAACGGTTCTGGGCGGAGGCCGGCCTGAGCGTCACCAAGGTGGTTCCGGTGTTCGCGAAGGGCAGGACCTCGCCCTACGACGTCACCCCGGCCGAGCTCGTCCGCCAGGTCGAGGAGGCCGACCTGCCGCACGACGCGGTGGTGCTCTTCAGCGGCACCGGCATGGCCACGCTGCCCGCGCTGGGCTCGCTCGGCACGGGCAACGACCGGATCCTGCTGACGTCCAACCTGTGCAGCGCCTGGTGGGCGCTGTCGCAGGCGACGGGGCAGCCGCTCACGCTCAGCCGGGTGCCGCACCGCCGGGCCGCGCAGAGGCAGCACTCGTGAACGGCGTCGTGGTGGTCGGCGCCGGCCCGGTCGGGCTGACGGTGGCGCTCACCCTGGCCAGGGCCGGGACGCCCGTCACCGTGCTGGAGCGCGAGAGCGGCCTGACCAGGCAGTCGCGCGCCTCCACCTTCCACCCGGCCACGCTGGACCTGCTGGACGATCTCGGCGTCGCGTCCCGGCTCGTCGGACGCGGCAGGGTCGTCGACCGGGTGCAGTGGCGCGACCGCGCGGGCGGCGTCATCGCCGAACTGCCCATGGCCTGCCTGGACGGCCTGACCAGGCACCCGTACCGGCTGCACGCCGAGCAGTCGTCGCTGACTCCGCTGCTGCTGTCGGCCCTGTCGGCCTACCCGCACGCCCAGGTGCGGTTCGGCACCCGGGTCGACGGGGTGGCCGAGGGCGGCGCGGGCGTCCGGATCCGGCTGGGCAGGAACTGGGCCAGGGCCACGTACGTGATCGCGGCCGACGGCGCGCACAGCACCGTGCGCAGCTCGCTCAGGCTGCCGTTCCCCCGCTCCTCGTACCCGACCCAGGCGCTGCGCGTCTTCACCGACTCGCCACTGGACCGGTTCCTGGCCAAGCTGGCGCCGCTCACCTACGTGCGCGACACCGAGCAGTCATGCAGCCTGCTGGGGCTGCGCGACCACTGGCGGATCGTGTTCAGGATCCCGATCGACGCCCGCGACCCGCTCTCGGCCGGCAACGTGGCCGCGCTGGTGCGCAAGGCGCTGCCGGAGGCCGGCGAGCAGGTCCGCGTCATCGGGGCCGACCGGTACGGCCTGGCCAGGGGCGTGCTGTCGTCCTTCAGGCACGGCCGGGTGCTGTTCATCGGCGACGCGGCGCACCTGACCTCCACCGCCGGCGGGCTGAACATGAACGCCGGCCTCCACGACGCCGTCGATCTCGGCCGGCTGCTCCCGGCGGTGCTCGACGGCTCCGCTCCTCCCGCCGCGCTCGACTCGTGGGCCTGGCGGCGGCGGACCGTCCTGCTCGAACGGGTGATCCCGCGCAGCGAGGCACGCGTCGCCGGCGTGCAGGACCGCAACAGCGCCAGGCTGGCGTCCGCCATGGCCGGAGTGCGCGCCATCGCCGACGACCCGGACGCCACCCGCACCTACCTGGCACAGGCTTCCATGCTCGACACCGTCCCCCATCTGGTGAGGCGTAGCTGACATGCGGATCTGGTTCCAGAAACACACCGTCGAGGGCCGTTCGGCGCTGCTGGACAAGCTGTACGCCGAACACCTGGCCAAGGTCTCAGGGCCTGGCACCCACGTCGAGGTGCACACGCTGCCGCCGGGCACCTACGGCAGCACCCTGCCGGAACATCTGGTCGGCTACGGGCAGATCGGCCTGATGTTCGGCGACTACTTCGCGCGCACCGCCGTCGAAGCCGAACGCGACGGCTGCGACGCCTGGATCAGCGGCGCCGGCCAGGACCCCGGCCTCGCCGTGGCCCGCTCACAGGTCGCCATCCCGGTCGTGGGGTACGGGGACGCGGTCTGGCAGGCGGCGCGGATGGAGCGGCACCGGCTGGGCGTCCTCGGGTTCATCCCCGGCCTGGTCGAACCCATCATCGGCAACATCCGTTCCGCGGGCGCCGAACTGGCCTCGTACCAGGTGGTCGAGGACGGCGCCCGGCTCGTCGAACAGGCCCTCAACAGGGACTTCGAACCGCTGCTCGACGCCTACGGCGAGGCGGCCAGGCGCGCCGCGCAGGCGGGGGCGCAGTGGCTGGTCCCCGCAGAGGGCATCCCCAACGTCATCCTGGTGCACCTGGGCGTCACCGAGCTGCACGGCCTGCCCGTGATCGACCCGGGCGGGCTGGCCATCAAGACCGCCGAGCACCTGTGCGAGCTGCGCGCGCTGCACATCACGGCCCGCGCGAACACCGGCTACTGGCTGCGGCTGGCCGACACGTCCGTGGTGGCGCAGGTCCGCGCGGCCCTGGAAGGGGCGTCATGAGCTTCCCCGTCGACCGTCCGCGCCGACTGCGGCGCACGCCCGCCCTGCGCGGCCTCGTCGCCGAGACCCGCCTGCACCCGGCCGACCTGGTGCAACCGCTGTTCGTCCGCGAGGGCATCACGGAACCCCGGCCCATCACCTGCATGCCGGGCCAGGTCCAGCACACCCGCGACAGCCTGCGCAAGGCCGCCGCTGCCGCCGCCCAGGCGGGCGTCGGCGGCCTGCTGATCTTCGGCATCCCCGAGGTCAAGGACCGCGACGGCCGCGGCGCCTGGGACCCCGACGGCATCACCCAGCAGGCGATCGCCGACGTCGCCGAGGAGGTCGGCGACGCGACCGTGGTGGTCGGGGACGTCAACCTGGACGAGTTCACCGAGCACGGCCACGTGGGCGTCCTCGGCCCCGACGGCGACGTCGACAACGACGCCACCCTGCTCGCCTACGCCGACGTGGCCGTGGCCCAGGCCGACGCGGGCGCGCACGTGGTGGCCCCGAGCGGGATGATGGACGGCCAGGTCGCCGCCGTCAGGGCGGCACTCGACGGCTGCGGCCACGAGCGGGTGCCGATCCTGGCCTACGCCGCCAAGTACGACTCGGCCTTCTACGGCCCGTTCCGCGACGCCGTCGAGTCGCGGCTGAAGGGCGCCCGCTCCACGCACCAGCAGGACCCCGCCAACCGCCGCGAGGCGCTGCGCGAGGTGCTGCTCGACGTCGAGGAGGGCGCCGACATGGTGATGGTCAAGCCGGCCGGCCTCTACCTCGACGTGGTCCGCGAGGTCGCCGACACCGTCCACGTGCCGGTGTTCGCCTACCAGGTGTCGGGCGAGTACGCGGCGATCGAGGCCGCGGCGGCGCAGGGCTGGCTGCTGCGCGAGCGGGCGATCAGGGAGAGCCTGACCGCGATCCGCCGGGCGGGCGCGGACAGCGTCATCACCTACTGGGCCACCGAGGTCGCCGAGCAGCTGCCGCGCTGACCGGCGGGACGACAGGGAGGAGCTGGCATCCGGATGATGTGGCGGGATCTCTCGGACGACGCGCGCGCCGCGATCGGCGAGCTGTGCGACGACTACGGCTCCCACCTGTACGACTACTGCCTGACCGAGCTGTCTCCCGCGGACGCCGAGCTGGCGGTGGCGGGGTCGCTGCTGTCGGCGCACGCCCGCGCCAAGCTGATGCCCGACCAGTCGCGGCTGCGTCCCTGGCTCTACGGGCTGGCCCGCTCCCACCGCGGCGCGGTCGCCTCCCCGGCGAGCACCGGGACGTGGTCGCGTCCGGGAAAGATGCCCGACCTGCTGCCCGAGGCGCTGATCACGCTCCCCGGGCCGCAGCGGGAGCTGCTGGACCTGTCGGTACGGCACGGCCTCACCCACGAGGAGATCGCGGCGGTCTTCGGGGTGGGGGCGGGCCTGGTGGAGTCCATGGTGGATGAGGCCGCCGACGGGCTGGAGAAGTGGTTCGCCGCGGTGATCGCAGCCAGGACCAGTGAGGGGTGTGTCCGGCTCGCGGCACTGGTCTCCGCGTGGGCGAGGGCGCCCGGTAGGCGGACGCGCACGCAGATCAGCCACCACATCCCGGCCTGTGCGGCCTGCCGGGCCGCCCCCAGGACCCTGGGGGCGGCCCGCCTCCTGCGCCAGCTGCCGCTCGCCGCCGCTCCCGGCACCCTGCGGGACTGGCTGGGGCGAGCCCGCCCGATGCCGGACGTGCGGGGCCTGTGGCGGATGGACGGGTTCCCGTTCCAGCCGCACGCCCTGCAGGACCCCGTTCCACCTCCGACCTCCCCGGTCTCCGGCCCCACGACGGGGACCGGGGAAAGCTCCTGGCCCGCGGCGGGCGCGGCCGTCGCGGGCCAGGAGCGCACCACCTCGCCGCCGCCGAAGCACTCCCGCGCGGCCCCGAAACCCTCCCGGGTGGCGCCGTTCCCGCCGCCCGCGGAGCCCTCGCGGGTGGCGCCGTTCCCGCCGCCCGTGAGGCCCGCCCGTACGGTCCCGCTCGCTGCTCCGGTCGCCTCCGTCGCCTCCTCCTCGGCGGTCCTGTACGAGGAGGTCACGTCGGAGGAGGAGCACAGGTGGGAGGAGTTCTGGCGGGACCGTCCAGACGAGGCCGACCCCGAGGCCCGCATCACGTTCAGGTCGGTGGCCAAGGTGGGGCTGCTCATCGGCATCGCGATCCTGCTCGCGGCGCTGGCCTGGTCGGCCGTCCACGCCCGGCAGCGGTCGAGCGTGGTCTCCCAGCCCGGGCCGGCTGTCACGCTCGACCTGGGAGACCACACCGGTTAGAAGAAGGTGAACTCCTGCTCGGGCTGCGGCAGGTCGAAGCGCCTCGGCCCGCGGAAGGTGGTCGCGTCCTTCGGCACGTCCGTCAGCGGCGTGCCGACCGTGGTCGGGACGGAGACGCTGCTCCTGGCGAGGTCGACGGTCACGGTCGCGCCCGTGCCCTCCTCGTCGCTGTAGGTGGCGTCGGTGCCCGCGACCACCAGGGCGAGCCTGTGGCCCTTCCTGAACGTGTAGTCCTGCGGCAGCGTCTGCCATCTGACCGTGCCGTACGTCCCTGGCGGCAGCGGCGCCGGGCTGCTCAGCGAGTCGCGGTTGCGCACGTCGATCCAGCCCCGCGCGACGATCTCCGCGGGACGGGTGGCGACGTTCGTGGCGACCTTCTTGTAGCAGGCGTCGTCGGCCGCGGTGCTCTCGCCGTGGCAGTCCTCCTCGGCGAGGGTGGTGATGCCCTGGCCGCGCCGCCAGTCGACCCGGGTGGCGTCGCCCAAGTCGACGAGCATCGCCGTCAGGTTGGAGGTGGGCTTGTCCAGTTTGACCCGCAGCTCGGCCGTGGGCGTGCCCGACAGGCGCAGGTCGAGCGGCAGCGCGCCGGTGGTGAACGCGACCCGTCCCGGCTTGGACGTGCCCACGTCGGCGATCATGTCCGACTCCTGGAGCGCCACGTCGGTGAACGTGGCGGTCGCGCCCTTGGCCGCGGGCACCAGCCCCAGCGTGCCGTCGCCGGCGGGACGGAGCGGCAGCCTGGCGGCCGACGGGGCCGGCCAGTCACGCTGGGTGATCCACTGGGCCGGGCCCAGCTGCACGTCGGCGCGCGGCTCGGCCATGACGTCGTTGCGCACCCCCTGCAGCCAGCGGTCGAACCAGCGGTGCAGGGTGTCGACCCACAGGTCCCTGCGGCCCTCGAAGTCGAACGGGTCCACGTGCTGGTACTGGCCGACCCAGATCTTGCGCGGCACGCCGCGCCTGGCCAGCCCCTGCCACCAGGTGGAGAAGTTGTCCGGCTTGACGTTCAGGTCGTTGACCGTGTGCACGACGAACACGCTGGCCCTGACCTTGGACACGTCGCCGAGCCGGCCGGCGAGGTAGTCGCGCTCGTTCCAGAAGGCGTTGTAGTCGCCGGTGTCGTCGCCGTCCTCGGCGTCCATCCGGTCCCGGACGGCCTGGCACTTGGCCTCGGGGTCGGTGTCGACGTAGTTCGCCAGCCAGGACGCGTAGTCGTGGTTGTAGATCACGCCGTTCGACCGCTGGTACCTGTACCAGGAGCTGATCGCCGAGATCGGCACGATCGTCTCCAGGCCCTCGACGCCTGTCGCGGCGACGGCGTTGGCGAGGGTGCCGTCGTAGGACTTGCCGATCATCCCGGCCTTGCCGGTGGTCCAGTCGGCGACGGCCGGGGAGCCGTCGGCGCGGAAGGCCTTGGCCCTGCCGTTCAGCCAGTCGATGACCGCCTTGCCGCCCAGCACGTCGGCCTCGCCGCCGATGTCGGGGCAGCCGTCGGACCTGGTGGTGCCGAGCATGTCCACGTTGAGGACGGCGTAGCCGCGCGGCACGAAGTAGTTGTCGTAGAACAACGGGAATTTCGCGACATTTCCGGAAGCGTCGTAGATCTTGCGTTCGCCCTCGTTGCCGCGTCCCGAGTTGTCGTAGTAAGGGCTCTCATCCATGATCACCGGCACTTTGAGCCCCGGGCCGGACTCCTTGGGCCTGATGATGTCGACCCGGACCCTGTCGAGCCGGCCGTCGGAGTCGCTGTCGACACTCGACTCGACGTAGACGTGCTCGCGGACCGCGTCCGCATAGGAGAAGACCGGCTGGGTGCGGCCGTTCTGGAGGGTGATCGTCGGCGTGATCGTGGGCGTGTCCGCCTGGGCGGGGGTCGCGAGAGCCAGGGTGAGGGCGACGGCGAGGAAGGCCGGGCGTAAGGGTGGCACGCGTGTCCTCCTGGGAGAGAAAAGTACCCGCAATCTCTCAAACGGCCAGGAACCTGACAAGATTCTTTCCATGAACGGTGCAGACCGAGTCCGAGGCTGCCTGCTCGGCGGGGCGATCGGCGACGCGCTGGGCGCGCCCGTCGAGTTCGCGTCGCTCAGGGACATCCGCAGAATCCACGGCCGGGAGGGCGTCGCCGGCTACGTCCACGACTGGCGCGGCAGAACCGGCCTGATCACCGACGACACCCAGATGACCCTGTTCACCGTCGAAGCCCTCACCCGCGCCCTGCGCCTCTCAGCGAGCACTGTCACATCGAGCAGGGACCTTCCGGCTGCCGGCGGAAGCGCCTCGGGTGGGAACGCTTCGGATGCCGCCGGGATCGGCGGTGTCGGCTCAGGTGTCGGTTCAGGGGACGTGGTCGTCGCGGTGCGGGAGGCGTACCTGCGGTGGCTGGACACCCAGGACCACCCCACTCCGCCGCCGTCGGACCGATCGCACCGCACCGGGCGGCTGCGCGAGGAGGGCTGGCTGTACTCCCGCAGGGCACCGGGCAACGCCTGCCTGTCGGGGCTCCATCAGCCCTTTCCCGGGCCGTCCCCGTTGGGGGAGCCGGGGCCGGTGAACCCGTCGTCCAAGGGATGCGGCACCGTGATGCGCTCGGCGCCGTTCGGACTACTCACCGCGCGTCCCCCGGGCGGGCGACCGGCGGCGCAAGACCCGCGGGACGCGTTCGAGCTGGCCGCCGCCTGTGCGCAGATCACCCACGGACACCCCACCGGTTACCTGGCCGCGGGGGCGTTCGCCGCGATCGTCGCCCACCTCATGGCGGGCCGGCCGCTGGCGGACTCCGTGTCCCACACACTCGACCTGCTGAGCCACCACCCCCGGCACGAGGAGACGTCCGGCGCGCTACGGGCGGCGGTCACACTCGCCGGCGGCGGTGAGCGCACTCCGGAGACCGTCGAGTCGCTCGGCGGCGCGTGGGTCGCCGAGGAGGCGCTGGCCATCGGCGTCTACTGCGCGCTGGCGGAGCCGTCCGTGGAACGCGCTCTGCTGCTGTCGGTCAACCACTCGGGAGACAGCGACTCGACCGGCTCGGTCTGCGGCAACCTCCTGGGGGCGCTGCACGGCGCGTCCGCGCTCCCGGCGAGCTGGCTGCGCCCTCTCGAGGGACGTGACACGATCGAGCGCCTCGCCGACGACCTGTGCCAGGCCGCCGGCTGGGACACCCTCTGAGCAGCACGACCGACAGCGCCCACCAGGGCGACCACTCCCCGAGCAGGAGACCGACACGACGACCACGCCCTTGGACGAGCGCCTCCCCGAACAGACATCGGCGAGTGGCCGGATGCGGCCATCGCTTCTCCGAGAGTTGCCCGTTGATCGGCTTAGGCTGGGAAGGACCTGAGGACCAGAGAAGAGGTTGCATGCGAAACGTGGCGCGGACCTCCCTCGTCGACGCCGCCATCGAGGAGCTCCGCGAGGAGATCACGAGCGGGGCGTGGCCGGTGGGGACGAAGATCCCGTCCGAGAGCCAGCTCGCCGAGTCGCTCGGCATGAGCAGGCTGTCGGTGCGCGAGGCGGTGCGGGTGCTGGCGCACGCCGGCCTGCTGACCACCAGGCAGGGCGACGGCACGTACGTCACGGCGACGGACGAGTCGAAGATCGCGCTCCGCCGCCGCCTCGACAAGGCGGCCGCGATGGACATCATCGACGTCCGGCGCGGCCTGGACCTGGTGGCGGCCCGGCTGGCGGCGACCAAGCGGACCGAGCAGGACCTGCAGGGCCTGCACGAGACACTGCGACGCAGAAACGCGGCGGGCCGCGCGGGCGACCTCGACGGTTTCGCCGACGCGGACGTCGACTTCCACCTGCGGGTGGCGGACGCCGCGCACAACCCGCTGCTCGGCGAGCTGTACCGGAGCATGAGCGAGGCACTGCGCGACAGTGTCCGGGGCATGGAGGAGGCCGCACTCGAACCCGACACCTCGCACGAGGACCTGCTGCGCGCGATCGAGGACGGCGACGCGTCCCGCGCGGTGGCGGTCTCCGTGGCCATCCTCGACCAGCAGCAACGCGACCTCTGAAGCCCCGCGCAGCCCGCCCGCCGCGTCGCGCGGGCTGCGCAGACGGAAGCCGCCGCCGGCGCCGAGCCCGCCGACCTCGGCCAGGCCACCCTGCCGGCCTGACCTGGCAGGACACCGATGCGATGGGGGACGCGGTCGAGGGTAGGAAGCACGCATGTGCAGATGGCTCGCCTACAGCGGTTCTCCGATCATTCTTGACGAACTCCTCTTCAAACCGGAGCATTCGCTGATCGAGCAGAGCCGCTTCGCCCGGTTGGGAGCCGAGACCACCAACGGCGACGGGTACGGTCTGGGCTTGTACGAAGACGGCACCGACATCCCGCCCACGGTGGTCCGGAGCACCACACCGGCGTGGAGCGACCTGAACCTGCGCGAGCTCGCCGGCCACTTCCGCTCGCGGCTGTTCTTCGCGCACGTTCGCGCCTCCACCGGATCCGCGGTGCAGCAGACCAACTGCCACCCCTTCAGGTACGGACGGTGGCTGTGGATGCACAACGGGTCGATCGCCGACTTCAGCCGCCTCAAACGTGATCTTGTATTCGCCGTTGACCCAGAGCTCTACCCGGCGATCCTGGGCTCGACGGACTCGGAGGTCATGTTCTTCCTCGCGCTCACCTTCGGGCTGCGCGACGACCCGCCTGCGGCGGTGAAGCGGATGGTCGGCTTCGTTGAGCGGATCGGGCGACTGCACGGCGTCGAGCACCCGGTCCAGATGACCATCGCGACCTCCGACGGTGAGCGGTTGTGGTCCTTCCGGTACTCCAGCGTGGGTCGGTCGCGGTCCCTGTTCTACAGCACCGAAGTACGCAGTCTCCGGCAACTGCACCCGGAGGTCTTCGCCCAGGAGCAGCTGTCCGACGACGCGCGGCTCGTCGTTTCCGAGCCGCTGCGAGACCTGCCTGGCGCCTGGAACGAGGTGCCCGAGTCGACGTACATCGTGATCGAACACGGGACGCATGAGACACATCCGTTCCGCCCCACGCCGCCCTCGTAGGTATGGCGCGCCGCCGTCCTGCGGGTCGATCTCGCCGTCACCGCGCCCATCGTCCTGGACGTTCGTCGCGCTAGGCTCGCCGCATGGTCACCCGCCGTGCCGACGCCGAACGGAACATCGCCGCGATCCTCGACGCGGGCCAGCGGGTGCTGAGTTCCGATCCATCCGCGAGTGTCGCGGAGGTCGCCAAGGCGGCGGGCGTCGGGAGGGTGACCCTCTACGGGCACTTCCCGTCGCGGGAGTCGCTGGTCGAGGCGGTGCTCACCCGCGCGGTCGCGCTGGCCGACGCGAGCCTGGAGGACCCGCAGCTGGACGTGCTGCCCGCCGTGGAGGCCCTGTCGAGGCTGGTCCGGTCGTCGTGGGAGGTGCTCGACCGGCACAGCGCGCTGTTCGTCGCCGCCGACCGGATGATGCCGTCCGAGCGGATCCGCGAGCATCACGCGCAGCCGTTGCGCCGGATCGAACGGCTGATCGCCCGTGGCCGCGACGACGGCGACTTCCGCACCGACCTGCCCCTGTCGTGGCTGGTCAGCACGTTCTTCGCGATCCTGCACACGGCCGCGGGCGAGGTCGAGGCGGGCCGGCTCGACCGGGCCGACGCGGGCGAGGCGCTCACGCTGACGCTGCGCTCGCTGCTCAGGGGATGAGCAGGACGATCCCGCCCGCCATCCCGAGGACGACCGAGGCCACGGCGGCCACCTGCGCCTGCCAGCCCACGACCGGCGTCCCCGTCCCCTCCAGGGCGAAGACCGGACGGATCCAGCGCACGTTGTAGAAGACGCTGGCCACCGTGTTGGCGGCGGCCACGACGGCCAGCCAGGCGTAGCCGCCGTCCCAGGCCGCCGCGAGCATGAGCAGTTTGCCCAGGAAGACGGCCGTCGGCGGCGTCCCGATCAGCCCCAGCAGGCAGGTGACCAGCGCGAACGCGGCCCACGGCGAGCGGCGGGCCAGCCCGGCGTAGTCGCGCAGGTTGTCGAGGCCGGTGGCGGCGACCACGGCGAACGCGCCGAGGTTGGTGACCGCGTAGGCGGCCAGGTAGAACAGCAGCGCCGGTTCCGCGAGGTCGGTGCGTCCCGCGACGGCGACGGGCACCAGCAGGTAGCCGGCCTGGCTGATCGTCGAGTAGGCGAGCAGGCGGCGCACGTTGTCCTGGGAGAAGGCGGCCAGGTTGCCGAGCGTCATGGTGGCCACGGCGACGACCGCGAGCAGGTCCGGTTCCTGGAACGCCGAGCCCGACAGCCGGAACAGCGCCACGAACGCGCCGATCTTCGGCACGGTCGTCACGAACGCGGCCACCGGCCTGGACGCGCCCTCGGTCACGTCCGGCACCCAGAAGTGCGCGGGCACGCCTCCGGCCTTGAACAGCAGCCCGGCCAGCAGGAGGATGACGCCCGCGACGGGGGCGCGCAGCCCCGCGTAGGAGGTCGCGCCCGCGGCGCCGTACGTGATGGTGACGCCCGCCAGCATCAGCACGCCGAGGAACGCGCCCATCAGGTAGTACTTGAGCGCAGCCTCGGTGCCCGGCGCGTCCTTGGCGAAGCCGGCGAGCGCGTACGCGGGGATGCTGGCCAGCAGGTACGCGGCGACGAGCACGAGCAGGTCGCCGGCGCCGGCCATGAGGACGGTGCCGAGCGCGGAGAGCAGGATCAGCGTGTACACCTCGGTCTCGCGGCTGTTCCCCCTGGCCCAGCCGGCGGCGAGGCAGAGCGTGAACAGGGTGGCGAGCGCGACGATGAGCCGGGCGGCGTCGGTGAGCGGGTCGACGGCGTAGGCGTCGAAGGCCGTCATGCCGGGCGCGCCGAGTACCGCGACGGTGGCGGCCGCGGCTCCCGCCAGGGCGAGGCCGCAGATCCAGGCGACGATCCGCTGCCGGTGCCGGGGCGCGACCAGGCCGGTGAGCAGCCCGGTCACCGCGCCGGCCAGGATCAGCAGCTCGGGCAGCAGGTCCAGCGGGTTCGCGGTCATCGGCTGACCAGGTTCACGATGGCGGCCGAGGCGGGCTCGACGACGTCGAGCAGCCAGCGGGGGACGAGGCCGATGGCCAGCGACAGCGCGAGCAGCGGCGCGATCGCGGCCAGCTCGCGCGGGCGCACGTCGGTGACTCGCGGCGTCAGCTCGCCGGGCGAGCCGAGGAAGGCCCGGTGCAGGACGCGCAGGAACAGCGCGGCGGTGATCAGGATGCCCAGGATGGCGAGCGCGCCCGCCCAGACCGCCCCCGCCCCGATCACGCCCGTGAAGATCTGAAATTCCGCGATGAATCCGGACAGGCCGGGGAGGCCGAGCGAGGCGAACACGGCCACGGCGGTGAGCCCTGTCAGCACCGGCGCCCTGCCCGCCAGGCCGCCGTACCGGCCCAGCTCATAGCTCTCCGCGCGGTCCCACAGGACACCGGTCAGCAGGAACAGCGCCCCCGTGACGAGCCCGTGGCTGACCATCTGGACGACCGCGCCGCTGACCGCCAGCTCCCTGGCGGGCGTCCCGCCGGCCAGGCCCGCGGCGCCGAAGGCCAGCACGATGTACCCCATATGGTTCACGGACGTGTACGCGACCAGCCGTTTCAGGTTCTCCTGCGCCAGGGCGACCAGGGCGCCGTACAGCACGCTGACGACGCCGATCACGATGACCACCCGGGCGTAGGACCGCCACGCCTCGGGCAGCATCGGCAGGGCGATCCGCGCGAATCCGTACGTCCCCATCTTCAGCAGCACTCCGGCGAGGATCGCCGAGCCCGCGGCGGGCGCGTCGGTGTGGGCGGGCGGCAGCCACGTGTGGAAGGGCACCGTCGGCGTCTTGACCGCCAGCCCGACCCCGATCGCGAGCAGCACCAGCGCGCCCGCCCTTGACGGGTGCGCGGTCAGCTCGACCATGTCGAAGGTGTGCGGTTCGCTGCCGAGGTACAGGCCGATGAAGCCCAGCAGGAGCGCCAGCGAACCGAGGAAGGTGTAGAGGAAGAACTTCAGCGCCGACCTGGCCCTGTCGCCGTGGCCCCAGCCGACGATCACGAAGTACATGCCGACGATCGACAGGTCGAAGAAGACGAAGAAGAGCAGCAGGTCCAGCGCGGCGAACAGGCCCGTCGAGACCGTCTGCAGGAACAGGAAGAGCGCCGCGTACGCCCGTGGCCGCCTCGGCTCGCGCAGCGAGTACCCGGCGCAGAGCAGGAACAGCAGCGCCGTCATCGCGATCAGCGGCAGCGACAGCCCGTCGACGCCCACGTGATAGCCCGCGCCCACCGACGGCATCCACCTCAGCCGCTCCTCGTACCCGAGGCCGCCCCGGTGGCCCGCCCACATCCGGACGACGAGCGCCAGGTCGACCGCCGAGGCGGCGACCCGCGCCCACGCGGCGACCCGTCCGGGCAGCCGGAACGCGGCCAGCGGCACGGCCACGACCAGCGGCAGGAAGATCACCAGGGAGAGCACGCGCACCTCATCAGCGCGAAGACGACGGCCAGCAGGATCAGGCCCACGGCGGCCTGGGCAAAGTAGGTATGGATCTGCCCGGTCTGCGGACGCCGGGCGAGCGCGCCCAGCCGTCCCGCTGCCGCGGCCACCGTCTGGACGATCCCGTCCACGCCCGTCTCGAACGGCCTGGCGGCGAGGCGGGCGGCGGCCATTCCGGCCCGGGGCACGGCGTTGACGGCCGCGTCGAGGACCCGGTCGTCGAACCAGGCCGCCGCCCGGGCCAGCGCCACGAGCGGCCGCCACCCGACCACCACCGCCACCGCCTCCAGCCGGAGCCACTCCCCGAGCAGCCCGCCGGAAACAGCCGCCGCCTTCGCGGGGAGCCGCACCTCCCCCGCCTTCGAGGGCCGCTCGCCGGACACCGCCGCTTGGGCCCGTCCCGCCGCCACCGTGACGGCGAGGACCACGGCCAGGGCCAGCCCGCCGGAGACGGCGAGCTCCACCGCGGACGGGCCCGGCACGCCCGCCCGTCCCACGAGCCGCGACCAGCCGTCGAGCAGCAGCGGCAGCCCGAGCGTGGCCGCGCCGACGGCGAGCACCGGCAGCGGGAGCCGCTCCAGCACCCCCACCCGCCCGGTTCCCTCGTCCCTGGAGCGGCCGTCGGCGGGCCGCCACACCGCCACCAGCGCCCGGGCGGCGTACCCGGCCGACAGCAGCGCCCCCGCGAGCGCCACCGCGTACAGCGCGGGCTGGCGCACGGCGGCGAGGATCGCGTCCTTCGTCAGCCAGAGCGACAGCGGCGGCACCCCGGCGAGCGCCAGCGCCCCGATCCCGAACGCGACGCCGACCAGCGGATATCGCCGGGCGGCGCCGTGCAGCTCGGCCAGCCGCTCGGTGCCGAGCGCGGTCAGCCACGCCCCCGCCGCGAGGAACAGCAGGCTCTTGACCGCGGCGTGCGCCACGAGGTCCGCCGTGCCGCCCGCCACGGCGGACACGCCCGCCGCGAGCACCATGAACCCCAGTTGCGCGCAGGTGGACGCCGCCAGCAACTGTTTGAGGTCCCGCTGGGCCACTGCGACGGCCCCGAGCAGCAGTGCGGTCAGCGCCCCCGTCCAGGCCACCAGTGTCGCCGCCCACCCGGTGGCGGCGAGCAGCGGCTCGACGCGCAGCAGCAGGTACGCGCCCGCCGCCACCATGGTCGCCGAGTGCAGCAGCGCGGACACGGGGCTGGGGCCCGCCATCGCCCGCGACAGCCAGAAGGAGAACGGCAGCTGCGCCGACTTGCCCAGCGCGGCGACGACGATCCCGGCTGCGACGAGGTCGCGCCGGCCGTTCGCGGGCAGCCCGGCCAGCGCCAGTGCTGCCGGACCCGGCGCCGTCGTCCCGGCGAGTGCGGCTCCGGCGGCCAGGTAGAGCCCCAGGTCGCCCGCCCGGGTGGTGACGAACGCGATGGTCGCGGACCGCGCGCGCACCGGGTCCCGCCACCAGTAGCCGATGAGCGCGTACGACATCGCGCCCATGACCTCCCAGGCCATCAGCAGCAGCACCAGGTCGGTGGCGGTGACCGTGGCCAGCATCGCGCCGACGAAGATCAGCATCAGCCCGTGGAACCTGGCCTCGCGCAGCTCTCCCGCCGCGAACACCAGCACGGCCAGCGCCACCGCCGCCACGGTGACGGCCAGCACCGCCGACAGCCCGTCCACGGCCAGCCCGGACGGGCCGAACAGCTGCGTGCTCACGCTCGGACGGGCCGCCGCCGCCCATCCGGCCAGCGCCAGCGTCGCCGCGGCCACGGCGATCGCGACGGCCCGGGGCGCCCGGCGTACCAGCAGGAGGAGCCCGCCCGCGACGGCGGGCAGGCCGGGCAGCAGCCAGAGCAGGGCGTTCATCCCTTGAGGTCCCCGGCGTCGTCGGTCACGTTCACGTCGCGGGAGCGGAAGATCGCGGTGGCGACGGCGAAGCCCATCGCCATCTCCAGGGCCATCACGGTCACCGCCACCAGCACAAGGACCTGCCCGTCCGCGCTGCCCGGCGCGACGTAGTACCAGAACGCGCCGCCCGCCACGATCAGGCCGTTGATCATCAGTTCCAGGCCCATCATCAGCATGACGATCGACTGCTGCGACAGCGCGCCGTACAGCCCGACCGCGAACAGCGCGGCGGCGAGCAGCAGGAAGGTCTGCAGGGTCATCGGTCGTACCGCCCCCTGTGCGTGGCGAGCACCACCGTGGCGATCATCGTCGCCAGGATCGCGGCTCCGATGACCATCATCACCAGCATCTTCTGCCCCATGATCGACAGCCCGAGCGCGTGCGTGGGGTCGGGGGGCGGCCGTCCCTTCCTGGACGGCCAGGGAGCCAGCAGCGCCCCCGCCGCCAGCAGCACGAACACGGCGACGGCGATGGCCGCGGCGCCTCGCCTGTTGTGGACCATCGTCATCGGCATCAGGCCCGCCGGGTTCATCATGTACATGATCATGAAGACGGCCATCACGAGCATCTCCATGACCATCATCAAGACGATCAGCGCGCCCAGGTAGCGCAGGTCGATCAGCAGGAACGTGCCGCCCACCGCCAGCAGCGACGCCAGCAGCGCGAACGTCGCCCTGGCCATCGAGTCGACCACGAACACCGCGACCCCGGACGCCACCGCGAGCACGCCCAGGCACCAGAAGGCGACGTCCATCACAGCACCACGATCCCGACGACCAGCAGTTGCGCGAGCGTGGCGGGAATCAGCACCGTCCAGGCGAACCCCATGAACCGATCCATCCGGACGGCGGGCAGCCGGTGCCTCGCCACCACCAGCAGGGCGAGCACGGAGACGGTCTTGACCAGGGTCCACGCCCAGGCGGGCAGCACCGGGCCGGCCCCGCCGCCCAGGAACAGCGGTACCGCGGCGGCGGCCACCACCACGAGCACCGCATAGCGTCCGGCCTGGAAGACCAGCCGGTCCGGGCCGGAGAGCTCGGCGGGAACCCCTCCGGCGACGTCCCGCCCGAGCGGCTGGTCCATCGGGCCCCAGAACGCCATGGCCAGCGCCGAGACCAGGTACACCAGGAAGGCCACCGGCATCCAGACGACGAACCACATCTCACGCTGGGCGTCCACGACGTCGCCGAACCGCAGCGACCCCGCCCCCAGCGCCACCGTGATCAGCGCGAACATGTGCGGCAGCTCGTACGCCACCCCCTGCGCCACGAACCGGTACCCGCCGACCAGCGGCCCGACGGCGTTCACCCCCCAGCCGACCAGCCAGAGCGCCCCCCAGACGCACACCTCCATGGCGTTGAACCAGACGATCCCGACGTCCAGGTCGGTCACCGGGGTACGGCCGAGCGGCAGCACCACGGCGGCGAGGACGGGGGCGACGAGCAGGGTCACGCTTCCTGCCCGGGTCAGCAGGGCGTCGGGGAGCAACGTCCGCCGCCGCTGCTGGACCAGCAGCCGGGCCACCTCCCTGCCCACCGCCCCGACCCCCCACAGCACGCCACCCCGCGCCTGGGCGCGCCAGGGCCCGCCGTTCGTCAGGGCGGCGTCGAGCGCGGCGGCCAGCCAGGCGAGCGCTCCCAGCGACACGACCAACCCCAGCGCCTCCCCCATCAGCCCACCACCGCCCCGAGACGCCCCGACAGGCATGCGCTAGCCATGGGACGTTCCCTGAGGGTGTGGTCGGGTGGGGAGCTGGTCGAGGTCGGGGTCGAGGCTGGCCACGATCAGCCGCGCACCGGCCCACTCCGCCCCGCCGAGCAGCGCGGGCAGCACATCCAGCAAGGCGACCGACGGACGCTCGCCGACAGACCCTCGCGGCCCGTCTTCGCCGAGCACGGGGCCGTGGTCGTCCAGGGCGCTGATCGCCGCCGCGGTCCAGGCCAGCCACCGGTACGTCCTGTCCAGCACGTCCCCCTCGACCCGTCGCAGCGCGAACCCCGACACCCCGGGTCTGGAGGGCGCGAGCTCGATCGGCCCGAGGTCGCGGAGCATCCAGGCGAGGAGCTTCGACCTGCGGACGCGACGGGCGAGCCGGGCGTGGCCGTCGGCCAGTTCGGCGCGGGACGCTCCGGCGAGCGCCAGGTCCCGCAGCCACCTGCTCTGCCGGGCGGCGTCCGGCCACCCGGCGACGGCGAGCAGCCGTCCCAGGCTGTCGAGATGCGCGGCGGCGCGACGCCGTTCCGCCTCGCCCCGCGTCACGGCCGGCCCTTCCGGCGCGGCGAGCCACGGTTCGTCCCAGAAACGCCTGCCAGTCTCCTGCCTGTCGGGCACCCTGACCGCCGCCTGCTGGATCACGTCCCCCTGGAGGACCGTGTCGACGACCAGCCCGCTCGGCCAGTCGGCGAGCACCGGCCCGAGGGGCACGTGCAGCCGGTCGAGCGTGAGCCCGTCGCGATCCGGCCCCCTCCCAGCCATCGCCACACCACCGGGGCTCCCCATGTGCTGCTCATGCCCCCCGTGGCCGCCCGTGGCCGCCTGGCCGGGGACGTCCGGGACGCGCTCGGCCGCGTCGCGCCGTTGCGCCGTCTCGTCGGCCAGCAGTTCGGCGGCCCGATCCAGCTCCGACGCCACCTGCTCGGACGTGGCCTCCGCCGCCAGCTCCACCAGCGCGCGGGGGCCGGGGATGTCGGACCAGACCGTCCGCACCGCGGCGGCCAGGTCGTCGCCGGGCAAGCCGCACACCACGAGCAGCCCCGCCTCCCCGGGCGACAGGGCGTCGCCCCACCCGCGACGGCCGAGCTCCCCTTCGACGAGCAGCCGCGTACGCGTCCCGTACCGGACGCCGACGACGAAGGCCCGCGGCCGCGCCGCCGCCCGCCTCAGCAGCCACCCGCTCAGGCCCACCGGAACGCCCCCTCCCGCCAGGCGTAGGCGACCCCCACCAGCAGCAACCCGAGGAAGGCGAACATCTCCACGACCGCCTCGACCCCGACCTCGGCCACCACGAGCGCCCACGGATACATGAAGACCATCTCCATGTCGAAGGCGAGGAAGAGCAGCGTCACCGCGTACCAGCGGACGTGGTACCGGGACATCGCGTGCTCCTGGGGCCGCGCCCCCGACAGGAACGGCCCCACCCGTACGACTCCCGGCGGCGAGACGGCCGCCGAGACCAGGTACACCCCCGCGCCCCCCACGGCGAGCAGCACCAGCAACACCAGCACGGCCACCTGCCCACCTCCACGGCATCAGCACAGGCACCCCACCTGCCCGCCCAGCGATCCGCCTCACCTGGGGGCCGAGCCAACCGCCTCTACGAGCGGACCAGGCGGGCGATGGCGTGCGCGGCCTCCTTGACCTTGAGCTCCGCCTCGGCGCCGCCCTTCTGGGTGGCCTCGGCGACGCAGTGCGCCATGTGCTCCTCCAGCAGGGAGAGCGCGAACGACTGCAGCGCGCTCGTCGTGGCCGACACCTGAGTGAGGATGTCGATGCAGTACTTGTCGTCCTCCACCATCCGCTGCAGGCCGCGGGCCTGGCCCTCGATTCGGCGCAGGCGCTTGAGGTGGTCCTGCTTGTTGTCCGCGTAACCGACCATCGGTCCGTCCCTTCGTTCACCCACACCGAGCAACACGGTACCCCCCCACCGTATTCCGAACCGCCATGAACGATGTACGCTAACTCGAACATCGCTGTACGAGTTATCGGAGACCCCCATGCGTGCCCTACCGGCACTGGTCCTGCTCTGCCTGGCCCAGTTCATGCTGATCATCGACATCACCGTGGTGCAGGTCGCGCTGCCGACCATCGGCACCGACCTGGCGCTCGACCGCGAGGCGCTCACCTGGGTGGTGACCACCTACACGCTCTGTTTCGGCGGCCTGATGGTGCTCGGCGGGCGCCTCGCCGACTCCTTCGGCGCCCGCCGCACGCTGATGGCGGGGCTGACGCTGTTCACCCTGGCGTCGCTGCTGTGCGGGCTGGCCGCGAACGGCGTCCTGCTCGTCGCGGGCCGCGCCCTGCAAGGAGTGGGCGCCGCCCTGCTGTCGCCGTCGGCGCTGGCGATCATCACCGGCTCGTTCCACGGCCCGCGGCGCAACAGGGCGCTGGGCGTCTGGGCGGCGATCGGCGGCTCGGGGGCCGCGGTGGGGGTGCTGCTCGGCGGCCTGCTCACCGCGGGCCCCGGCTGGGCGTGGGTGTTCTACGTGAACGTCCCGATCGGGCTGCTGGTGCTGCTCGCGCTGCCCGCCGTGGTTCCCGCCTCGCGCGGCGAGCGCCAGCGGGTGGACGTGCCGGGCGCGCTGACGGTCACGCTGGCCACCGCGCTGCTCATCTACGGCCTGGTGAACGCGGGCGACGGAGGCTGGGGGACGGCGGGCACGCTGCTCCCGCTGGCCGGCGCGGCCATCTGCTACGCGGCGTTCGTCCTGATCGAGCGGCGTGTCAAGGCGCCGCTGATGCGCGTCGAGACGATGGCCCGCCGCCCGGTGCTCTCCGGGACGTTCGTCATGCTCCTCGCCACCGGCAGCATGCTGGCCCTGTTCTTCCTCAGCACGCTCTACCTGCAGCACGTTCTGCGCTTCAGCGCGCTGGAGACGGGGCTGCTGTTCCTGCCCGTGGCCGTCGCCATCACGCTGGGCGCCCAGCTCGGCGGCCATCTGATCGGCCGGATCGGCGGGCGTCCCGTCGCCGTCGGCGCGTTCGCGCTGACCGCGCTCGGCGCCGCCCTGATGACGCGCATCTCCCCCGACGCCGGCGCCTACACGACGCTGCTGCCGGGCTTCATGGTGGCGGCGTTCGGCATCGGCCCCGCGTTCGTCACGGCCACCACCACGACCATGGCCAACGTCCCGCACGGCGAGGCCGGGGTCGCGTCCGGGGTCATCAACACCTTTCACGAGCTGGGCGGGTCGATCGGCGTCGCGGCGGTGTCCTCCGTGGCTGCCGCGAGCCTGGCCCCCGGCGCCACCGGCGTCGGGGGCTTCACCACCGCGCTGACACTCTGCGCCGTGGCCGCCGTGGCCGCCGCCCTGGCCTCGCTGGGGCTGGTCCCCTCAGGCAGGCCGTCAGGCGCGTTCGTCGGCCACGGGCACGGACACTGAGCCGTCACGGCTTGTTGTTCATGAAGCGGGTGATCTTCCAGTCGCTGCCCGACTTCTTGAGAATGTAGAACTGCCGGCCCTTCTCCTCGTTCGACGTGGTGGTACGGACGAACGCGAGGTCGGTGGCGGTGAGCGTCTCCTCGAAGGTCGGCGTGGCGCTCTTCCATGAGCTCATCTTGCTCTTGAACAGCGTGCGCAGCGCCTGGGTGCCCTGCGCGGTCGGCTCGCCGGCCACCGCGGCCAGGCCGTCACTCGCGAACGCGTTGACGACCTGGTCCACGCTCCCGGCCTTGAGCGCGTCGAAGAATCCCTGGACCGTGCCCTTGGGCGTGGTCTGCACGGCGGTCGTGGTGGGTGACGGGCTCATCGTCCCGGTCGGGCTGGTGGTCGGGCTCCCCGACTCGTAGGGGCTCTCCGACTCGTACGGGCCGCCGGACTCGTAGGGCTCGCCCGGGGTCTCGGGCTCGGTTCCGGGCGGACTCACAGGCGGTGACTGGTACGTCGTCGTTGTGGGCGACGCGGCGGACACGTTTCCCACCGCTCGCATCGGCTGCGAACCGCTCGCGGCGCAACCCGTGACGAGTACTGCCGGGAAGACCGCGGCCAGCAGGTAGGCCCTGCGCTGGAATATCGTCATGGCCGCTTGATTCCCGCCCAGCCTGTACCCGAATGCCCTGTTTGTCCACTCAGCACGGGTCCTTTACGGACTTTGATCGGGTATTACTCACGGTAACGGTTCACTCAAATTGGTGAGATCGTTCAGAGGTCCGATCGTTGCCGAGCCGCGACCAACGCTCGGCGACCCCGCCGATAGCGTCCATCCAGTGCCGCAGATCGACATGAACCAGAGCACGACCCCCCAGACTCAGCCCCTCCCGCAACGCGAGGACGCCGAACGATGTGACAACGTCACGGACAGCCGGCGGTGTGTCTTACCGGCGGGCCACCAGAGCGCCCACGTCTATCCCCCAGCCGAGCCCGCGCCCGGGCAGAACAGCGACCCTTCCGAACCAGCGGGCGACTCGGCCCCGTGACGCTCCCAACCAGCCGGGACGGCGGCGAGGACCGACGGACATCCCGTGGTCACCACGTCAGCGCCGCGGCCCGGATGCGGGACGGCTTCCCGAAGGCTCATCCCGGTCGCGTGAGCAACGTCCATGCGGGTCACCCTAGCCAAACCCGCTCCTTCCGCACCGGCAAACGATCATCTCCCGCAAGCAATGCCGGCAAACCCGCCGGAGCCCTGGCCCCTAAGACCAACTCGCGCCTGCGAGCCAGGAATCCGTAAGACGCCTTGCACAAATTTCGTCAGGTGCCTTACGGTTCGCGGGTGAACTTCGATTCCGCGCGTTCCGCGCCGCAGACGTACGCCGATCTGGTCGACCGGCATGGATCCCCGCTCGGCGTGGAGGAGGCCCGCAATCGCTGGGGCCGCCTGGTGCGCGACGCCGAGCGCGACGGGCGCGTCACGCTGATCACCCGCGAGCGCTGGGAGTGGGCCGCGCTGGTGCCGGTCGCCGAGGTGTCGGAGCCGCTGACCGGCCTGCCCGCACTGCCCCTGTCGCAGGCCCGCGGCAAGCTCGGCGACCTGGTCCGGCAGGTCACCCGGCCGCACGCCAGCGGCGAGCTGTTGACCCGCCACCGCAGGCCGGTGGCCGCACTGGTCGCCGCGGTGCAGCTGGCGCACCCGATCGCCTCCGAACGCGGCCCGGCCGCTGAGACCCTGCTGTACGACGGCCACACCATCGTCCTGGCCTTCGACCCCGGGCACACGGGCCAACCGGCCGAGCCTGTCTTCACCGCCACCGCCCGCGACGGCGACGGCGCCGAAACGGCCTTCGGCGCCGGCGGCAGCATCGGCGAGGCCCTGCTCTCGCTCAGCCCGTCCCGAAGGTCCGTGCCCGGCGAGGGCCCGCTCTGAAGGCGTCAGCCCGCGAGGCGTCGCAACGGCTCGTCGGCCAGCCTGAACTTGATCCACTCGTCCTGCGGCTCGGCGTCGAGCGACTTGTAGAACCCGATCGTCGGCTCGTTCCAGTCGAGCACCGACCATTCCAGCCGCTCGTACCCGCGCTCGGCGCAGATCGCGGCCAGCTCGCGCAGCAGCGCCTTGCCGTGGCCCCCGCCACGACGCTCCGGACGGACGTACAGGTCCTCCAGGTAGATGCCGTGCACCCCCCGCCACGTGGAGAAGCTGAGGAACCACAGCGCGAAGCCGACCACCTCGCCCTCCTCCTCGGCGACATGGGCAAAGGCGGCGGGCGACTCGCCGAACAGCGCCGCGCGCAGCTGCTCCTCGGTCGCCCGCGCCTCGTGCGCGGCCTGCTCGTACGTGGCCAGTTCCCGGATCAGGTCGATGATCACAGGTACGTCATCAGGGGTGGCATAGCGAATCACAGGCCCAAGGGTATGGCGGCTACCGCGTGCCCAGGACGATGCCGGCGATCCGCTCGACCGTGCCGTACTCCCCGGCGGACGCCCGGTTCTTCGTCACGCCGACGCTGATGCCGGTGGCGGTGTCGGCGAAGGCCGCGGTGCCCCCGCTGCCGAACATCCCGAACACGGTGGGCCTGTCGAGCAGGCCCACCGCGTAGCCGAGCCCCCAGGACGTGGGCATGGCGCTGACCTCGTCCGTGCCGGTCACGGCCGCGGACGACAGCTCGCGCAGCCGCTCGGGCGAGACGAGCTTCCCGCCGAGCAGGGCGTCGTACATCGTGGCGACGGCGCGGGCGGTCATCGTGCCTCCGGCGGGGATGTCCGAGGTCAGCACGTCGGTGCGGTTGCTGAACGCGGCGTCGGGCATGGCCCTCGTCGGGGCGGCCGTGTACCCGTCCACGACTCTGAAGAAGGGGATCTCGGCCAGCATCTCGGCGGGCATCTCCATCGCGGGGCTCGAGTCCTCGATCCTGGCCACCCGTCCCAGCTCCGGCTCCGGCACGCCGAAGAACAGGTCGTCGGCCACCCCGAGCGGGCCCGCCACCTCCTCCCGGAGCACCTGCGAGACGCGCTTGCCGGTCACCCTGCGGACGACCTCGCCGATGAGGTAGCCGAAGGTCTGCGGGTGGTAGCCGAACGCGGTGCCCGGCTCCCACCAGGGCGTGGCGTCGGCGATGGCGGCGCACATCCGGTCCCAGTCGCACAGGTCCTCCGGCGTGGTGTCCACCGGGACGCCCGGCACTCCGGCCGCGTGCGTGAGCGCGTGCCGCAGCGTCGCCCGGCCCTTGCCGTGGGCGGCGAACTCCGGCCACACGTCGGCGATGCGCAGGTCGTAGTCGAGCGCGCCGCGCTCGGCCAGCACGTGGACGACGGCGGCGGTCACCCCCTTGCCCGTCGAGGTGCTGTAGACCAGCGTGCCGGACGTGAAGGGACGGCCCGTCTCCGGGTCGGCCACGCCCGCGACGGCGTCGACCAGCAGCTCTCCCCGCTGGTGGACGGCGACCTGCACGCCCCGCTCGGCGCCGGTCTCGACCAGCTCGTCGATCGCGGCCTGCACGTCCTTCTGAAGGTCAGTCATGATCATTTCCTCTCGTTCGCGGCGAACACCCCATGAGACGAGCGGGCCGCGGAAAAGGAATCGCTCAGAGGGACGCGGGAAGGCCGAACGCGGGGACATACTCATCCCCGTACGTGGTGATCTGCGTGATCAGCCCGTCCTCGACGCGCAGGACCGCCAGCCAGGACGGCGTGAACCCGCTCTCACCGGGCCTGCGCAAGTACGCGGCGGCGGCGGGCTGGCGGTTGGCCCGCGTCGCGAGGAGCCGCCAGTCGCCCCACGCCTCCGGCCCGACCATGGCCGGAGTCCAGGCCGCGACGAACGACTCGCGGCCCAGCAGCCAGATCGGCTGGGGCGGCATCGACTGCCACACGTCGTCGCGCAGCACCTTGCCCAGCAGGCTCGGGTCGGCGTGCTCGACGGCCTCGATGTAGCGGCGCAGCACGGAACGCTCCTCGGCGGTGGGCTCCGCCGACCACTCCAGCCGTCGCGCCGGCAGGACCTCCTTGACCGTCGGCCTGGCCCGCTGCAAGGCGCTCTTCACCGCGGCCACGGTCAGCTCCAGCGACTCCGCCGTCTCCTGCGCCGACCAGCCGAGCACGTCACGCAGGATCAGCACCGCCCGCTGCCTGGGCGGCAGGTGCTGGATGGCGACGAGGAACGCCAGCTCGATGGTCTCCCGCTCGATCACCACGTCGGCCAAGTCGAGCAGTTCGTCCGGGTACGGCTGGAGCCACGGCACCGCCTTCGCCGCGGGCGGCTCGACCCCCGCGTCGGCCACCACCGGGACGGCCCGGGGCTGCGGCCGGCGCGGATGCGCCCGCAGATGGTCGAGGCAGGCGTTGGTGGCGATCCGGTACAGCCAGGCCCGCAGCTCCGACTCGCCCCGCAGGCTGTCGCGCCCCCGCCAGGCCCGCAGGAACGTCTCCTGGACGAGGTCCTCGGCTTCGTCGAAGGAGCCGAGCATCCGGTAGCAGTGCACGTGCAGCTCTCGCCGGTGCTCCTCGACGCGCTCCCCGAACCCGGTCGCCATGGGCGGAAGCGTAACCCAAACGTCGCGAAGCGCGTCCCGGCCGTGGCACTGTGGAGACGTGCCCGATCACCCCCGCACCCCCGACGCGCTCCCCCACCCGCAGGACGCAGCGCCCCTCACCCGAGACACGCTCCCTCGCACCCGTGACGCGGCGATCGACGCCGTGCGGAGCGGCCGGCAGCTGCGCTACCTGTTCTTCTGGGGCCACCGCCCGGCCCGCGACGGCGGCGTCGGAACCGGCTGCCTCAGCCAGTGGTGGCCCGTCACCTTCACCGAGTCCGGCCACACCTTCGCCTCGGCGGAGCACTACATGATGGCGCACAAGGCCTGGCTCTTCGGCGACGACGAAACCGCCCGCCGGATCCTCGCCAGCGGCCATCCGGGCGAGGCGAAGTCGCTCGGCCGCGAGGTCCGCGGCTTCGACGACGCCACCTGGGACACCCACCGCTACCAGATCGTGGTCCGCGGCAACATCGCCAAGTTCGGCCAGCACCCAGACCTGAAGCAGTTCCTCCTCGCCACGCACGAACGGCTGCTGGTGGAGGCCAGCCCGCACGACCGCATCTGGGGTATCGGCGTGACCGCCTCCGACGACCGCGCCGCCTCCCCGCTCACCTGGCGCGGCCTGAACCTCCTCGGCTTCGCCCTCATGGACGCCCGCGACGCCCTCTCATAGGCCGCGACACCTGGGCGATCCGGCGGATCACGCGTGCCCGGCGGCCGCGGTGAGCGGCTTCGGCTGGTCGTCCTCGACGCCGCGTCCCAGAAGCAGCGTGCCCAGCCACAGGAACGAGATCCCGGCGGCGACCAGCGGCGAGTTCCTGCCGACCGCCAGCATCGCCACCGCCAGCACGACCACGCCGATCGTCACCACGGCCGCGCTCGACGCCGTCACCCGGCGCATCCACGCCATGACCACGGCCAGCACGAGCAGAGCCCCGACGAACAGCTGCGCGCCGACGCCGTAGACGACCACCTCGACCCCCGGATACCCCTGAAACCGCTCGAACAGCGCCCGCATCGCCTCCCCGTCAGCCGCCCCGAATCCGGCCGCCAGATCGACGGCGACCTGCACCAGGTTCACGGCGACGCTCAGCAGCCCCACCCCCACGGCGACCTCGACGGCGACCCTCCGCCCCCGTGTGTCGGGCGCGGCCCTGCGCCGCAACTCCAGCAGCATCACGCCGAAGAACAGGAACGCGACCACCCAGACGGCGTGCGCCGCCGTCCACCAGGGCCCAGGCACCAACCCCCCGCCTATGGGACGCATCAGGACCCATCCGCCCAGAAACGCGGCGGGCGCGACGGTGAAGGAGGCTCTGGCGACGGCTGCGAGGCTCACGCCCCCACCCTGCCCGCCCACTCCCGGCCGGGCCCATCAGTGATCACCCCTGATCAACCCCGACGTGTACCGGACCCCACCTCAGGGACCCCGTCCCCTGCCAGCCGACACCACGACATCACCCCAGGTCAGGCCGCGTCTCCCCGGAACGTTCGGACCCCTGCCGGAACGGCCTTCCGGAGCCGCGGGCAGGGCACGTCACGGCTCCGTCGCCAGGCGGCGGGAAGGTCCGCCCAGAGCCCCGAAACTGTCGGTGTGGCAGGCAAGAATGAGACCCATCATGGTGATCTCTCCTCCCTCCCCGTTCACCGCGGTCCGCTCCCCGTCGGGCGGCATCGTGGTCTTCTACGTCGGCACCGACCCGCGCCTGACGGCCGAACAGGCCCTGGCCTTCTCCGACCAGCTCCGCGAGCTCGCCACCGCCACCACCGACTCCTGACCGCCGGCCGGCCGCGCCCCGGCTACGGCGTCCTGACGAGCCGAACGCTCACGGGCGGCTGACCGGGCGGAGGCGGGCTCAGTCGCCGTTGAGCACCCGGGTCATCCACTCCAGGGTCCCCGTGCGCAGGGCCTCCTCGGCCAGGCGTTTCCCCGTGGTGGTCTTGAGCGCGGCGAGAGAGCTGTCGATCCACGGCTGCATGTTCTGGTGCCCCTGCTCGCGGTACTCGACGGCCTGGAGGAGGCATTCCAGCTTGTCGGCGTCGCGGGCGCAGACGGCTTCGAGGCTGACCTTCTCCTCGTACTCGCCGACCGCGCCGCTCACCATGTCCGCCACGGGCTCCGGCACGCCGCGCATCTGGTCCGCGGTGACCTCCTCGTTCATGGCCGCCTTGAGGTAGCGCTTGCCGACGTACGGGATGTCGGTGATGCGGGTTTCCTGGCTGTCGTGGAACAGGCTCATGAAGGCGGCGCGCTCAGGGTCGCCGCCTTCGAGGACGGCGATGACGCTGGCGATGATCGCCGCGCGGAACGAGTGGTCGGCGATGCTCTCCGGATCACGCACTCCCGCCACGAGCCAGCCGGTGCGCTTGTACCGCTTGAGCAGCCCGACCTCGTACAACAACCCCGTCAGTCCCGCGATGTCGTCCACCACGAAGGCCCCCCTTCCATCCGCAGCACGCCCTGCGCCGAGCGTAGACGACGTCCCCGACCTCGTGCCGCAACCGCGGCGACACGCCGCTCGCGCCTGCCCAGGAGACCGGCACATCCGCGAACAACCCGACGCCGGGGATCTGGACGCCCCGCGGTGCTGTTGTACTGCCACTTGCTTCCCGCCCCCGCCCCGAAGGGACGCATGGCCTTCAGCGCGACCTGCCGTGCGCAAGGTAGACGAGGTCAGGAGGCCGTGGCCTTGACGTCCCGCAAGAAGGCGCTCACGGCGGACCGGAAACCGGTCGAGTCCTCGGTCCACGGCAGGTGACCCGCACCCTCCAGAACCACCCGCGACACGCGCGGCAGCGCCCGCTCCAATGAGTCCACGGACCAGCGCGGGCGGATGTCCTCCGCCCCGTCGACGATCAGCGTCGGGACGCGCAGCGCCTCGCACTGCGCCCGCAACGCGGAAGTGCCCCAGAGGCGTTCGTCCTGGGCCATCAGAGCGGCGTTGCACGCGAAGTTGACGCCGAGCCAGGGGGTGTCCATGCGCTCGGCGTGCTCCAGCGCTCGCCCCTGGTCGGCGAAGTCCGCCGACCACTGCAGGACCGCGAACTCCCGGTCCTCCGCGTCCGTGCGTTCCCGGTTCTTCAGCGTCTCCCAACGCTCCAGGTTGCCGTCCAGCCCGCGTCGCAGGTTGCGCTCGTACTCGGCGTGCCAGACGGCATCACGGTCGATTCCGGTGCCGGCGACGTAGACCAGCCCGCTCACGCGCTCGGGGTGGTCGAGCGCGTACCGCAGAGCCAGTTGGGCACCCCAGGAGTGGCCCAGCAACACCATCGTGTCCAGCTGGAAATGCCGGCGAACGGCATCGAGATCCGCCACGGACCGCGCCATCGCATACGGGCCGCACCGCTGCGAGCGGCCGCACCCCCGCTGGTCCCATCGGTGCACGACCGCGACGTCGGCGAGCAGCTCGGCCACGTCTTCGAAGGTGTCCCACAGACCCGGGCCTCCGTGGCAGCAGACCACCGGATCGCCCTCACCGGTCCGGACCGCCCAGAGCCGAACGCCGTCCTCCGTCAGAATCGCCTCGTCCACGTCGGCCATTCTGGCCCATGGACGCCCCGCCGCGGGGAGGCGGCGTCGATGCCGGGGCATCGGCGCCGCTCCTCGGGGTGCCGGTCAGCTCGCGCCGGGAACCGTCACGGGCTGCTCCTTGAACGGGAAGCCGGTCTTCGTGGCGTCCTGCTGCAGGCTGTTCAAGGAGTCCTTGCCTGCGTCGACGTCGGTCGGAGTGGCGGTACCGCCCTTCAGCTTGTCGGTCAGGGCGGTGAACTTGCTGCTGACGGACTCGACGGCCTTGCACAGCGTCGGGTTGGCCGCGGCGAAGCGCTTGGCGACCTTCAGCTGATGCAAGGCGAAAGCACCCGCGATCGCAGCCTTCACGAACGCGCGCTTGCGACCCTCCGCTCCGGCACTGAAGCCGCCGCTGCGCAGGGGCTTGTAGATGTAGCGATGGAAGGCACCCAGCGCGAGACCCGCGTGCAACGCGAAGCGGGTCTTGGCGAACCGCTTGGTGTTACCTGCCGTCGGGCATGCGGAGTTGTACTCGGTGTCGTTGCCCGGGGGCGCCGTGGCAACCACCGCAGGGTTGGTGGCGACCGCGCCTTCGGGCACCAGGGTGTCGGTCTTCTTGCCGCCGCAGCCGACGAGCAGCCCCGCTGCCAGCAGAGCCGCCGCCGCGTTCACGGCAACGGATCGAACTCTCCGTACAGCCACTTCGTCCCCCTATGGATCCCTGTGCGCTTTCGCGACGCACCGGTCCGCGGTCCCGCGGGGTATCTCGGATGCCGGACCACCGCAGGTCCATGTGCTCGCTGCCCTCCGTCTCATCCACTCGCGAACTGACAGCGGTCGCTCGTACGACGCGGCCCGCGGGATGACCTCTCGGGTGTCCGCGAGCCACGGCTGAGCGCTGTCGTACGACGAGCTTGCCGCCCTGGTTGTGGTTTAAGCGCGCTTTTGCCGCGTCCGGGCTGTCTCAGCACCGTGGCCAGCCGGACATTTTGGAGCGGAATGACCGTTGTGCGTATCCGGCCTTCGGAGTACAACCGTCGCCCACATGGCGTTCACATCCGTCGGACGGTCATCGAGCTGGAGGCGGTTCGCCCACGTCAGGCGCGTCGCTGTGCGCGAATCTCCCGGACCATGTTCAACACCCGCAGTGCGTGCTCTTCCGCGTCGTCGCAGTCCATGACGACGGGCCACACTGCGGGCATGAACATGATCCTTTCGCCGTTGGCCCGCAGGCAGAAAAGATCGATCAGGGTGGGAGGGGAGGAAGTCATCTTCCCCCCATCATCCCACGTCAGGCGCCGCGCGTGGGGAAATCCTCAGCTCTCACGGGCTGTAATGCGCGGCGCCCACACCCTGGCGACCTTCAGCGGCCAGGCCGGACACCTGGGGACTTCACCCGGAAGATTTGACTCCCGCTCCTCCCGTCTCGCCGCCCTTGCCCTTCCCGTGGCCCTTCCCGTGCCCCTTGCCGTTGCCCTTTCCGCCCTTCCCCGGCGGGTCGGCGCTCTCCCCCTGCTGGTCGATGGGTTGCGTCTGCGTGGTGATGGCGCCGATCGGCGCAGGGTCGTGGTCGTCAGCGTGGGCGGCGGCCGAGCCCGCCGTCCAGACGATCCCGGCGAGCGCGGAGCTCAGTACGGCGACGGCGACATGCTTGTGCTTCAACATCCCTCACTTCTACGTTGAGTAACGACGCCGTCACTCTAGATGACAAGAGGGTGCCCGGGAAGCCATGCGGACTCAGCCGTCGGCCCTCACGTCGCGGAACTCGCGCCCGTGACCGTCCTCGCGGATCGTCAGCGTGAGGAGCGGGGTGCCCCGGACGACGATGACGGCCTTTCGGGCGCCCGCGTGAGTTGAGGGCACTCTTACGTCATGTAGCCCCGTTTCCAAGATCGGAAACGGGGCTACATGACGATCAGACCCGGCTCGTGTTCGTCGCGCACATCCCGGATCTGCGGGCGTCCGAGGCGCGTTCGTCGGGTACGGATGGAGACGGCGCCGTGTGAGAAGGGCCCCATACGCGCAGTACAGGGCTGTTGCCCCAACGGATAGATCTGACCATAGGCCGGCGTTCGACACGGCCTATGGTCAGAGACCAGGGATCGATGTCAGCGCTACCGCGCGCACCCGGCGAGTTCGGGCTGCGACGGCGGGGTGTTCTGGGTGCCGAAGAAGAGGTTTGCGCAAGCGCTCACAAAGGTCGGATTCTCCTCAGGCACGAAATGCCCCGAGTCGGGCGCAACCGCGGAACGAACGTCGTCGGCGACCTTGCGGAACGAGTCGGCGATGCCCCCGAACGAGTACTGTCCGCCTATCGCCAGCACCGGCATGGGCAGCCGCTTCGCCGCGTTGGCCTTGTTGTTCTCCGCGTCCCCGGCGAACGCCCGGTAGTACCCGTACCCCGCGCTCCGCTTGGCCGGATCGGAGTAGGCCAGGTAGTACGGCTCGCGGTCGATGGCATCCTTCCGGTAGGACGCGTCGTAGATCATGCCGAGGTACGTGCTGACGTCCTCGTTGTCCATGATCCGCTCGGGAATCGGCGCGGGAGACGAGTTGAACCGGAAGTGCCAGCTCAGCCCGTACAGCTCCTCAAGACCGAAGCCCGACAGCGGCGCCTCGATCACGGCGAGGCGGGTCACCTCGGTGGGGAAGTCACGCGCGTACGGGTACGCGACCAGGGTGCCGACGTCGTGGCCCATGATCTGCACCTGGCGGAAGCCCAGCTGATTCACGGCCTGGCGAATCCGCCGTGCGGTGGTGACCTTGTCGTAGCCGCCGGCCGGCACCGTGGAGTCTCCCAGCCCCGGCAGGTCGAACGCGATCACGGTGTGGTCGCGGGCAAGTTCGGGCATCACTTTGCGCCACATCAACCACGTCTCCGGCCAGCCGTGCAGGAGCACGATGACCGGGCCCGATCCGCCCTTGACGTAGTGGAGGACGCCGCCTTCGACAGCGACCTTCCCGTGCCTGAACCCGGGCGCGAAGAGCGCCGGACCCTCGGTGGGCTCCTTCGGGGTTCCACTCGCGTCGGCGCCGGCAGTCATGGTGAACAGGGCCACCAGGGCGACAAACGCGCTGATGGCGGCCCGCCCCAGTTTCCTGACGCGTAGCCTTGGTCTCGGTGTTTGCACGGCAACGCGCGCGGTTGTTTCCTCTTGCGGCATATCCCGTTCCCTTTCCGAGCGCAGAGAACCACGTGACGATCCAGCTTTTGGCGGTACGGGCCCACTTCCGCGATGCACCGATTACCGATCGGCGCGCACGGCCATACCAAGGCCGTGAATAGCAGTGGAGGCGGTGGATCGCTTGGCGTCACGTGGTCGTGTGAATCCTGCACGATCGGAGATCATGCCGTCTTCTTCGATCGTGCTCTTTACCGAGCTTGCGAACCCACGGCAGCGACTCAATATGTGAGACTTGAGCACCCACCAAGGTCGCACAGCGACAGGGACACTTTGCCGCGTCCAACGTTCCACCGCCGCCACTGGGGCCTCCGCGTGAGCGGCCCAGCGCCTGCCGTCCATGACTGGTTCGTGATCCAGGTCAGCCCCTTGCCCGGAAAGACGGCGGACTTCCCGCCGCCTGGCCTCGGCCGCGATCGCGGCGAAGGTGGGTGCTGCCGCCAGGCGATCAGCCTTGTGGCAGGGATCGTAGAAAGGCGATCAATGCTTCGTTGACGTCCTCGGGTCGTTCCTGTTGGATCCAGTGGCCGCAGCCCGGCAGCACGATCGCCTCGCGCGCGTGCGGTACGGCTGCCGCACGGCCCGCGATCAGGTCCGCGGCTCCGGGCAGGGTCCCGGACAGGTCCCGGTCACCGGTGATGTAGAGGGCAGGCTGCTGGATGACGGCGTTGTGCCAGGGGTGGGTGAGCGCCCAGTTGCGGTCGAAGTTGCGAAACCAGTTCAGGGCAGGGGTGAAACCGGTGCGGGCGAAGTCTGCGGCGACGGTGTCGATGTCCTCCTCGGTGAGCCAATGGGGTAGCTTGCTCGGCTCCGGCCAGATGTCCAGCACGTGGCCGCCTGCGGGGATGATCGGGCTCCACGGGTATCCCTCGGCGGAGGCCCCGTAGAGCGCGCGGCGCACTGTTGCGCGCGGGTCTTGTCCGAGCTGATGGTCGGCGACGCCTGGCCGCTGGAAGTAGGCGGAGTAGTAGTTCGCGTAGTCCTCCCCTGCGGCGGCGCGCAGCGCGGCCAGATGAGGGCCGTCTGTGTGCGGCTGGAAGGGGGTGCTCAAGGACGCGACTCCGCGTACCACGTCGGGCCGCATCAGCGCCGTGTGCCAGGTGACAACCCCGCCCCAGTCGTGTCCGGCCAGGACAGCGTGTTCCTCGCCGAGTACGTCGATCAGGTGGATCACGTCGCCTACGGTGTGCAGGATCGTGTAGTCCTCGACGGCGTCCGGCTGGTCGGTTCGCCCGTAGCCGCGCTGGTCCGGGGCCACGGCGTGATATCCGGCCGCGGCCAAGGCCAGGAGTTGGTGGCGCCAGGAATACCAGGTTTCTGGGAAGCCGTGGAGCAGCACCACCAGCGGCCCTGAGCCCGCCTCCGCGATGTGCATGCGGATTCCACCCGCTTGGACGAAACGGTGGGTGATCTCGGTCATCGAGTTGCCTTTCGGGCGATGCTCTCGGCCCGCTTCTGGGCTGAGGGCGCTCGGGTCTGTTCTTGGTGCGCTTACGCCGGGGCAGGGCGTGGCGTTGCCGTGGCGGGCGGCTGCTGGGGGCGCCTCGGCGGGCAGGCGGTGTCGGGTGGGGTCGGGTGGGGTCGCTTCAGTCGCACTGCCCCGGTCCGGTGCAGGCGGGGGCGTCCTGACCGGTGCCGGCCTGCTCGCGGGCGGCGGTCCGCGCCCACACCCTCCGCAATTTGTCGAGGAATGTGCCGGCCGGTTGGGCGCCGGAGACGAGGTGCCGCTCGGCGAAGACGAACGCAGGTACGCCGCTGATGCCGAGCCGCCGCGCCCGCTCTTCGTCCGCCTGGACCGCGTCGGCGTAGTCGTGGCCGGCGAGAATCCGGCGCGTCTGGTCGGGGGCGAGCCCGGCCTCGGCGGCCAGCTGTACGAGGTTTTGTGGCGAGCCAAGGTCGGCGCACTCCTCCGTGTAGGCCCGCATGAGCCTCTCCCGCACGGCGTCGCCGACCCCCACGTCGTCGGCGTACGCCTGCAATCGGTGGGCGTCGAAGCTGTTCACCACCCGCGCGTCGGCCACCTGGTAGTGCAGTCCCATCTCCGCGGCGAGTCCGGTGATCCGGTCTAGTTGGGCCCTGATCTGCACGTGGTGCATGCCGAGGTCCCGGCGCATGCGCTCGGAGATGGTTTTCGTGCTCTGCTTCGGGGCGTCCGGGTCGAGCTGGAACGCCCGCCACCGCACCTGTACGTTCGCGCGATGCTCGAATGTGCTCAGCGCCAGCTCGAACCGGCGCTTCGCAAGGAAGCACCACGGACATACCAGGTCCGACCAGATCTCCACGCTCAGTTCATTCATGGGCTGACCGTAGCTCTGGAGCTATATTTTGGTAAGTATGTACCTGAGAGTGTGCCCCTAACCTTGCCGTAGGAGTCCTGGTGACCGAGGCAACCACACCCCGCCGACATGACGTATTCCACAGCGACTGCCCAGCTCGGGAAGTCTTCGATCACGTCGCCAGCCGCTGGGGAACGCTCATCCTGTGCGCCCTGGGCACCGGATCGCACCGGTTCTTCGAGCTGCGCGACCGGGTCGGCGGCATCAGCGAGAAGATGCTGTCGCAAAACCTCCGCCTCCTCGCTCGCGACGGCCTTATCGAGCGCACCGTCGAACCAGCCACACCACCCCGCGTCAGCTACACGCTGACACCGATCGGCGCCGAACTCGCGACCCGGCTGCAAGAGCTGATCGAGTGGATCACCGTGCGCGCCGATGACGTCGCCGTAGCGCAACGCAGGTACGACCGGGCCGCGCGCAGCCGCTGACCGACTTCAGCCAAGCGATCCCACTGAAGGGCCGTTACCGAGACGCCCGGCCGACCTCACCCGGGCCGATCTGCCCTCATTTCGTCCGGCGGCGGCTCGGCTACTCGGTGATCTGCCGCCCGGAGTTCCTGGGGCAGGAACTCCCACGGGATCGCGGTGTAGAGGGACGAACAAGATCCCACACAGCGCCTTGCGGTCATCCGGGCGCTTACGTCCCAGATGAGGGTGCGCCGCTCCACCTTCGGTAGCCGCGGCTCGATCCGCTCCCACAGGCTGCCATGCACGCTCCCCGGCAGTGGTCGCGATCAGCGCTGACCGTCACCCAGAAATTGCCGCGCGCCGCGCAACTTGACCTGAAGCCGCCGTTGAGTCATGGCGCAGTCCAAGCGCACGTCCATAGGGCCGGGCAACCTGGTGTCCGCCCGCCGGCCTGAAGGCAAATGGTCCGCGTCGAGGCCATCGCGGCGAGCGATGAGCAGCCCAAGTTCGTATCGGCTTACCGCATCGGCTCCAGCGATGTGGTGGACACCGCGATACTCAGATGCGGCAAGTTCCAAGAGCGCCGCAGCAAGGTCAACGACATGCACGGGACACCGCACGTCATCGGTGAACAGCACTCCTGTCGACCTGCCGGTGGCCAGTGAATGCACCAGGGCCTCGTGCGAGGAGTCACCGTCACCAATGATCAAGGATGTTCGGGCTATGACCGCAGTCGGCACGATCGCGTTCACCGCTGTCTCGGCGGCGGCTTTGGCCGCACCATACGGGCTGATCGGATCAGGGACGCACGTCTCGTCATAGCGAATCGCAGCGCCGGAGAAGACCGCGTCGCTCGACACATGGACGAGGCGTCCACCCGCCTTGGAGACAGCGAGAGCCACGTTCACGGCGCCGATCGCCGTGGTCGTCCAATCCGTCTGACGGTACGCAGCGTCAATGACCACCTCCGGCCGGAAGGCGCCGATCAGCGCATCGACGTCCTCTCGTCGGCGCACATCGAGCGGCAACCACTCAACGCCGGCGGTCTCCCCAGACCGGGTCAGATACGTCGCAGCAACCTCGTGCTCTGCCAGCAAACACTGTCGAGCGAGCTCACTGCCGAGAAAGCCACTACCGCCGACGATGAGGGTTCTCATGGCCGGTCACCATAGTTGATCAGCCGGTCCGAGACGGCCGCCGGACTCATAACCCGTTTCTACAATCGGAGACGGGGGCGGGCTGTGCTTGGCCCCAGTGCGTAAGCTCTTTGGTTCCTCGGAAGGGTGACGAGGACCTCTCGGCGGCGTATTCGACGGGCTCGTCTCGGGTCGGAGACGTGCAGGATCTCAGCTGTCTAGCGTTGCTTGAGGCGGAGTGCTTCTTTGCGGGTTTCGGCCTGGATAGACCGCTCGCGCTCCAGCCACGCTGGGTTCTCCGCCTTCAGCGCATCGATCTCAGCGGTGGTGAGCGGTCTGGTGATCCCGCCTCTGGCCAGGCCGGAAATGGAGACCCCGAGCTTCGCGGCGATGACCTGCTTGGGGTGCGGGCCGTTGCGGCGCAGGTCAGCGAGCCAGGCGGGTGGCGTCGACTGCAACTCGTTCAGCTCGTCCCTGGAGACGACACCCGCCTGGAACTCGGCGGGAGTGGCCGAGAGGAGGACACCCAGCTTCTTGGCCGCAGTCTCGGGCTTCATCGTCTGGATGGTCTTCGGTTTGGGCGAGGTCATGGCGTCAAGGGTAGTCAGTCGGAACGGGTTCCCCTGACATCGGTACCCTGAGGAAGTGACTGATGGGGAGACCGGCAGGGTGTTCCGGCTGGCGTATGTGCCCGGTGTGACACCCGCGAAATGGGTCAACGTCTGGACCGAGAGGATGCCCGGCGTGCCGATTACCCTGGTCGCGGTTCCCGCCGCCGAGGTGGTGGGACTCCTGCGGGATGGCGGCGCCGACGCCGGATTCGTCAGGCTGCCGGTCGACCGGGACGGGCTCAGCGTGATTCCCCTCTACGTGGAGACCACGGTGGTCGTGGTGCCCAAGGACCACGCCGTGGCCGCCGTCGACGAGGTGGCCACCGCCGACCTGACCGACGACGAGGTGTTCCATCCTCTGGACGACACCATCGAGTGGACGGTCCGGCCCGGGCTGCCCGCGTTCACCCGCCCGGCCACAACAGCGCACGCGGTCGAGTTGGTAGCGACCGGCACTGGGCTTCTCCTGGTTCCGCAGTCGCTGGCACGCCTCCACCACCGCAGGGATCTCACTTACCGGCCGGTGCAGGACGCGCCGCAGTCTCAGGTCGCGCTGGCCTGGCCCACGGACGCGACCACCGACCTTGTGGAAGATTTCATCGGCATCGTCCGCGGCCGGACAGTGAACAGCTCGCGGGGCCGTGCCACCGCCTCCCCTGCGGAGAAACGGGCACAGCGGCAAGCACCAAAACCCGTACAGAATGGCTCCGGCCGCCGGGCCGTGCCGGCCAGCCGTAAAAGGAAGGGCCGCCGGCCTCGGTGACCTGCAGCCCCGAACCTCCGGTTCAGCCCCACAGCGGCGAACGCGTCACGCTGACGCTGCGACCCAGACGGGTCTCGGGACCACCGCCTACGCTCGGCGCCTGCTCGCGCGGCGGATAGGACGGCGCGCCCCTGACCCTGTCGCGGGGGTGAGCCGTCGTGAGCGCCGCTGGCTGATCGTCTACGGGGTGGTGCTCGTCGGCGGCACGATCGCCTGCCTGACTGTTTTCGTGACGATCACCCTTCCGGTGACAGCAACCTTGGTAGTCCGTTCGGCTCGGGCTTTGACCTCCTCGCACAGCCTCGCCGCCTCGGTTGACGCGGCGGCGGTCCTGGCTCTTCTGGCCACGGTTCAACTGCTCTGACTGCGCGCCTGGTGGCGGCGCCACGGTCATCGCTTTCACTTTGGCCGCACGCCCAGAGCGACGCACCAGTCATGAGGTCATCCGGACCTTGGCCCGGACGCGACTGATGTGATCGACGATAAGTCCAACGACGAGGTCCGGCCGGTGCCTGTGGACCTGGTGCCCCGCACGCTCGGCGACGACGTGCACGGCGTTCGAGGACAGCCGCAACAGATCGACCTGCAGCGGATGCCAGACGGAGTAGAAACGCCGCCGTTCGGCTATGGCCGTCGCGTCCGTGCACAGGGGATCGTCACGACTGGAGGACACCACCGTGAGAGGTATCGCCCACAGGCTGGCTGCTCGGCGGCGGACCTGTACGGGGCTGATGGTGACTGCGGCCGCCATCTCGCGAAGCGCCGTGCGGCGTTGCCGAACGCTGAGGTCGAACGCGATCCTGGTGGAGACGAACTCTGACGGTAGGCGCCGGGCGTCGGCTTCGCGGCGAGCTCGGCTGCGAACAGCCGGACGATGTATCCCCCGGGCCGCCCAAGTCGCGGGCAGGCCTGCGCACGGTCGCCATCCCGGCAACCATCATCCCGGCGCTCCGCGACCACCTGGAGAGGTTCACCGGACCTGAGGAGGACGCGCTGATCTTCACGGGATCACGAGGCGGCGTCCTTCGTAGGAGCAACTTCCGGCGCGCGGCCAAGTGGGACGAGAACACGCGGAAGATCGGTTTCTCTGGCCTGCACTTCCACGATCTTCGGCACACGGGCAACACGATCGCGGCCAGTTCCGGCGCGAGCCTGAAAGATCTCATGCAGCGGATGGACACGACTCCGTACGCGCCGCGCTGATCTATCAGCACAGCACAGCGGAAGCAGACCGCAAGATCGCCGACGCGATGAACGCCATGATCAACGAGGACATCCCGGACGACGATGACGGACCCTCGGGGGTGCACGCCCGCGTGGGCCAATGGCACGCTAATGGTACGAAGCCCCGTTTCCAAGATCAGAAACGGGGCGTTTTCGCTGGTGGGCGGTACTGGTATCGAACCAGTGACCCCTCGCTTGTAAGGCGAGTGCTCTACCGCTGAGCTAACCGCCCCTGATCGGCACTACACCTTACGACACCAACGGCTCCGATCGCACATCCAGCGCCCAGCCCGGGCCCAGTTCGGGGCGGCCTGCTGCGCGCCAGCCCAGGAGGGAGGCGCCGAGCATGCCGGCGTCCACGCCGAGGGCCGCCGGGATCAGTGGCGGGGCGGAGCGGAAGGCGAGGCGTTTGACGAGCCGGGTGCGGACCGGGTCGAAGAGGGCGGGGCCCGCCTCCGCCAGCCCGCCACCCAGGACGATCATGGTGGGGTCCATGAGGAGGGTGTACGTGGCGAGCGCCAGGGAGAGGGCCTCCACGGCCTCGTCCCAGACCTCTATCGCCACGGGGTCGTCCGAGGAGACGACCTGTTCCGCGCGGACGTTCTCGACGCCCGCACGGAGGCTGTAGCGGCGGCCGACCGAGGCGGCGGACGCGTAGGTCTCCAGGCAGCCGAACTGGCCGCAGGCGCACTGCTCGCCGTCGGGGAAGACCGGGATGTGGCCGATCTCGCCGCCCCAGCCCGAGGCGCCGCCGTACGGCTCGCCAGCGACGATCATGGCTCCGGCGATGCCGGTGCCGATGGGGAGGAAGAGGAAGTCCTGGACGCCTCTGCCCGCGCCCATGACGCTCTCCGCCAGGCCGCCCGTGCGCACGTCGTGGCCGAGCATGACCGGGACGTCCAGGGACGTGAAGTCCGCCGCCGGGACGTCTCGCCAGCCGAGGTTCGTCGCGTAGACGGCCGTGTCGGCCGAGACCAGGCCGGGTACGGCGAGGCCCACGCCGGCCGGGACGCCTTCACCGGAGGCGGCGAGGTGGCTGATGAAGTCGCGGATGGCGGCGACGACCGCGTCCGGGCCCTCGGTGCGAGGGGTGGGACGGCGCTCGCTCAGCAGCACAGCGCCGGACTCGGTGACCAGGCCGCCCTTCATGGACGTCCCACCGACGTCGAGTGCGACGACGAACGAACTCATTGCGGACACGGAAGGAGACGATAGCGCAGCTCACCGAATGTCCGGAAAGATGAAGCTCCAGGATTCCTCGCCGCCCTGCCCGAAGGGCTCAGGCGCGTCCCAGTACCCGGTTGAGCGCCGCCTCCACCTCGGCGGACAGCCCCGGCGGGGCGCAGGGGGCGACGAACGCGTCGGCCCGCGCCTGGCGCACCGACCCGCAGGCCCGGCACTCCACCTCACCGAGGCGGCAGATCAGCGAGGTGGACGCGCAGGTAGCGCAGGTGTCGAGGTCGAGGTCGTGCAGCCGTTGACAGTCCGGGCAGATGAGCACCTGCGCCTCGTGACGGACCCCGCGCTTCCAGGGGCTCACGCCACGGACCGGGTCGGTCTGCCGGGCCCCGCAGCGGTAGCAGGGCATCGTTTCCTCCGATGTCAAGAAATGTCGGCGAGTGCCTTGATGTAGTCGGCGACGTCGCGCGCCTGGCCGATCGGATTGACCACCGACCACCGGATCACGCCCGCGCCGTCGATGACGAAGGTCCCCCGCTTCGCGAACCCCTTCGTCTCGTCGAACACACCGTACGCCCGCGCGACCTGTCCGTGTGGCCAGAAATCGGAGAGCAGCGGGAACGCGTAACCCTCCTGGTCCGCCCAGGCACGGTGAGTGAACAGGGAGTCGACGGACACGGTGAGGAGCTGCGCGTCGGCGTCGAATGCGCGCAGCGCCGACAGCTCGCCGTGGCAGACCCCGCTGAAGGCGAGCGGATAGAAGACCAGCACGACCTTCCTCCCCCGAAAGCCGGAAAGCTTCACCGGAGTGCCGTGCTGGTCCTGGAGTTCGAAGTCTGGAGCTAGGGCGCCGACCTCGGCAGAACGTTCGTTCACGCCTGTCATCCTGCCGCATGGCAGGCGCTCTGGCTCCCTAGCGTCGGCCCTTCGGCGAGACCAGCCTGGTTCCGGACCAGTCTGGGGCGGCGGAGATGCTGCTGGTCTGCGAAAGACCTGCGGTAGCGGCATCCTCCCCGATGTCGCTCGGCTCCACGTGGCCGTCGCGCCCGGCCTTGGGAGTCAGCAGCCAGATCTGGCCGCCTTCGGCGAGTGATCGCATGGCGTCACTGAGGACGTCGAAGAGGTCGCCGTCGCCGTCGCGCCACCACAGCAGCACCACATCGACGACGTCGTCGGTCTCCTCGTCCAGCAGCTCGTTGCCGGTCAGGTCCTCGATGGAGTCGCGAAGCTCGTCGTCGACGTCCTCGTCCCAACCGATCTCCTGCACCACCTGACCCGGCTTCAGGCCGAGTCGTTCGGCCAGGCCGCGCTCGCCCTGCGCCTGACCCGCGGTCGCGCTCACGTTTATCCCTCCTGCTTGAGTGGCCCCGCATATGCGGTTTATCGCTTCGGGACAGTCCACACGCTGTGACCCTCAGTCGTCAACGGTCGCCACGGGTGCGGCCGTAGTCGGCCAGAATCAATCCGACAAAAACGACAGGCGAACCTGACGTTGCGGGTTGTCGACATTCAGGTCGACCAGCGCGATCGACTGCCACGTGCCCAGCGCCAGCCTGCCGCCCAGAACCGGGACGGTCGCGTACGGCGGGATGAACGCGGGCATGACGTGCGACCTGCCGTGACCACGCGAGCCGTGCGCGTGACGCCACCTGTCGTCGGCGGGCAGCAGGTCGCGCAGCGCGGCGAGCGTGTCGTCGTCGCTACCTGACCCCAGCTCGATCAGCGCCACGCCCGCCGTCGCGTGCGGGACGAAGACGTGCAGCAGCCCGTCCTCCCCCTGAGCCCGCACGAATTCGGCGCATTCCGAGGTGATGTCGTGCACCGTCTCTCGTGAGCCCGTGGCCACGGAAATGATCTGAGATCTCACACACAGATTCTACTGAGGCACAACGACCGCATCAGGGCCGGGAAACACCAGCCCGGTGTGCCCGTCGTCGAACCGCACGATGTACGGAGGCCCGCCGTCCCTGCCGTGGACCTCGATGATCACTCCGCCCCGGTCCCTCTCCCCAACGGTATTCCCGTGCACAAGGAGCCGGTCGCCTACCGTCGCGTTCATACTCACCACATTGGTACGACCGGGGACGTACGAAAAGAGGCAACTTCCGCCCCTCATGCGGGGAGGGCGAATGATGACCCAAACGTTACGCGCCGCTCACGCGATGGCGCCGGGTCGCGGGTGCGGTCACAGCTTGCATGGACAGGAGTGACCCCATGGGGATGGCGAGGCCCTGGCAGCCCCATGGGAGGCACCTCTGAGGGGACGGTTAGACTCGCGCGGCACGTCTGCCGACATGGATGACAGTTCTCCCTCTTCACGGCACTGTGAGAAATTTCGTAGCTTTTCCCCGCTTGTTAAATTGGCGGCGAGATGTAACCTTTGGTGGAAATTCGTCCGACCATCGGTGGTCTAGGCCACCGGTAACGGCCCTGCCAGCAGGGACACCGTGGTTACCCGCCAGTAGAGATGCACTTTCTACCGCGAGCGACCAGGATGGAAGGCGACCCAGACCAGACATCAGTCATCCTCGGAAGGCGAGACCCAGTGGCTTCCGGACGCCAGCGTTTCTCGATCATCAGCGACGGCCTACCCAGCCAGCTGCCTGATGTCGACCCCAGTGAGACCAACGAGTGGCTCGAATCCCTCGACAACGTCGTCAAGACGGAGGGCCGCACCAGGGCCCGCTACCTGATGCTCCGCATGCTGGAACGGGCCCGCGAGCACCAGGTCGGCGTGCCGGGCCTGCGCAGCACCGACTACATCAACACGATCCCGCCGGAGCGGGAGCCCTGGTTCCCCGGCGACGAGCACGTCGAGCGGCGCATCCGGGCCTACATCCGGTGGAACGCGGCGATCATGGTGTCCCGCGCGAACGCCCGCACCAACGTGGGCGGCCACATCGCGACCTACGCCTCGGCCGCCTCGCTGTACGAGGTGGGCTTCAACCACTTCTTCCGCGGCAAGGACCACGGCGAGTCGGGCGACCAGGTCTTCTTCCAGGGTCACGCCGCCCCGGGCATCTACGCCCGCGCCTACCTTGAGGGGCGGCTCAACGAGGCCCAGCTCGACGCGTTCCGCCAGGAGCTGTCGCACGGCTTCCACGGCCTGCCCTCCTACCCGCACCCGCGGCTCATGCCCGACTTCTGGGAGTTCCCGACCGTCTCGATGGGGCTGGGCCCGATCGGCGCGATCTACCAGGCGCGGTTCAACCGCTACCTGCTCAACCGCCAGCTCAAGGACACCAGCCGCAGCCACGTCTGGGCCTTCCTCGGCGACGGCGAGATGGACGAGCCCGAGTCGCTCGGCGCGATCGGCCTGGCCGCCCGCGAAGAGCTCGACAACCTGACCTTCGTCATCAACTGCAACCTGCAGCGGCTCGACGGCCCGGTACGCGGCAACGGCAAGATCATTCAGGAGCTCGAGTCGTACTTCCGCGGCGCGGGCTGGAACGTGATCAAGGTCGTCTGGGGCCGCGACTGGGACCCGCTCCTCGCGGCCGACGTCGACGGCGTCCTGGTCAACCAGATGAACACCACCCCCGACGGGCAGTTCCAGACCTACTCGGTCGAGTCGGGCGGCTACATCCGCGACAACTTCTTCGGCGGCGACCCGCGCCTGCGCAAGATGGTCGAGCACCTGACCGACGACGACATCCGCAAGCTGTCGCGCGGCGGCCACGACTACCGCAAGGTCTACGCGGCGTTCAAGGCGGCCCGCGAGCACGTCGGCCAGCCGACGGTCATCCTGGCGCAGACCATCAAGGGCTGGACCCTCGGCAAGGACTTCGAGGCCCGCAACGCCACCCACCAGATGAAGAAGCTCACCAAGGCCGAGCTGAAGGAGTTCCGCGACCGGCTGTACCTGCCGATCCCCGACTCCGCGCTCGAAGGTGACCTGCCGCCGTACTTCCACCCGGGCGAGAACGACCCGGAGATCGAGTACATGAAGGAGCGGCGGGCGGCGCTGGGCGGCGTGCTGCCCAAGCGGGTCGTCCGCGCCAAGCCGGTCAAACTGCCCGGCGACGACGTCTACAAGACGTTCGGCAAGGGCTCCGGCAAGCAGCAGGTCGCCACCACGATGGCGTTCGTCCGCCTGCTGAAGGACCTCATGCGCGACAAGGAGATCGGCCACCGGTTCGTGCCGATCATCCCCGACGAGGCCCGCACGTTCGGCCTCGACGCGATGTTCCCCACGGCGAAGATCTACTCGCCGCACGGCCAGACCTACGAGGCCGTCGACAGGGAGCTGCTGCTGTCGTACAAGGAGTCCACCGAGGGCCAGATCCTGCACGAGGGCATCAGCGAGTCGGGCTCGATGGCCTCGGCGATCGCCGCGGGCACGTCGTACGCCACGCACGGCGAGCACATGATCCCGATCTACATCTTCTACTCGATGTTCGGCTGGCAGCGCACCGGCGACCAGATGTGGCAGATGGGCGACCAGATGGGCCGCGGCTTCCTGCTGGGCGCCACCGCGGGCCGCACCACGCTGAACGGCGAGGGCCTGCAGCACGAGGACGGCCACACGCCGCTCATCGCCTCGACGAACCCCGCCGCGGTCTCCTACGACCCGTCGTGGGCGTTCGAGGTGGCGCACATCGTCAAGGACGGCCTGCGCCGGATGTACGGCGAGCAGCCGGAAGACGTCTTCTACTACCTGACGGTCTACAACGAGCCCTACCTCCAGCCGGCCGAGCCGGCGGCCCTCGACGTCGAGGGCCTGCTCAAGGGCCTGTACAAGTTCGCCGACGGGCCGCAGACGCAGGGGCCGAAGGCCAACATCCTGTCGTCGGGCGTGGCCGGGCCGTGGGCGATGGAGGCGCAGCGGCTGCTGGCCGAGGAGTGGGACGTGTCGGCCGACGTGTGGTCGGCGACGTCCTGGTCCGAGCTGCGCCGCGAGGCCCTGGCGTGCGAGGAGCACAACCTGCTCAACCCCGACGCCGACCAGCGCGTGCCGTACGTGACGCAGGTCCTCTCCGGGGCGCAGGGGCCGTTCGTGGGCGTCAGCGACTACATGAAGGCCGTCCAGGACCAGATCGCGCAGTGGGTGCCGGGCGACTGGTCCTCGCTGGGCACCGACGGGTTCGGCCTGTCCGACACCCGCTCGGCGCTGCGCCGGCACTTCCACGTCGACGCCGCGTCGATCACGCTGGCCGTGCTGACCCAGCTCGTGAAGCGGGGCGAGCTCGACGGCGAGGTGCTGCGTGAGGCGATCGCCCGCTACCACCTGAAGAACGGTGTCACCGAGGCCGGTGGCGCGGAGAGCAACGACACCCAGTCGATGGGGGTCTGAGGCAGCAGATCGGCGCCCCCGCGAAATCTCCTTCGCGGGGGCGCCGCCGCGTCCGCGCGGTCGTACGGAAAGCGCCTGCGCGAGGCACGCGCGCCACCGTCCCCACTGGGTGACGGTCTCCCGTATTGTGGGCACTACTTCCCCCTGAAACACTTCGAGGGGGATGTTGTATGCGCCATGTCCTTGCCGCCGTCACCGTGATCGCGGCAGCTGTCTCCGCCTGCGCCAGCGCACCGGCCGTGCCCGACGCCGACCCGGAAGGCGCCGTCACCGTCAAGCCGGTCGCCTGGGGCCCCTGCACGGATATCAAGCGTCCCCAGGGCGCGACGCCCGCTCAGGAAGACACCACGGTCAGGTGCGGCAAGGTGACCGTCCCTCTCGACTACTCCAAGCCGAACGGCGACACGATCGACCTGGCGCTCATCAAGCTCTCCGCCACCCACCCGAACAAGCGGATCGGGTCGCTGGTGTTCAACTTCGGCGGGCCTGGCGCGTCCGGCGTCGACACCCTCGACCAGGCGGCCAAGGCGTTCGGCGTGCTGCGCACCCGCTACGACCTGATCAGCTTCGACCCGCGCGGAGTCCAGCGCAGCGCGGGCGTGCGCTGCGGCACCGACGCGGAGATGGAGACGTACGCGGCGCTCAACACCCTGCCCATCAACGCGGAGACCCGCGCGAAGGGCAAGGCGGCCAACCAGCAGTTCGCGCAGCACTGCGAGCGTGACGCGGGCAAGGTCCTGCCGTACGTCGGCACGGCCAACGCGGCCCGCGACATGGACCGCATCCGCGCGGCGGTCGGCGACCCCAAACTCAACTACTTCGGCATGTCGTACGGGACGCAGCTCGGCGCGGTCTACGCCACCGAGTACCCCGAGAACGTCGGCCGGATGGTGCTCGACGCGCCGCTCGACCCGACGGTCGACTTCGAGCAGCGCGCGCTCGCCCAGACGAGAGGCTTCCAGCAGGCCTATGAGAGCTTCCTGAGGTGGTGCGTCAAGGAGGGCTGCGCCCTCGGCGCCAATGCGAAGGCGGCCGACGACAACATCGAGAAGCTGTTGCACCAGCTCGCCGCCAAGTCGCTGCCGGTCAACGGCCGCCAGCTCACCCAGGGGCTGGCCTCCACGGCGATCGCCGCGGCGCTGTACTCCGACCTGACCTGGCCGTTCCTGGAGACCGCCCTCGCGCACGCGGTGAACGGCAAGGGCGGAGGGCTGATGTACCTGGCCGACACCTACACCGGCCGCAACCCGGACGGCACGTACTCCACGCAGCTCTCCAGCTTCCCGGCGATCACCTGCGTGGACAGCACCGAGCGGCCGGACGAGGCGCTGCTGCGGCGCACCGAGGCCACCGCGCTGAAGATCTCGCCGATGTTCGGCAGCGAGGGCCCGGGCGGGCTCTGCCGGTTCTGGCCGGCCGGGGGCAGCGACCAGGCCCGGCACGTGGACGCGACGGGGTCGAAGCCGATCGTGGTCGTCGGCGGCAAGGGCGACCCGGCCACGCCGTACCAGTGGGCGCCCAGGCTGACCGCGCAGCTCAAGACCGCCACGCTGGTGACGTACGAGGGCGAGGGGCACGGCGCGTACACCTCCGGGAACAAGTGCGTGACCGGCGTGGTGAACGCCTACCTGCTCAACGGGAAGGTGCCCGTGAAGGGCACCACCTGCGCCGCCGCCTGATCTAGTGTCGGTCGGATGACGGACTACTGCGAGCTGGTCGAGGCGGAGGCCGCGCGCCTCGTCGAACTGGTCACCGGCGCCGACCCCACGACGCCGGTGCCCACCTGCCCCGGCTGGACGTTCGCCGACCTGGTCACCCACGTCGGCACGACGCACCGGTGGGTGCTGCACATCCTGACCACCAGGACGCGTGAGCGCATCTGGTCGCGGGACGTGCCCAACGGCCTGGAGCCCGGCCAGAGCGGCGATCCGGCCTGGCTCGCGGCCGGCGCCGCGGACCTCCTGGCCGCGTTCCGCGCCACCGAGCCCGACACGCCGCTGTGGAGCTGGGGCAAGGACCAGCACGCCGGATACTGGGCCCGCCGGATGCTCTTCGAGCTGGTGATCCACCGGGCCGACGCCGAACTGGCGCTCGGCCTGGAGCCGGTGATCCCGCAGGCGACGGCGCTCGACGGCATCGAGGAGTTCCTCGACAACCTCCCGTACGCGGGCTGGGTCACCAAACGCCTGGCGGAGCTGGGCGCGGAGGGGGCCACGATCCACCTCCACGCCACCGACTCGCCAGGCGAGTGGACGATCACCCAGGGCCCCGCGGGCAGGATCGCCTGGGAGCCGGGCCACGCCAAGGGCGACGCGGCCGTCCGAGGCCCGGTCGGCGACCTGCTGCTCCTGCTGTACGGCAGGCGCAGCCCCGACACGCTCGCCGTCTTCGGCGACCGCGCCTGGCTGGACCGCTGGCTGGCCAAGGCCAACTTCTGAGCCCTGGACGCGCCGCCACTCGGCGGTCGGCGGCGTGCCCAGGGCCAGGGCGGCCACTCGCCGGGAGCGGCCCGTGCGCGGAACCGGGTCGGCGGGGAAGGTGCCTGACCGGCCTGCGACGATCATCATCTGCTGTTCAAGATCCCGATCGCAGGCGAAGGCGATGCCGCCCGCCGCTCTCACACTTCTCGAACAAAGAAACGATCTAACGGGTGAGCGACAACCCTATGTCGGTGTTTTCGACCGACTAGTCGAGCAGCGTGCCGTGGACGACCATCTCCGGCACCTCAGTGGCGAACCCTTCGAGCGGACGGTCGGGGCAGCGCTCGGCGGTGACGGTGGCCGAGGCGATGCGGTCGAGGCGGAAGACGCGGACGTCGTCGCGGAGGCGGCACCAGGCCACCAGATACCAGAAGCCCCCGCGCCCGCCCAGGAACACGCCCGGCTCGACGTCGCGCGAGGTCAGCGCGCCCTTGGCGTCGGCGTAGTCGAGCCTGAGCACGCGGCGGCGCAGCAGCGCCTCCTCGATCGTGCGCGAGATGCCCTCAGCGCCGAGCGGGTTGATGCGGGCGTGGTCAGGCGGCAGGCTGACCAGCTGGACGCGGCGGGCCAGCTCTCTGGCCAGCTCGCCCTCCGGCCCCGGCATGGCGGCGACGACCTTGCGTAACGCGCTGCGCGCCTGCCTGCCGAAGGGCTGGTCGCCGGCCTGGCTGAGTGCCACGGCGATCGCGACGGCTTCCGCGGGGGTGAAGTTGAGCGGCGGCAGCGACATCTTCTTGTCGATGGCGTAACCGCCCTTGCGCCCCGGCTCGGCGTAGATCGGCACCCCCGACTCCTGCAGCGCGGCGAGGTCGCGCTCGATCGTGCGCACGCTCACCTCGAACCGCTTGGCGAGCTCGCGGGCGGAACGACAGCGTGGGGAGATCGCGCGCAGGTCCTCGACGAGCGCGTAGAGCCGGTCGGTACGGTTCACAAGCGCGACGCTACGCGCCGGCACCGACAATCACCGGCCAGGGACGGCCCGGGGAAAGCCTTCCCTCACCCCGCGGCCACAGGCGTCTCACGCAACGGCCACCAGGCCGGATCGACGCCCTCGGCGTCTCACGTCCCCGCCGGGTCTTCGCCCGTCCAGGCCAGGAGGTCGGCGAGCGGCCAGGTGTTGACGATCCGGTCGGCCTCGATGCCGCACCGGGCGGCCCGCTCGCAGCCGAAACGCTGCCAGTCGAGCTGCCCGGGCGCGTGCGCGTCGGAGTCGATCGAGAACAGGCAGCCGCTCTCGTACGCCTGGCGCATCAGCCGCTTGGGCGGGTCGAGCCTGTCGGGCCTGGAGTTGATCTCGACGGCCACGCCGAACCGGCGGCACGCCTCGAACACCAGCTCGGCGTCGAACTCCGACTCGGGCCTGCGCCCGCCCCGCGCGGTGCCGGCCCGGACGATCCGCCCGGTGCAGTGGCCGAGGACGTCCACGTGCGGGTTGGCGATGGCGGTCACCATCCGGCGGGTCATCTCGTAGCGGTTCATGCGCAGCTTGGAGTGGACGCTCGCCACGACCACGTCGAGCCGTTCCAGCAGCTCGGGCTCCTGGTCGAGGGTGCCGTCGAGGTTGACGTCCACCTCGATGCCGGTCAGGATCCTGAACGGCGCGAGCCGCTCGTTCAGCCTGGCCACCTCGTCGAGCTGCCTCTTCAGCTTGGCGGCCGACAGGCCGCGGGCGACGGTCAGCCGGGGCGAGTGGTCGGTCAGCGCCAGGTACTCGTGGCCGAGCCCCCTGGCGGCCTCGGCCATCTCCTCGATCGGCGAGCCGCCGTCGGACCAGTCGGAGTGGCTGTGCAGGTCGCCCTTGAGCGCCGCCCGCAGCGCGGCGGTCTCCTCGTCCAGGTCGGCGCCCTCGGTGGCGCGCAGCCTGCGCAGGTACGTCGGGACCTGCCCGTCGAGCGCCTCGGTGATCGCCAGCGCGGTGACCTTGCCGATGCCGGGCAGCTGCCCCAGACCGCCCGAGCGGGCGAGCCGGGCGAGCTCGTCATCCGGCAGGTCGGCGACGACGGCGGCGGCGCGCCGGAAGGCTTGCACGCGGTACGTCGGCTCCGCCGCCCGTTCCAGGAGGAAGGCGATCTCGCGCAACGCCTCGACAGGGGTCATGTGGCAATTCCTACCCTAGTCATCGGCAACACCGTGTATGGAGATGGAAGGACGGGACCGCTAGGCTGATCGGCCAATGAAGGCAGGAGCTTATGGGGCAAACGTCGCCAACGGTGCCACCCTCACCACCGCGGTCGAAATCGTCCAAGGTGATCACGCTGACCATCGTCGGCCTCGTGTCGGTCATGCTGACCGGATGCGCCGCGGACGACGATGACGTCACGGCCGACTGCGTCGACACCACCACCCAGCTGCCCGACGGCACCTACGAGGTCGTGGACGACTCCTTCTGCGAAGATGACGCCTCCTACGCGTACGGCGATGACGACGACGGTGGCGGCGGCAACCACTACTTCTACAACGGCTCCCGCGGCGCCTACCACTGGTACTACGGCGGCACGAGGCACGGCAACCGTGTCCGCTCCGGCACCACCTACCGCCCGTCGGACGTGAACATCAGCAGCCGCAACGGGCGCAGCATCCAGCGCGGCGGCTTCGGCAGCCACTGGGGCGGCGGGGGCTGACCGGTGCGGCGCGAGCACGGCACTCCCAGGGACGGCTGGGAGACGATCATCGAAAGCCAGGGCCTGCCGTACCACCGCACGGCCCACCCTGAGGGACTGACCCGCCCCTACTGGGACGAGTCCACCCACTACGTCTTCACGCTGGACGAGGTGGAGGACCTGGAGACCCAGGTCGAGGAGCTGCACGGGATGTGCCTTGAGGCGGTCGAGCACGTCGTCTCGGCCGGCCGCTTCGCCGACTTCGCCATCCCCGAGTGGGCGGCCGAGGAGGTGGCGCGCTCCTGGCAGCGGCGCGACCCCTACCTGTACGCCCGCTTCGACCTGCGCTACAACGGCACGGGCCCGGCCAAGCTGCTGGAGTACAACGCCGACACGCCGACCTCGCTGGTGGAGTCATCGGTGGTGCAGTGGTTCTGGCTGAAGGACGTCCACCCCGGCGACGACCAGTGGAACTCCGTCCACGAGCGGCTCATCGACCGCTGGCGCGAGCTGGCGCTGCCCCCGGGCCCGACCCACTTCGCCTGGACGAACATGGACGAGACCGGCGAGGAGGCGATGACCCTGGCCTACCTCCAGGAGACCGCCGAGCAGGCCGGACGCCACACGGTCGCCATCGCCATGGAGGACATCGGCTGGGACGCGCTGAACCGCCGCTTCGTCGACATGGAGGAGCGGATGATCCGCTCGGCGTTCAAGCTCTACCCGTGGGAGTGGATGCTGGCCGACGCGTTCGGCCGCCACGCGGTGCGGCACTCCACCTGGATCGAGCCGCTGTGGAAGGCGCTGCTGTCGAACAAGGCGCTGCTGGCGATCCTGTGGGAGCTGTTCCCCGGCCACCCCAACCTGCTGCCCGCCTACCTCGACGGCCCTCGCGAGCTGACCTCGTACATCTCCAAGCCGCTGCTCGGCAGGGAGGGCGCGTCCATGCGGATCGTGACCCCGTCGGGCACGAGCGAGACCCCCGGCTCCTACGGCCAGGAGGGCCACGTCTTCCAGGCCTTCGACGCCCTGCCCGAGTTCGACGGTCAGCGTCCGGTGCTCGGCGCCTGGGTGGTCGGCGACGAGGCCGCCGGCCTGGGTATCAGGGAGACGACCGGCCTGATCACCGATGACACCTCGTCCTTCGTCCCCCACCGAATCGAGTGAGCATGTCCCTCCTGGAAGTTCTCGCCCGCGGCGCCGGAGCCATCGCCGCCTACGCCGCCGTCGGCGTGGTCCTGCTGATCGTCGGCTTCTACGTGATCGACATGGCCACGCCCGGCAAGCTGAGCGCGGTCATCCGCACCGAGCGCAACCCGAACGCCACCCTGCTGGCCACCTCCGCGCTGGCCGCGGTCGGCCTCATCGTCGCCGCGTCCATCTGGTCGTCCGGCGGCAGGCTGGTCGAGGGGCTGGCGGGCACCGTCGTGTTCGGCCTGGTCGGCATCGTGGTGCAGACGGTGGCCATGCTGGTCTTCGACAAGCTGGTCGGCATCTCGGTGCGCGATCTGGTCAAGGAGGAGGAGCTGCAACCGGGCGCGCGGCTGCTCGCGGTGACGCACGTGGCCATCGGGCTCATCACGGCCGTCGCAGTCATCTGAGTGGACCTGGCACTCTGGTAGGCGTGACGGACCGCATCCGTGAGGACACCACTCGCAGGCTGGAGCGCGCCATGGGCTCGCTCGGCACCGCGGCCATGGCGCGCATGGACGACCAGCTGCCGTGGTTCCGCGCGCTCAGTGCCGAGGACCGCTCCTGGGTCGGGCTGGTGGCCCAGGCGGGAATCGCCGCGTTCGTGGAGTGGTTCCAGCACGCCGGCGAGAACCGGCCCACGCCCAGCATCGAGTTCTTCGGCACGGCCCCGCGCGAGCTGAAGCGGTCGATCTCGCTCCAGCAGACCGTCGACATCGTCCGGATCGTGGTCGAGGTGGTCGAGGCGCGCACCGACGAGCTGGCCGCGCCGGGCGGCGAGGACCAGCTGGAGCAGGCCATGCTCCGCTACACCCGCGACGTCGCGTTCGCCGCCGCCCACGTCTACGCCCGCGAGGCCGAGGCCAGGGGCTCCTGGGACTCCAGGCTGGAGGCCCTGATCGTCGACGCGCTGGTGCGCGGCGAGGTCGACGACGGGCTGCACTCATGGGCGGCCGCGCTCGGCTGGACCTCCTCTCCCGTGGTCGTGATCGCCGGGCAGGCGCCCGACGACGACCCGCGGGCGGTGATCGACGGGCTGCGCGAGAAGGGCCGCCGCATCGGGATGGACCTGCTCGCCGGGGTGCAGGCCGACCGGCTGATCGTGATCGTCGGCGGCGCGGGCAGCGTGCACGACGCCGCCAGGCAGGTCGTGGCCCGCTTCGGCGAGGGCCCGATCGTCATCGGCCCCGAGGTGCCCGACCTGCACTCCGCCCCCAGGTCGGCCAGGGCCGCGCTGGCCGGGCTGAAGGCGGCGGCCGGCTGGCCCGACGCGCCCCGCCCGGTGCACGCCGAAGACCTGCTGGCCGAGCGGGCGCTCGACGGCGACAGCGACGCCAGGGGCCAGCTCGTCGAGAACGTCTACCTGCCGCTGGCGGGAACGCCGCTGCTCGATACCCTGGCCACCTACCTGGAGCAGGGCACCTCGCTGGAGGCCACCGCCCGGCTGCTGTTCGTGCACCCGAACACCGTCCGCTACCGGCTCAAGAAGATCACCGAACTGACCGGCTACCAGCCGACCGAGGGCAGGTCGGCCTTCACGCTCCAGGTCGGGCTGATCCTCGGGAGGCTCTCGGAGAGCGCCGTAACCTGGCGGGCGCTAACGTAATCGCCCCGAAACCCACACTGTGGGGTTCTTACAAAAGACCGAGGACAAAGTTCGTACGGATCCTTACCCTCGTGTTGGAGTTCTACAGGGCATGGTGAATTACGTGCTTGTACTCGTCGCTCCGGGCCAAGGTGCCCAGACTCCAGGTTTCCTGACACCCTGGCTCGAGCTTCCCGGCCTGTCGGACCGGCTGGCAGCCTGGTCCGAGATCGTCGGGCTCGATCTGATCGCCTACGGCACCACCGCCGGCGCCGACGAGATCCGCGACACCGCGGTCGCCCAGCCCCTGCTCGTGGCCGCCGCGCTGGCGTCCGCAGAGGCGCTCGGCGCGACTCCTGACGTGCTGGCGGGGCACAGCGTCGGCGAGCTGGCCGCCGCCGCGCTGGCCGGGGTGCTGACGCCCGAGCAGGCGCTCACCCTGGTCCGCGAGCGTGGCCAGGCCATGGCCAAGGCCGCCGCGATCACCGAGACCGGCATGACCGCCGTGCTCGGCGGCGTCGAGGCCGAGGTGCTGGCCGCCATCGACAGGCACGGCCTGACCCCCGCCAACATCAACGGCGCAGGGCAGATCGTGGCGGGCGGCACGCTGGAGCAGCTCGCCGCCTTCAAGGACGACGCACCGGCCAGGGCGCGGCTCATCCCGCTGTCGGTCGCCGGCGCCTTCCACACGGCGCACATGGCCCCGGCCGTCGAGCACCTGCGCGCGGCCGCCGCCACCATCGTCCCCGCCGACCCGCGGGTCAAGCTGCTGTCGAACGCCGACGGCCAGGTCGTGACGGCCGGCGCCGAGCTGCTCCAGCGGCTGATCGGCCAGGTCAGCAACCCCGTCCGGTGGGATTCCTGCATGGCCACGATGGCTGATCTCGGAGTCACCCGGATGATCGAACTGCTGCCGGGCGGCACCCTGACCGGCCTGGCCAAGCGTGGGCTCAAGGGCGTCGAGACCGTGGCGCTCAAGACCCCAGACGACCTCGATGCGGCCAGGGAGCTGATCAAATGAGGATTCCCGACGTCGCCCCGGGCGCGAGGATGCTGGCCCTGGGCCACTACCAGCCGGCCACCGTCGTCACCAACGACGACCTGGCCAAGAACATGGACACCAACGACGAGTGGATCCAGTCACGCGTCGGCATCAAGGAGCGCAGGGTCGCCCCCTCCGGCGAGTCCGTCGAGGACATGGCCGCTCAGGCGGGCGGTAAGGCGCTGGCCGCCAGCGGCCTGTCGGCCGACGACATCGACCTGGTCATCGTCGCCACCTGCACGCTCGAGACGCAGATCCCCAACGCCTCCGCCATCGTGGCCCACCGCCTCGGCATCAACTCCCCCGGCGCCTTCGACGTCAACGCGGCCTGCGCCGGGTTCTGCTACGCGCTCGCCACGGCCAGCGCGGCGGTGCGCGGCGGCGCGGCCAGAAACGTGCTGGTCATCGGGGCCGAGAAGCTGTCGCAGTGGGTCGACTGGACCGACAGGTCCACCGCCGTGATCTTCGCCGACGGCGCCGGAGCCGCGGTGGTGGGCCCGACCGACACGCCGGGCATCGGGCCGGTCGTCTGGGGCAGCGCGGGCGACAAGTCCGACGCCATCATCATCCAGGACCGCGACGACTTCCTGCACCAGGAGGGTCAGACGGTCTTCCGCTGGGCCACCACCGCGCTGCACCCGGTGGCCAAGGAGGCGTGCGAGCGAGCGGGCGTCGATCCGTCCGAGCTCGCGGCCTTCGTCCCGCACCAGGCCAACCTGCGGATCATCGAGGCGATCGCCCGCAAGCTGGGCGCCGACAAGGCGGTCATCGCTCGCGATATCGTCACCGCCGGGAACACCTCGGCCGCGTCCATCCCGCTCGCGCTCTCCCGCATGGTAGAGCGAGGCGAGGTCCGCTCCGGCGAGCTCGCCCTGGCCCTGGGCTTCGGCGCGGGCCTGACCTATGCGGGGCAAGTGATCGAGATTCCGTAGGATCCGGTACGGCTCGCCGTACCTGACACAGCTTGTACGGTGCGAGCCGTACAGAACCCAGAAAATCCAAAGGAGAACTAGCGACATGGCTGCCAGCGAGCAGGAGATCCTCGAGGGCCTCGGCAAGATCATCAACGAGATCACCGGTATTCCGGCCTCGGAAGTCACCCCCGAGAAGAGCTTCGTCGACGACCTCGACATCGACTCCCTGTCGATGGTCGAGATCGCCGTGGCCGCCCAGGACGAGTTCGGCGTCGAGATTCCCGACGACCAGCTCAAGAACCTGAAGACGGTCAAGGACGTCCTCACCTTCATCCAGAACTGACCACATCCCCGCTGATCGATCAAGGAGCGCGAAACGTGAGTGCAAACCGGGTACGTGTCGTCGTCACCGGGCTCGGCGCGACGACGCCTGTCGGTGGAGACGTCACCTCGACCTGGTCGGCGCTCCTCGCCGGTCAGTCGGGCGTCAGAACCCTGACCGAGGATTGGGTCGACACCGTCCCCGTGAAGTTCGCGGGGACGGCCGCCGTCGACCCGACCGAGGTGCTGCCCCGGCCGGAGTCCCGCCGTCTCGACCGCAGCGAGCAGTTCGCCCTGGTGGCTGCGCGCGAGGCCTGGCAGGACGCGGGCGCGCCCGACGTGGCGCGCGAGCGGCTCGGGGTCGTGGTCTCGAGCGGCATCGGCGGCATCAACACCACGCTCTCGGCCTACGACACCTACAAGGAGCGCGGCTGGAACCGGCTGTCGCCGTTCACCGTGCCGATGCTCATGCCCAACGGCCCGGCCGCCTGGATCGGCCTCGACCTCGGCGCCCAGGCCGGCGTGCACGCCACCGTCTCCGCCTGCGCCTCAGGCGCGGAGGCCATCGGCTACGCCATGGACATGATCCGGAGCGGCCGCGCCGACGTGGTGGTCGCCGGTGGCACCGAGGCCGCCATCCACGGCCTCAACATCGCCGCGTTCGCCGCGGCACGCGCGATGTCCACCCGCAACGACGACCCGGCGGGCGCGTCCAGGCCGTGGGACCGTGACCGCGACGGGTTCGTGCTCGGCGAGGGCGCGGGCATCGTGGTGCTCGAGTCCGAGGAGCACGCCAAGGCGCGCGGCGCGCGGATCTACGCCTACGCCGCGGGTGTCGGCTACTCGGCCGACTCCCACCACATCACCCAGCCGGAGCCGGAGGGCCGGGGCATCATCATGGCGATGACCCAGGCGCTCAACGACGCCGACGTCACGGGCGCCGACGTCAGGCACGTCAACGCGCACGCCACCTCGACCCCGGCCGGGGACGTCATCGAGGTCCAGGCGGTCGCCAAGGCCATCGGCACGCACCCGCTGGTCACCTCCACCAAGTCCATGACGGGCCACCTGCTCGGCGGCGCGGGCGGCATCGAGTCGGTCTTCACGATCAAGTCGCTGCACCACCGCATCGTGCCCGCCACCATCAACCTCGACAAACTCGACGACGGCATCGAAGTGGACCTCGTCTACGGCGAGAACCGCGCACTGCCCGAGGGCGACATCGCCGCGGTCAACAACTCGTTCGGATTCGGCGGCCACAACGCGGCCGTCGTGTTTAAGGGAGCCTGAATGACCGTCCTCGACAACCGGGTGGTGACGCCCGGCTCCGATCAGGAGCCTGCCGATCCCCGCGACCCCCTCGTCCGTCTGACCGCGCTGGTCGACGAGGGCTCGCTGCGGCTGATCACTCCCGAGGACAAGAGCGGCGTGCTCGCCGCCATGGGCCGTGTCGAGGGTGTCCCCGTCGTCGCCTTCTGCAGTGACGCCCGCTTCCAGGGCGGCGCGATGGGCAGCGAGGGCTGCGAGCACATCGTGCACGCCTACGACGTGGCCGTCCGTGAGCGGGTGCCGGTCATCGGAATCTGGCACTCCGGCGGTGCGCGACTCGCCGAAGGCGTCGAGTCGCTGCACGCCGTCGGCCGGGTCTTCGCCGCGATGACCAAGGCGTCCGGCGTGGTGCCGCAGATCTCCGTGGTCGTCGGGCCCGCCGCCGGCGGTGCGGCCTACGGCCCCGCGCTCACCGACCTCGTGATCCTCGCCGACTCCGGCCGCATCTTCGTCACGGGCCCGGACGTGGTCCGCAGCGTCACCGGCGAGGACGTCGACGCGGCCTCCCTGGGCGGCCCCGAACCGCACAGCAAGCGCAGCGGCGTCGTGCACGTCGTCACCAAGAACGAGACCGACGCGCTGCTGAAGGCGCGCCAGCTCGCCTCGCTGCTCGGCCACCAGGGCCGGGTGCGCTCGTCCGGCATCGATGAGATCGACTTCTCCAGCCTGCTGCCGGAGTCGGCCCGCCGCGCCTACGACGTCAAGCCGCTGGTCAACGGCCTGCTCGACGAGCCCGGCATCGAGCTGCACCCCAAGTGGGCGCCGAACATCGTCACGTCGCTCGGCCGCCTCGGCGGCCGGACGGTCGGAGTGATCGCCAACAACCCGATGCGGCTCGGCGGCTGCCTCGACGCCACGTCCGCCGAGAAGGCCGCCCGATTCGTTCGTATGTGTGACGCTTTCGGAGTGCCGTTGGTTGTCCTCGTGGACGTACCGGGTTACCTGCCCGGCGTGGGCCAGGAGCACGACGGCGTGGTCCGCCGCGGCGCCAAGCTGCTGCACGCGTTCGCCGAGGCGTCCGTGCCGCGCGTCACGCTGGTGACCCGCAAGGCGTACGGCGGCGCGTACATCGCGATGAACTCCCGCGCCCTCGGCGCGACCAAGGTGTTCGCATGGCCGACGACCCAGGTCGCGGTCATGGGCGCGGTCGCCGCAGTGCGCATCCTCAAGCGGCGCGAACTGGCGGCGGCGCCGGAGGAGGAGCGCGCGGCGCTGGAGCACCGGCTCGCCGCCGAGCACGAGCAGCTCGCCGGCGGCCTGGCCAGGGCCCAGGAGATCGGCGTGATCGACGAGGTCATCAAGCCGGAGGAGACGCGCGGCGCGATCGCCAAGGTCCTCGCGCAGGCGACCCCGGCCAGGGGCGCCCACGGGAACATCCCGCTGTAACGCGACCTATCCGATGGGGCCCCGCACCTGTTCAGGTGCGGGGCCCCATCGGCGTTCCCGGGTCACACCGCCGCGTGCAGCCAGCGGACGGGCGCGCCGTCGCCCGCGTACCTGAACGGCTCCAGCTCCTCGTCCCACGGCCTGCCGAGCATCTTGTCGAGCTCGTCCTCCAGCACGCACCGCCCCTGGGAGGCCGTCATCATCACGGTGCGCAGCCGGTCTTCGGGGATCATGATGTCACCCGCGGCTCCGATCACCGCGGTGAAGGCGCCCAGCGTCGGCGTGTAGGCGTGGCGCGAGCCGTCGACACCGGACGAGGCGTCCTCGGTGATCTCGAAACGGAGGCGCTGCCAGCCCATGAGGGAGGAGGCGATGGCCGCCGCGATGCCCGGACGGCCCTCCCACTCCGCCTGCGCCCGCACGACATTGGGCGCGGCAGGTTGGGGTGTCCACGTCAGATCTACGGGCACGCCAAGGACACCCGCGACCGCCCATTCAATATGAGGGCACAGCGCGGGCTGAGCCGAGTGGACGTACAGCACGCCACGAGCAGACACCGGACCTCCCGATTCGGTACGAGGTGCGCCTTCCCCAACGGCCTCGACCCGGGATGATCACAAGTGACTAGGGAGAGACTACCGTCGGTTGCCATCGGACACCAGTGGGGGGCCATACCAAGTTGTTGCGGCTGTGGCGCGTGACACGGGCCCGAGCGAGGAAAGATACCGGCTCATGGACATCCAATCAGTCGGTGAAGCGCTGATCCGGCCAGGTCAGGTGCTGACCGATCGCAGCGCGCTGTCCGCCGTGGCCCGCTGGACCCAGGCGGTCGCCGAGGCAGACGGCGTGTGCGTGCTCCACCTGACACCCGGCGCCGACCCGTGCGAGGTCGCCATGGAGCTGCGGGAACAGGGGTTCAGGGCCTCGCCCAACCACGTGTTCGCAGGCCAGCCGCTGTTCTTCGGCGGGCCCGCGAGCAGGCCGTTCCCCGTCAAGCCCGTGCACTACCGACAGGGCAGGTCGCGCTCGCCGGTGACCATCGGCCTGCTCGACACCGGCGTGGCCCGGCACCCGTGGTGGGCCAACAGCGGCTGGTACACCGAACTGGGCCCCGAGAGCGCCGACGCCACCGAGGGCGGCCAGGCCGGGCACGGCACGTTCGTCGCGGGCCTGCTGCTGCGCCAGGCGCCGGGCGCCTCGCTGCGGGTCAGCCGGGTGCTCGACGCGAACGGCGTGGGCGACGAGGCGAGCGTGGTGCGCGCGCTGCACCGGATGCGGCGGTTCCCGCCACAGGTGCTCAACCTCTCCTTCGGCGGGCACACCTTCGACGACCGGCCACCGCCCCTGCTGGCCGACGCGCTCGGCTCGATGCCCGACACGGTCGCCGTCGCCTGCGCGGGCAACACGGGGAGCGAGCGGCCGTTCTGGCCGGCCGCGCTGACGGGCGTCGTCGCGGTGGGCGCCGTCGACCCCACCGAGCAGCAGCGCGCGCCGTTCTCCGCGCACGGCCCTTGGGTGGACGCCTGCGCCCGGGGGGAGTGGCTGACCAGCAGTTTCCTGGAGCGAGGCGAGTTCGACGGCTACGCGACCTGGAGCGGCACGTCCTTCGCCACGGCGCTGGTCGCCGGGGCCATCGCCGACGCGGCCAAGGAGCGGCCGGTGCATGACGCGGTCAAAGGGCTGCTCCATCGGGAGGGGGCCCGGCAAATTCCCGATCTGGGAGTTCTCGTCCCGTCGAGTCTGTAGAGTTTACGCTCAGTCCCCGGCCAATCACGAGGAGGTAGCTATGACCTCCTGTGAGGTACGGCAAGGAGTCAGCATGGACGAGCCACGCGAGCCGGCGGAGCTGCTCAAAGCCGCGGCTGACGACGACCGCACCGCCTGGGACGAGCTCGAGTCCCGGTTCGGGCCGCGCATGTGGGCGGTCGCCCGCGCGTGTGGTCTGAACAGCGCCGATGCCGCCGACGCGGTCCAGGGAGCCTGGCTGCGCCTGCTGGAGCATCTGCACACCATCCGTGACCCCGCGGGCATCGGCGCGTGGCTGGCGACGACCACGCGCCGCGAGGCGATCCGGATTCTCAGGAAGGAGCCTCCGGGCCTTCCCTCCTGTGACGTCGTGTTCGATCCAGATCCAGCGTCGGCGGTCCTCGAAGCCGACGGGAGCCGTCTGCTCTGGCAGGCGGTCTCCACGCTCAACGAACCATGCCGCACTCTGCTCCTGCTGGTCGCAACGGGCCAAGGAAGCCAGCAGGTGGCGATGCGGCTGGGGGTTCCGGCAGGCAGCGTCGGTCCGACCAGGGCCCGATGCCTGAACAAACTGCGCACCCTGATCTCACAACAGGAGACGGTGCAATGAACAACGACGAATACTTCCTAGCGGCCCTCCGGCTCGCTGCCGGAAACGACCCGATCCCTGGGCATGTGTCCGCCGCCGCGCGTGACGCCTTCGGGCTGCGGGTCTCGCAAGCGGTGACCGCCAACCCCGCCGAACGCGCCGCACCCCGCGGCGTGCGCGGCATGGACGGTCCCCACATGGTCCGGTTCGTCGCCGCCGGCCTCACCTTCGACCTGGAGGTGACCGTGGGCGACGGGCTCATCGACGTCGCCGGGCAGGTGTCCCCGCATCCCGGAGAGGGCAGCCATGTCGACGTCCGGACCCCGCATCTGACGCTCACCCGGCGTCTGTCCCGATCCGGCCAGTTCGCGGCCACCGGCCTGCCTCCGGGCTGGCTCAGCGTGGTGTGCCACCGTCCTGGCCAGTCCCCCGTCCAGACCAGGTGGGTACGTATCCGCCCATGAGGCAGGGGCCAGGGCCGCACCCTGGCCCCTGCGCGAAGCCGAAGGCGGCACGATGCCGACACCCGAGCACCACGCCGCGCGGCCCGGCCTCCAGGAGCGCGACGCGCTGGTCGCGGCGGCCGACGCGGCCGTGTCGCGGTCGGTCGTCGATCCCGAGCAGGCGTTCCACGCCGGACGCGCGGTGCTTCGCGCCGCCCAGCGGACGGGCGCGGTCGAAGCAGCGGTCGTGGCGCTGCGCGCACTGGCGCTGTCGGTCCGCGAACTGGGCGATCTGGAGGCCGCCGAAGGCTACCTGAGGCGGGCCATCGCCACCTGCGGAGCGCCGGGCGAGCGGATCGCGCAGGCCAGGCTCTCGCTGGTGACCGTGCGCACCGAGCGCGGCCATCCCCTCCAGGCGTTACGCGTGGCCGCCCTGGCGTGGGCGTACCTGTCGCCGCTCGACCGGGCCAAGCTCGACACGCAACGCGCCGTGGCGTTGGCCCACCTGGGCCGTTACCAGGAGGCCATCGCCTCGTGCGACCGGTCGCTGGTCGCGCTCGTCACCGCGCCCGGCACCGCCGACGACCGCAGGTTCCTGGCGGGAGGGCTGCTCAACCGCGGCCTGGTGCACGCCTACCGCGGCGACTGGGACTCCGCCATGCGCGACATCACCGCCTGCCTGCAGATCACCCAGCAGGCCGGGCTGGACCACCTCGCCCGCCTGGCCGCCGCCAACCTGCCGTTCCTCGCGGTCCGGCGCGGCGACATCGCGGGGGCGTTCGCGCACTACCGCGCCGCCGAGGACACCCTGTTCGGCTTCCCCGAGCGGCTGGCCACCATGCGGGCCGACTTCGCGGGCGCCCTGCTGGCCGCGCACCTGCCGGGAGAGGCCAGGGCGCTGCTCAGCCTGGCCGTGCCGGATCTGGAGACGTCCGACGCGCACGTGGCGCTGGCCGAGGCGCGGCTGAAGCTGGCCCAGGTGGAGCTGCTGACCGGCGACGCGCGGCGCGCGCTGTCCGTCGCGGAACGCGCCGCGCGGGAACTGGCCGCACAGGACCGCGACGCGTGGCTGCCGCTGGCCAGGGAGGTGGTGCTGCGGTCCAGGCTGGCGCTGGAGGGCCCCACGTCCGGGCTGGTGGACGAGCTGGTCGCGTGCGCCGACGAGATGGAGGACGGCGGCCGGCACCTGGTGGCAGCCGCCGCGCTGCGCCTGGCCGCGGCCGAGGCGGCGCTGGCCATCGACGACCAGCCGGCCGCCTCCGCCCAGCTCGCCCGCCTCACCCTGGACGCCAGGAAGCACCGCGTGCCCGCGGGCGCCAAGCTCACCTCGCTCGCCTCCGAGTTGCAGGCCAAGCATCTGGCGCAGGCGTCACAGGTGCCGCCCCTGGTGCGCCAGCACGCGCTCGCGCTGGAGGCGGCGGTGCGCGAGGACGTCACGGGGGCGCTCGTCGCGGTCCGCGACGGGCTGGCCGAGGTGGGCGGGCAGGCGGAGACGTTCGACGACCCGTCGCTGCGGGCGCACGCGGCGCGGGCGGGCGAGCGGCTGGCGGCGTTCGGGCTGCGGCTCGCGGTGCGCGACGGCGACGCGGCGGAGGTGTTCGACTGGGCCGAGCGGTGGCGGTCGGTGACCGCGCCCCGGCAGGCCGCCTGCCTGGCCGATCCCGAGCAGGTCCGGGCGGTGCTGGGCGACTCGGCCCTGGTGGAGTTCGTCGTCGAGGACGGCTCGCTGCTGGCCGTGGTGATCACCGCCGAGCGTGTCGCGCTGCGGCGCCTGGGAGCGATGGACGCGGTCGCCGAGGCGCTGGTACGGCTCCGGTACGCGCTACGCACCTCCAGCGGCCCTGGCGAGTCCGGGTCGAGGACGTCCGGCGGCTCTGGTGGCTGCGGACCGTGGCCCTCCGACGGCCCGGTCGAGGCCGCCGCCGCGGACCTGGAGGAGATGCTGCTCGGGCCGCTCGCCGCCGCGCTGCGCGACCGGCCGCTGGTGGTGGTGCCTGCCGGGGTGCTGCACACGCTGCCGTGGGCGGCGCTGCCGTCCCTGCGTGGCCGGCCGGTGAGCGTGGTGGCGAGCGCCGCGGCCTGGCTGGAGGCCCGGCAGCGCGCGCCCGTTCCCGCCGACCGCCCGGCGGTGGTCGCGGCGGCGGGCCCGGCTCTCACGCACGCGCAGGCGGAGGTCGCGCGGGTGCTCGGCTGCCACCCGGGCGCGCGGGAGATCCCGGCGCGGACGGACGCCGTGCTGGCGGCGCTGGCCACGGCCGACGTGCTGCACCTGGCCGCGCACGGCGTCTTCCACGCGCGCAGCCCGCTGCTGTCGGGCATCACGCTCGACGACGGCCGGCTCATGGCCTACGACCTGCTGGGGCTGTCGCGGGCGGCGGGGCTGGTGGTGCTGTCGGCGTGCGACTCCGGCATGGCCCGGACGCCCGCCGAGGGCGCGCCCCTCGGCCTGGCGGGCACGTTCCTGGCCAGGGGCGCGTCGTGCGTCGTCGCCGGGCTGCTGCCGGTGGGCGACGAGGAGGCGCTGGCCGTGATGACCATGTTCCACGAGCTCGTGGCGGCCGGACGGCCACCCGCTTCGGCGCTGGCGGCGGCCTCGGCCGCGTCCGAGGTGTGGTGCTTCGCCTGCTTTGGCGCGGGCGACCAGCCCGTGGTGAGCGGCGCGGGCCGATGCGGCGGGATCTGATGCGACTCGGTCTGCTCCCACGCGGCCTGTCCGGCGTGGGCGATCAGCCGGTGGCGACCGGGCGGGCCGGGTCGGCGACCCAGTTGGACCACGAGCCGACGTAGAGGGCGGCGGGCAGCCCGGCGATCTCCATGGCCAGCACCTCGTGCGCGGCCGTCACACCCGAGCCGCAGTACGCGCCCGCCTCCACCCCGTCAGTGACACCCAGCGCCGCGAAGCGCCGCCGCAGCTCGGCCGCGGGCAGGAACGTGCGGTCAGCGCCGACGTTCTCGGTGGTCGGGGCGCTCACCGCACCCGGCACGTGCCCGGCGACCGGGTCGATGGGCTCCACCTCGCCCCGGTACCGCTCGGCTGCCCTGGCGTCGAGCAGCACGCCCCTGGTGGCCAGCGCGGCGGCCTCGTCGGCGTCGAGCAACGGCATGCCGCCGGGCTCGGCGGTGAAATCCCCCTCGGCCACCTGCGGACGCTCCTTGGACAGCGACCCCGCCCAGGCGGCGAGCCCGCCGTCGAGCACCCGGACGTCCTGGTGGCCGAAGTAGCGCAGCGCCCACCAGGCGCGAGCGGCGCTCATGCCGCCCGCGTCGTCGTACACCACGACCGGGCGGCTGCCGGACACGCCGAGCCTCCGCATCGCCCGCTGGAAGTCCTCAGCCGAGGGGAGCGGATGGCGCCCCAGTTTGCCGGGAGGGGCGGCGAGGTCGGTGTCGACGTCGCAGTAGACGGCTCCCGGGATGTGCCCCTCGTCGTACAGCCCGATCCCGGGTGGCCCGCCGAGCCGGTGCCGCACGTCGAGCACGCTCGCGCCGTGGAGCGCGGCGAGTTCGGCAAAAGTGATCAACGGACTCATCGGCTGCTTACCTCCAGAAGTGGGACGTGCTGCTCGGCCGCGGTCATCGAACCGTGATAGCCGGTGAACAGGGCCTCGATCGGGTGCCGGGACGGGGCGGTGATGGCCAGATCGGCGTACGGGACGGCCACGACGTCGCCGATGCGCCCCAGCCAGTCGGCGCTGACCCGCGGCCCGAACCAGCCGGACTCGACCGCCTCCTGCCGCGGCACCACCCAGGCGCGACCCGCGAGAATCGCCCGCCACGCGTCGAGCACGTCGCCGGCCGCGCCGGGCTCGGCGTACACGTGTCTGGCCCTGGCCTCGCCGCCCAGCATCGCCACGCCGGCGGCCAGCTCGGGGACGCTCTCGGCGTCGATCTTCTCGGTCACGTTGACCATGCCGTGGTCGGCGGTGACGTACAGCACCGAGCCGGGAGGCAGGGCCGCGGCCAGCCGCTCGGCCATCGAGTCGACGATCTCGAGCTGGCGCAGCCACTCCTCGCTGCCCCACCCGGTCATGTGGCCGGCCGCGTCGAGATCGCCGTAGTACACGGTGACGTGCGCCCTCGGCTCGGCCAGGGCCGCCCGTGCCCGCTCGACGCGCTCGTCGACGCTGTCGGCCGGCAGGTAGCGGACGCCCCGGTAGACGGCCTCGGTCAGGCCGGTGCCCTCGAACTCGGCGGGTGCCACGTACGAGGAGGCGATCCCGGCGGCCGTGGCGCGCTGGTAGACGGTGGTGGCGGGCTGCCACTGGAGCGGGTCCATGACCAGGCCGCCGGGCAGGGTCCAGCGCAGGCAGTTGAAGACGTGGCGGGTGCCGGGGACGGCGAGCGTCAGCCCGACCATGCCGTGCTCGCCCGGCGGGATGCCGGTGCCGAGCGAGCACAGGCTGGTGACGGTGGTGGCGGGGAATCCGGCGGTGAGAGTGCGGCCCGTGGCGGCCGTGAGGAAGGGTGCCCGGTCGGGGTGCGCCCTCAGCAGTTCGGCGCCGAGCCCGTCGACCAGGAACAGGCAGACCCGCTCGGCGGGCTCCAGCCGCAGCACGTTCTGCCCGCCCACGCCCAGGGCGGCCAGCAGGGACGGCGTCAGGTCCGCCAGCGACGCGGAGCCGTACGACGGCACCAGCGGCGGGTTGTCGGCCATGCCCCGATCCTAGTGACCCCGCCCGTGTGGACGGCGGCCGGTGAACCGCGGGCGCGTCAGGCGGCCGCCCTGGCGGTGGCCTCCGAGAGGGCCTTGGCGAAGGCGAGGACGTGCGTGACCGCTTCCGGGCCGTCGGCCGCCTCGCTGACCCGGAGGGAGAGGTCGTCGGCGGTGATCGCGCCCGTGTAGCCGTGGTCGGCCTCGCAGTTCTCGTCGCCGCAGGTCGCGGGTTCGAGATCCACGTGAGAGATGGCGCCCCAGCCGATGGTGAGCGTCACCTCGGTCGGCGGCACTCCGGGGACGTAGGACGCGGGGTCGGGGACCACGCGGGTGACCGCCACCGACTGGACGCGGCTCAGGCGGACCGCCTCCGTGGTGGTCGAGGCGTGGGAGGTGGAGACGCCCTCCACGGCCGGGTGCTCGTCGGTGTGGCAGACCAGCAGCCTCGTCGCCGACAGCACCAGGACGGTGACGTGCCTGCGTACCTCCATCGCGGGATCGAAGGTGGCCTCGTGGTGGACCACGAAGGCGGTGACGGCCTCCTTGCCCAGCGCGGATTCGACCGCATCGGTGACGAGGTCGGGGTAGTAGCCGCTGCGCTCTATCGCCTCACGCAGACCCGCGGCGGAGACTCGGGTTTCCCTCATGGGTCCATCCTGCCAGGGCTACGCTGTGCGCTCACCCCGTGGACATATCGCTATATAACATTTATTTAAATGGTTATTGCGATAAATGCTATCTTTTATGTTTTAATGAGCGCTTGGCGTGGGAAAGACCTGGCTTCATGCCAACCTCCGGGGGCCGCCGTCGAGACGCGGGCCCGGTGGGGTGCGGAGGGTGGCCCTGGCGCCGAGCACGATGACGCCCGACTCCCCCACCAGCACCGGGTCGAGGTCGAGCCGCGCCAGCTCCGGCAGGTCGTGCGCCAGACGGCCGACTCTCACCAGGAGGTCCTCCAGCGCGTCCACCGCGACGGGCGGGTAGCCGTACTGGCCGAACAGCAGCGGCGCGGCGCGGACCGACCGCACCAGCCCGGAGGCGTCCTCGGCGGTCAGCGGGGCCAGGCGGAAGCCCTGGTCAAGCAGGAGCCGCGCGGTCACCTCGCCCAGCCCGAACGACACCACGGGCCCGAACGCCGGGTCCTCGACGACTCCCACCACGGTCGGCACGGCGGGCTGCGGCGCCATCCGCTGGACGGCCAGCTCCACGTCCGCGCCGAGCTGCTCGGCGAACTCGGCGTACGCGTGACGCACGCTCTCCGGCCCCCCGAGACCGAGCCGGACGGTTCCCGCGCGGCGTGCGGCCTCCGGATCGGCCACCTTGAGCACAACCGGCCAGCCGAACCGCTCGGCGGCGGCCACCGCCTCGTCGGGCGACCGGACGACCTCGGCGGGCCAGACGGCGAGCCCGTAGCAGGACAGCAGCTCGGCCGCGTCGATCTCCACAAGCGGCCCCGGCGCGGCGAACAGCCCGGACGCGGGGACCCGCGCGGCGCGCTCGCCGGACGCGGAGTCCCCAGGCCCGGCGGAGGGGCCGGAGAGTTCAGCGGCCGCAGGTCCGGCCCCCTGCTCAGGCTCCCGCGGAAGGATCTCCGAGGGAGAGCCGGCGAGCCGCCCCGCAGAGGTTTCCACGCGCCAACCGACGGGCTCCTCCGCAACGGTTCCCGCGCCCGAGCCGGCGGACTCCCCCGCAGGGGTTTCCGCGCGCGAACCGACGGGCTCCTCATGAAGGGGTTCCGGGGGCGAGGTCAGGGCGCGGAGGGCCAGGGAGCGGGCGCGGTCGGTGTCGATGCCGTCCAGCTCCGGCGGCGGGACGGCCGGATGGGCGCGCCAGGTCGCGTACCGCACCACGTGCGCGAGCGCCCTCACCGCCTCCTCCGGCGCGGCATAGGACGGGATGGACCCGGGCCCGGGCGTCGCGCCGTCGCCGGTCCTCAGGCAGGGGTGCATGCCGAGGTAGCCCTCGAAGGTCGCGAGCACAGGCTTCCCGGCAACACCCCTCTCGGAGGCGGCGCCGGACACGCGGAGCAGTTCGGCGGCGACCGACCCGGCCGTGCCGGGGATCGGCGGCATGTAGATCACGACGGCCGCGTCGACGTCGGGAGAGGCGAGCACGTCTTCCAGCGCCGCGCCGAACTCGGCGGCCCCCGCGGCGGCCCCCAGGTTCACCGGCGGGCGGGGCTCGAGCCCGGCGGCCACGCAGGCGTCGACGGCGAGCAGCCCGAGCGCGTCGGAGTTGGTGACCAGCCCGACCCGCGGCCCCGACGGCAGCGGCTGGTACGCCAGGAGCTGCCCCACGTCGAAGAGCTGGATGAGGTCGTCGACCCGGATCAGCCCGGCCTGGGAGAACAGCGAGCTGATCGCCGAGTCGGACAGCCTGAGCGCCTCGGCCGAGTGCCCGGCCGGGCTGCCGCCGGACTTGACCACCACGATCGGCTTGACGCTCGCGATGCGCCTGGCCAGGCGGGTGAACTTGCGCGGGTTGCCGAGCGATTCGAGGTAGAGCAGGATCACCTCGGTCGAGGGATCCTCCTCCCAGTACTGCAGCAGGTCGTTGCCCGAGACGTCCGCCCGGTTGCCCGCGGAGACGAACGACGAGATGCCCATGCCGCGCTGCGCCACCCGCTGGAGCAGCGCGGTGCCGAGCGCGCCCGACTGGCTGAAGAAGCCGACCCGCCCGCGGCCGGGGACGGTGGCGGCGAGGGTGGCGTTCAGCTTGACGGCGGGGTCGGTGTTGGCGATGCCCAGGCAGTTGGGGCCGACGACGCGCAGCCCGTACGCGCGGGCGATGCGGGCCAGCGCGTCCTGCCTGGCGCGGCCCTCGGGCCCGGTCTCGCCGAACCCGGACGAGACCACCACCAGCCCGTGCACCCCCTTCTCGGCGCACTCCTCGACCACGTCGATCACGCTCTCGGCGGGGACGGCCACCACGGCGAGGTCCACGTCGCCGTCGATCGCGGTCACGCTCGGGTAGGCCCGCACCCCGGCCACGGCGCGCACCTCGCGGTGCACCGGGTAGACGGGGCCGGTGAAGTCGGCGGCGAGCAGGTTGCGCAGCACGGTCTGGCCGACGCCGCCGGGTTCGCGGGAGGCGCCGACGACGGCGACGGAGCCCGGCGTGAGGAGCCTGGCGATCGACCTGGCCTCGGCGGCGTGCTCGCGTGAGGTGGTGACCTCGGTGGAGGTGACGGTCGGGGTGAGGTCGAGCGTCATGCGGACGACGCCGTCGGCGAAGCTGCTCTCGGCCGTGTATCCGGCCTGGCGCAGCACGCCCATCATCTTCATGTTGGCGGGCAGCACGTCGGCGACGAACCTGGCGATGCCGTGCTCACGGGCGGTGGCGGCGAGGTGTTCGAGCAGCACCGAGGCCACTCCCCTGCCCTGGTGCGCGTCCTCGACGAGGAAGGCCACCTCGGCCTCGCCCGGCTCGACGCGGTCGTAGCGGATGACGGCGACCATCTCGGCGCCGATGGTGGCGATCAGCGCGACCCTGGTGACGTAGTCGACGTTGGTGAACCGCTCGACCTCCCGGTCGGACAGCCTGGGGTGCGGTCCGAAGAACCGGAAGTAGATCGTCTCGGGGGAAAGGCGGGAGTAGAAGGCGCGCAGCCGGTCGGCGTCGGCGGGCCTGATCGGGCGCACGTGCGCGGTGCCGCCGTCGGCGAGGACGACGTCCGCCTCCCAGTGGGCCGGGTAGTGAGCCTCCACAGTCCCGAGCGTAGCCCCGGTTCCCCTGTGCCACGGCTCTTGGGGCCCGTTGGGCAACGCTTGTGCATCGACTGTGCGCCTGTGTCCGTGGTCGGCCCCACGGGCAGGCCGGAAGCTGTTAGTTTTGCCGGTGGCCAGGCTCGTTCTGTAGGCAAGGTGGTGGCATCATGACGCGGGTCGTCGTGGTGGGCGATCTCATGACCGACGCGGTCGCGCGCGCCCGTTATGCGCTCGCCAGGGCGAGCGACACCCCGGCGATCGTGACGATGCACGGTGGCGGCTCAGGGGCGAACATCGCCTCATGGCTGGCCGTCGAGGGGGCCGAGGTGGCCTTCATCGGGCGCAGGGGCGCCGACATCACCGGTCGTAACCGTGACATGGAGCTGATGGGCTACGGCGTCGACGCCCGGCTCGTCATGGACCCCGAACGGCCGACGGGCACCTGCGTGGTGCTGGTCACGCACAAGGGCGAGCGCACCATGCTCTCCGATCCGGGGGCCAACGCCGCGCTGTCGCCCGAAGATCTGCCGCGCGACCTGTTCAACGGCGGCGGCCACCTGCACCTGTCGGGTTACACGCTGATCAACGAGGGGTCCCGCGACGCCGGTCTGGCGGCGCTCGACATGGCCCGGCGTTCCGGGATGTCCATCTCGGTCGACTGCGCGTCGTCCGCGCCGCTCGACCGCACGGGCGCCGAGCCGTTCCTGGAGTGGACGAACGGCGTGAAGCTGCTGTTCGCCAACGCCGAGCAGGCGCGCGTGCTGACCGGCCGCGACGACCCGGAGGCCGCGGCGAAGGTGCTCACTGCCTGGTTCCCGCAGGTCGTGATCAAGATGAACGTCGACGGCGCGCTCTGGTTCGGCAACGGGCGTCCCGACCCGGTCCGGGTGGCGGCCGACCCGGTCGACCGGATCGTCGACGGCACCGGCGCGGGCGACGCGTTCTGCGCCGGGTTCCTGCCCACCTGGCTCGACGGCAAGCCACCGGCCGAGGCGCTGGCGAGCGGCTGCCATCTGGCGGCCAAGGCGATCATTCACCTGGGTGCTCGCCCGCGGCTCTAGTGCGCGCCCTGCGGCCGGGTGACCCCGGGAAGGTCGCTTCCTTCGAGGTCACGCACTTCATCGGTGAGGGCGGCCAGGGCGGTGTCTACCTGGGCGTCGGCGCGGGTGGCGAGCGAGTGGCGATCAAGATGCTGCACGCCAGGTTCGCCGACGACTGGCAGGCGGTCCGGCGCTTCGAGCGGGAGGCCGAGGCGGCGCGCCGGGTGGCCGAGTTCTGCACGGCCCGGGTACTCGAGGTGGGGGCGCTCGACGGACGTCCGTACATCGTGAGCGAGTACGTCGAGGGCCCTTCGCTCCAGCGGCAGGTGAGCGCTGAGGGCCCGATCACCGGGTCGGCGCTCATCCGGCTGGCGGTCACGACGGCGACGGCGCTGGCCGCGATCCACCGGGCCGGGGTGATGCACCGCGACTTCAAGCCGAGCAACGTGCTGCTCGGCTCCGACGGCGCGCGCGTGATCGACTTCGGTATCGCGCGAGCGCTCGACCTCAGCCAGAGCCTCACCACGAGTGTGGTGGGCACGCCCGCCTACATGGCCCCGGAGCAGTTCCACGGCAATCCGCTGCCGGCGAGCGACGTGTTCGCCTGGGCCGGGACGATGGTGTACGCCGCGACCGGGCGGGCCGCGTTCGGTGTCGGGACGCTGCCCGCGGTCATGCACCGGATCCTGGCCCTGGAGCCGGACCTGTCCGGGGTGCCGGAATCGCTGCTGCCGGTGCTGCGGGCGGCGCTGGCCAAGGATCCGTTCGCCCGCCCGACGGCCGAGCAGCTGTTACAGGCCCTGATCACGGCCCCGCCCCCGATGGCGCCACCCGGCATGGGCCCGAGGACGATGTCGTCCCCCCACCCGGCCACACCCCCCACGACCGTGCCCGGCCTGCTCAGTCCGGTGCGGCGGCGGGCGCTCCTCGCCTCGGCGGGCGCGGTGGCCACCGCGCTGGTGGTGGGGGTGACGGCGTGGCTGTGGCCGAGACAGCCGGACCCACCGCTGACCCAGCCGACCGGCAGGAACGCCGCGCTGACGACGGTGCTGAACCCGTCAGTGAAGAAGGGCGGCGTGGTGCGGTTGGCCACGTCCCTGACGCCCGACTCGACCGATCCGGGCAACATGTACTACAAGGAGATGTGGAGCCTGGTCAGGCTCTACGGCCGGGCCCTGACCATGTACCGTCCGGCGCCAGGCGCGGCGGGCCTGCAGCTCGTCCCCGACCTGGCCACCTCGCTCGGCGAGACCACGGACGGCGGGCGCACCTGGACCTACCGCCTGCGCGAGGGCGTGCGCTACGAGGACGGCACACCGATCAGCGCCAAGGACGTCAGGCACGCGATCCTGCGCAGCATGAGCGACGCGCTGCCCAACGGCAGCAGCCACTTCGACCAGCTGCTCCGCCCGCCGACGTCGAGCGCGATCGAGGCGCCCGACGACCGCACGATCATCTTCCACCTGAACCGCCAGTTCGCCACGTTCGACCAGGTAGCGGCGCTACCGGAATCCATCCCCGTTCCCGAGGACACGGACGCGGGCGCCGGCTATCGCACTCGGGTGGTCTCCTCCGGCCCGTACATGTTCTCCGGCGTCAGGGACACGGAGCTGATTCTGGTGCGCAACCCGTACTGGAAGCCCGACCTCGACCCCAACCGCACGGCCCTGCCCGACAGGTTCGAGGTGAGCTTCAGCCGCGACCAACGCGAGATCGACGCCCAGCTCGCCAGCGGGGCCACGGACGTGAGCCCGGCCATCTCGCCGGACGTCTCCCCGCAGCTCGCCCCCCGCACGGACGTCGCCGTGACGACCGCCCTGCACTTTCTGGCGATCAACCCGCAGGTAGCGCCGTTCACGAACCAGAAGTGCCGCCAGGCGGTGGTCGACGTCCTCGACCGGGTGTCGGCGCGCGACGCGTTCGGCAGTGGTGAGGTGGCCACGACGCTACTGTCGCCCGTGATCACCGGTAGGCAGCCGCAGGGCCTCGACCGGCGCGGCGACGTCAACGCGGCCAAGAAGGACCTCGCCGACTGCGGGCAGGGTGGCGGCTTCACGACCGGCTACATCTACCGCGACATGCCGGGCGAGGAGGCTCTGGCGAAGGCCGTGCAGGCCACGCTGGCCAAGGTCGGCATCACGGTGACCCTGGAAAAGCGGTCTATAGCCGATTTCTACAGGAAATCTGGTGGCAGCCCAACGTATCTCAAGGAAAAGGGGATAGGGCTGGTCTCCAGGGTCTGGCAGCCCGACTGGCCGGACGCGGAGTCGTCCCTGTCGGCACTGGTGGACAGCAGGCAGATCATGGAGAAGGGCAGCTCGACCAACGTGAGCGTCCGCCTGCCCGTCATCGACAGGTTCGTCGACCAGGCCACCCGCGAGCTGGACCCCGCGCGGCGAGCCGCGGACTGGGACCTGGTCGAGAGCGAGACGCTCAAGGCAGGAGTGCTCGTACCGCTGATCTGGGACACCCGGCCGCTCCTGCGCGGCAAGGACCTCACCAACCTGCACGTCAGCCCCGTCTTCGACGGCTACGAACTGCTCACCATGGGAGTGAACCGCCCGTAGGAAGCCACGGCGGCGTCAGGACGTGGCGGCCAGCGCCAGCGGCAGCACGGCGGGGGCGCCCGCGTGGCGGACCAGGGCGGTGGCCAGCGTCATCGTCCAGCCGGTGTCGACGCGGTCGTCGATCAGCAGGACGGGCCCGCCGCACCCGGCGACGGCGGCGCTCAGCTCCTTCGGCATGGCCAGCGTGCCCCTGACCGCCTGCACCCGCTTGGCGCTGTTGAACTGCTGCCCGGGCGGCCCGGCCCGGTAGCCCAGCTCGCCCAGATAGGTGAGCCGCCCCACCTGCGCGAGCCGCTCCGCGAACCCGCGCACCAGCAGCGGACGGGACGAGGACGGCACGCTGACCACGGCCACCGGCCGCTCCCGCCACTCCCACGCCGTCAGCACCTGGACCACGGCCGCGAACATGTCGTCGGCCATCGGCCCGTCGGGGGCGTGGAACAGCTCCCGCAGCCGGTTGCCCCAGCCGATGTCGGTCAGCCGGCCCAGCGCCCGGCCGGGCTCGGCGCCGAGCTCGGGCTTGATCCGCCCGGACAGGTCGGACAGGCCGGTCGGCCACTGCCTGCGGGCCTCGATCTCGACGCCCGGCCTGCTCAGCCGCTCGCGGGCGGTCTCGACGGCCTGCGCGGCGATCTCGGGAGAGCGGTGCCGCCCGGTGCAGTTGTCGCACCGCCCGCACGGACCGGCCGCGTCGTCGTCGAGGCGCTTGCGCAGGTACTCCTCCCGGCACTCGGCCGTCGTCAGGTAGCCCAGCATGGCCTCCTGCTCGGAGCGGCGCTCGGCGGCGATGCGCGTGTACCTCTCGGTGTCGTACTCCCAGGGCTCGCCGGTCGCCTCCCAACCGCCCTTGACCCGGCGGACGGCGCCGTCGACGTCGAGCACCTTGAGCATCATCTCCAGGCGGCTGCGGCTCAGGTCGACGGCCGTCTCCAGCGCCGGGGTGGACATCGTGCCGCGCTCCTCCAGCGCCCCCAGCGTGGCCCGGACGACGGGCTCGGGAGGGAAGGCCAGGGAGGCGAAGTAGGCCCAGATGTCGCGGTCTTCGGTGCCGGGCAGCAGGATCACCTCGGCCCGCTCGACCCCGCGCCCGGCCCGGCCCACCTGCTGGTAGTAGGCGACGGGCGACTGCGGCGCGCCCACGTGCACGACGAACCCGAGATCCGGCTTGTCGAAGCCCATGCCGAGCGCGCTCGTCGCGACCAGCGCCTTGATCTTGTTGTTGAGCAGCGCGTCCTCGGCCTCCAGCCGTTCGGCCTGGTCGGTCTGGCCGGAGTAGGCGGCCACCTCGTGCCCCTGCTCGCGCAGGTAGCCGGCGATCTCGTGCGCCGCGGCCACGGTGAGCGTGTAGACGATGCCGGAGCCGGGCAGCTCGTGCAGCGTCTGCGCCAGCCAGGCCAGCCGCTGCTCGGCCGTGGGCAGCCGCACGACGCCGAGGTGCAGGCTCTCGCGCTCCAGCGGCCCGCGCAGGACCAGCGTGTCGTGGCCCATCTGCTCGGCCACGTCGCGGGTCACGCGGGCGTTGGCGGTGGCCGTGGTGGCCAGGACCGGGATGCCGGGCGGCAGCTCCTCGAACAGCGGGGCCAGCCTGCGGTAGTCGGGACGGAAGTCGTGCCCCCAGTCGGAGATGCAGTGGGCCTCGTCGACGACGACCAGCCCGGCGCTCTCGGCCAGCTCGGGCAGCACGTTGTCGCGGAAGTCGGGGTTGTTCAGCCGCTCGGGGCTGACCAGCAGCACGTCGACCAGGCCGTCGGCGACCTGCCCGTACACCTCCTCCCACGCCTCGGGGTTGGCCGAGTTGATGGTGACGGCCCTGATGCCGGCCCGTTCGGCGGCGGCGATCTGGTTGCGCATCAGCGCGAGCAGCGGCGAGACGATGACCGTCGGCCCCTCGCCCAGCTCGCGCAGGAGCGCGGTGGCGACGAAGTAGACGGCCGACTTGCCCCACCCGGTGCGCTGCACCACCAGCACCCGGCGCCGCTCGACGACGAGCGCCTCGATCGCGGCCCACTGGTCGTCGCGCAGCCTGGCGTGCTCACCGGCGAGCGCCCGCAGCCTGCTCTCGGCCTCGTCGCGGAGCATCGCCACATCGGGGGCTTCAGTCATGTGCTCCTTGTTACCAGGTTTCCCCGACGTTTTGGCCACGACGCTTTGGCCACGGGCGGTCAGACCCCCTACGTGTCGGCGTGCTCGGGGAAGGCGTTGACGGTGACGCGGTGCATGCGGCGGCGTTCGGTGTAGTCGGCCACCGCGTAGTGCTGGGTGGGCCGGTTGTCCCAGAACGCCAGCGTCCCCGGACGCCACTTCAGCCTCACCTGGAACTCCGGCGACCGGATGTGGTCGTTGAGCAGCGGCAGCAGGGCCTCGTTCTCCCGGTCCGTCAGCCCCACCAGCCGGGTGGTGGACGCCCGGTTGACGAACAGCGCCTTCCTGCCGGTCTCGGCGTGGACGCGTACCACCGGCCGCTCGATCGGGGGCCACTTGGCCTGGATCTCCGCCAGGTCGAACGGGTGCCCCTTGGAGATGGCCTTCTTCATCGACATCGTGATGTCGTGCACGGCCGTCAGCTCGTCGCACAGCCGCCGCAGCGAGGGTGAGAGCGTCTCATAGGCCAGGTAGGTGTTGGCCCAGCAGGTGTCGCCGCCCACGCTCGGCAGCTGGACGCAGCGCAGCAGCGACCCCATCGGCGGGGTCGGTTCGAAGGTGTTGTCGCTGTGCCACTCGTCGCCGCCCTCGCCCTTGGGGTCGGTCTGGTCGAGCACGTGGATGGGGGTGTCGGCGTCCTTCTTGAAGGCCGGGTGGTTCAGCGTGCCGAAGTTGAGCGCGAACCGCAGGTGCTGCTCGTCGTCGATCTCGGCGTCGCGGAAGAACAGCACGAGATGCTTCAGCCAGCCCGCCCGCAGCGTGGCGACCTCTTCCTCGGACAGCGGCTTGCGCAGGTCGACCCCGGTGACCTCGGCGCCGATGTGCTTGGTCACGGGATGGAACTCGATCATGACGCCTCCGGAGAGCGGTGTGCCTCTCTCCGGAACGTAACGCCCAAGCAATTGCTTGGTCAAGAGCGAAGAGGTGGCGGCGTACCGGCGTTGGAGTCGCGGGCACCTGATTCTCTTCGGCACAATGTTCGACATGGCCCGACGTCCCACTGCACCCCCGCCCGAGGATTTCGAGGAGCGCATCGTCGACATCGACGTCTCCTCCGAGATGCGCAACAGCTATCTCGAGTACGCGTACTCGGTGATCTACCAGCGCGCCCTCCCCGACGCCCGCGACGGCCTCAAGCCCGTGCAGCGGCGCATCCTCTACTCGATGAGCGAGATGGGTCTGCGTCCCGACCGGGGCCACGTCAAGTGCTCGCGCGTCGTCGGCGACGTGATGGGCAAGCTCCACCCGCACGGCGACACCGCGATCTACGACGCCCTGGTGCGGCAGGCACAGGCGTTCTCCATGCGCCTGCCCCTGGTCGACGGCCACGGCAACTTCGGCTCCCCCGACGACCTGCCCGCCGCCATGCGGTACACCGAGGCCAGGCTGGCGCCGGCGGCGATGCTCATGGTCGACGCCCTCGACGAGGACACCGTCGACTTCAAGCCCAACTACGACGGCCAGGAGACCGAGCCGACGGTCATGCCGTCGGCGTTCCCCAATCTGCTGGTCAACGGCACCTCCGGCATCGCGGTCGGCATGGCCACCAACATGGCCCCGCACAACCTCGTCGAGGTCGTCGCGGCCGCCCGCCATCTGATCAAGAAGCCCGAGGCCACGCTCGACGAGCTGATGCGCTACGTGCCCGGCCCCGACCTGCCGACCGGCGGCTCGATCATCGGCCTCCAGGGCGTCCGCGACGCCTACGAGAGCGGCCGCGGCACCTTCCGCATGCGGGCCACGTGCACGATCGAGCAGATCACGCCGCGCCGCAAGGGCATCGTGGTCACCGAGCTGCCCTACAACGTGGGCCCCGAGCGGGTGGTCACCAAGATCAAGGAGCTGGTGACCAGCAAGAAGCTCCAGGGCATCAGCGACCTGAAAGACCTCACCGACCGGCACAAGGGCCTGCGCCTGGTCATCGAGATCAAGAACGGCTTCATCCCCGAGGCGGTGCTGGAGGAGCTCTACCGGCTGACGCCGATGGAGGAGACCTTCGGCATCAACAACGTCGCGCTGGTCGACGGCGAGCCGCGCACGCTGGGCCTGCGCGAGATGCTGCGCGTCTACGTCGAGCACCGGCTGAACGTCGTGCGCCGCCGCTCCGAGTACCGCCGCCGCAAGCGCGAGGAGCGCCTGCACCTGGTCGACGGCCTGATCATCGCGCTGCTCAACATCGACGAGGTCATCCAGGTCATCCGCTCGTCCGACGACTCGGCGCAGGCACGGGCCCGGCTGATGGAGGTCTTCGACCTCACCGACATCCAGGCCGCCTACATCCTCGACACCCCGCTGCGCCGCCTCACCCGGTACGACAAGCTCGAACTCGACCGCGAGAAGCAGACGCTGAGCGACGAGATCGCCGAGCTGACCGCCATCCTGTCGTCCGACACCCGCCTGCGGCAGGTGGTCTCGTCCGAGCTGACCGACGTGGCCAAGAAGTACGGCACGCCGCGCCGCACGGTGTTGCTGGAGTCGTCGGGCGTGCCGCGCGCCGCGGCGGTCACCCTGGAGGTGCCCGACGACCCGTGCCTGGCGCTGCTGTCGTCCACCGGGCTGCTGGCGCGCACGTCCGACGCGACGCCGCTGCCGGGCGAGGGCGAGCGCGCGGCCCACGACGTGCTGGTCTCGGTCGTCCGCACCTCCGTCAGGGGCGAGGTGGGCGTGGTGACGTCGGAGGGCAGGCTGATCCGCATCCCGGTGGTCGACCTGCCGACACTGCCCCCCTCGGCCAATCCGCCGACGCTCTCGGGCGGCCATCCGGTCTCCGAGTTCGTCGCGCTGAACCCTGACGAGACGGTGGTCGGGCTGGGGTCCCTCGACCCCGACAGCCCCGGCCTGGCGCTCGGCACCGCACAGGGCGTGGTCAAGCGGGTCGTCCCCGACTATCCGGCCAACCGCGACACCTTCGAGGTCATCACCCTCAAGGACGGCGACACGGTCGTGGGGGCCGCCGAGCTCGAATCCGAGGAGCACGACCTGGTCTTCGTCTCCTCCGACGCCCAGCTCCTGCGCTACCCCGCCTCGCTGGTGCGTCCGCAGGGCCGTCCGGCGGGCGGCATGGCGGGCATCAGGCTCGACGGCGACGCCAAGGTGATCTGGTTCGGCGTGGTCGACCCGACCCGTCCGGCGCAGGTGGTCACGGTGGCGGGCTCCTCGACGGCACTGCCGGGCACCCAGGTGGGCGGCGGCAAGCTCTCCGACTACGCCGAGTTCCCCGCCAAGGGCCGCGCCACGGGCGGCGTCCGCGCCCAGCGCTTCCTCAAGGGCGAGGACGTCCTGCTGCTGGCCTGGGCGGGAACCGCTCCGGCGAAGGCGGTCTCGGCCACGGGCAAGCCGATCCCGCTGCCCGACGAGGTCGGCCGTCGCGACGGCTCCGGCGTCCGGCTCACGCACACGATCGGCGCCGTCGGCGGCGCGCTGGGCTCCGGCGAGGCGCCCGCGACCGCCGCTGGAAGCCCCTCCGAGGACGCGCCCGAGGAGGAGTAGCCGGTCTCTCCGGTGCGGATGTCACGCTCCGGGCGTCCGCACGGCTCTCGGGATGCGGCCGCCCACGCCACGGAGGCGGGGGCGGACCAGGAGAGCGTGACTATTGACACCTCGGATGTGCGTGCCGGCGCCGAGCAGGGCCTGGAGGCGCTGCGCACGCCGGACGAGCGGTTCGACGGGCTGCCCGACTACCCGTTCGAGCCGCACCACGTGGAGGTCGGCGCCGGGCTGCGGGTGCACTACGTCGACGAACGCCCGGCCGTGGCGGCGCCCGGCGAGACCGTGCTGCTGCCGCACGGCGAGCCGACGTGGAGCTACCTGTACCGGCACGTCATCCCGCCGCTGGTGGCGGCCGGGCACCGGTGCGTCGCCGCCGACCTCGTCGGCTTCGGACGCTCCGACAAGCCCGCGTCCCGCTTCGCCTACACCTACCAGAGCCACGTCGACCGGCTGCGCGAGACGGCGGGGCGCAGCAGTCCTTCCGAGAGCGCGTTCCCGGCGCCCAGGGGCAGCCGCACACCACGATCAGGAACGCCGGTCACTTCGTCCAGGAGGACCAGGGGCCCGCGCTCGCGACCGTGATCAACGACTTCATCGGCGCGGAGGCGAGCTCGTGAGCCACATCCGCACGCCGCTGAACCCGCGGTCCTGGTCGGTGGTGGTGGGCGGCTTCAGTCTCTGCACAGGCAGAACGTGTGCCCGGCCGGGTCGAGGAAGACGCGGAAAGTGCCCTCCTCGCTCGGCTGGACCTCGTGCTTGACCGCGCCGATGCGCAACACCTGCGCCTCGGCCTTGTCGAGGTCGTCGACCGTCACGTCGATGTGCAACTGCTGCGGACGGTCGGAGCTCGGCCACTGCGGCGGCTGGAAATCCGCGACCCGCTGGAAGGCCAGCCGCTTGGGCGGCCCGCCGTCGGTCACCACCATCCAGTCGTCGTCACCGCCCGGCGCGACAGGCCAGCCGAGCAGTTGGGAGTAGAACTCCGCCAGCTCACGCGGGTTCGGACAGTCAAGGACAGTGGTACGGAATCGTGCGATGCCGTTCAAGAAACACCTCCAGCAGAGTCATATCAGCGACCACCGACAACAATGGACCCATGGCTGCCAACTCGTTCATGGTTCCCTTGGGCACACCCGCACCCGGATTCGACCTGACCGCCATCAGCGGCGGCAGCGTCTCCCTCCTGGACCTCAAGGGCTCCCCCGCCACCCTTGTGGTCTTCCTGTCCAACCACTGCCCCTACGTCCGCCACATCGAGCAGGGCCTCGGACGTCTGGCCGCCGACTACGGCTCCCGGCTGTCGATCGTCGCCATCTGCAGCAACGACAGCGTGACCTATCCCGACGACGACCCCACACACCTGGCGGAGCAGGCGGCCAGGGCCGGGTTCACCTTCCCGTACCTGCTCGACGACACGCAGGAGGTGGCCAAGGCGTACCGGGCCGCGTGCACCCCCGACTTCTTCCTGTACGACGCCCACTTCAAGCTCGCCTACCGGGGCGAGTTCGACAGCGCCCGGCCCGGTAACGACGTCCCCGTGACGGGTTCGTCCCTCCGCGCGGCCATCGACGCCGTCCTGTCGGGAGAGCCCGTGAACCCCGACCAGTCTCCGTCGATGGGCTGCGGCATCAAGTGGAAGCCCGGCAACGCCCCCGCCTGACACCGCGCCCCACCCGGCTCGCTCCCGCCTGGCGGCCTGCCCGACCCAGGCGGGAGCGGCTACCTGGCGCCTTTCGCGAAAGCCGTCAGGCGGAGGCGTGGACGGCGGCGGGGAGGGCGAGCAGGAGTTCGTGGGGCTCGCCGCCGGGCCAGTGGCGGATCAGGCGGTGACCGCCCTCGCCCGGGTCGAAGTCCTCGCATCCCAGCGGGCCGAAGCAGCCGGCCCGGTCCAGCATGGCGATGAGCGGGTCGTCGTCCGGCAGGCTGGCCGCGTAGGCGGCGGCGTCGAGGAGCGCCAGCGCGGACCTGGCGTTGCGACCTCCGTCGTTGGACTCCACCCGGTCGAGACGGCGCCGGGCGTGGGCGCGCAGGCATGCGGCGAGCGATTCAGACCTACTCACGACATCCTTCTTCAGGTAACACACTTTGGGCTACGACATCATCACGCATCGTAAGCGCTGATCGTGGGATGTTGCCCAAGTCCCGCCTGTCGGCCCCCCGGAAAGCATCATCAAAGCGACATGCGGAATCATCTTTGACATGAGTGCGTTCGACGATCTGTTTGCCGCCAACGCGAAATACGCCAACAAGTTCCGAAACTCCGACCTGACTGGCCGGGCAGCCCGCGGCCTCGCCGTGGTGACCTGCATGGACTCCCGGATCGACCCGCTCGGCCTCCTCGGACTCAAGGCGGGAGACGCCAAGATCCTCCGCAACGCCGGAGCCCGTGTCACCGACGACGTCCTGCGTACCCTCGTCCTGGCGGTCTACCTGCTGGGTGTCGAACGCGTCCTGGTGATGCCGCACACCGACTGCGGCATGGCCAAGGTCACCGACGACGACGTCCATGCGCTCACCACGAGCCGCGGGGTCGACACCCGCAGCCTGGACTTCCACACCGTCCCCGACCAGAACGCGGCCCTGCGCCACGACCTGACCCGCATCAAGTCGTCGCCTTTCCTTCCGCCGGATCTACCGGTGGGCGGCGCCATCTACGACGTCCGCACGGGCAAACTGCTGCCGGTCGCCCCGTGACGACTTTCTGCTTCATTCAATAACCAACCGCTTTGTGACATATATCGCACACATGTGATACGTCACTTAGCAGTGATCTCCCCTGTGATATTTCTGTGACCCGTCGGCGATCTTGTTCGCCTACGACAGAACGGGGACGTCATGTTAATCATCAATCCGGCGCCGCCTAACGATCGGTGATCGTCGCCGGGGACCCATCCCCGCTCGACGCCCTCAGGTCAGACATGCGGCCGCACCCGGTGCGGCCGCATGCCACGCACCGTTTTCATCACGTTAGGACGGAAATTGCGTAATTCTCTCAACCGTTCCATCGGCCGTCTGGCGCTCGGCCTGAGCACGGTGACCGTGCTCACCGGCGCGACCGCGTTCGAGGCCTCGGCCGCGGCCCTGACGCCTCTCCCGTCCGCCGGCCAGAGCGCCGAAGAGACCGCCTCGGCCCAGGCCGCCGCTCAGGGCAAACCCATGCCCGTGCCCAGCCTGACCGACGAGGCCAGCACCACCGTCGCCAACCCCGACGGCAGCTTCACCGCGACCATCACCTCGGGCCCCTCGCAGGTCCAGCGCGACGGCCAGTGGGTGCCCATCGACACCTCGCTCGCCGAGGACGGCGCGGTGCTCAGGCCGCGCGCCTCGCGGGCCAAGGTCGAGGTCTCCAACGGCGGCGAGGGCACGCTGGCCAAGATGACCGACGACAACGGCCGCGTCTTCTCCATCAAGTGGCCGACCGCGCTGCCCAAGCCGGTCGTCAAGGACAACGTCGCCACCTTCACCGACGCCGCGGGCCCTGGCGCCGACCTCGTCGTCACCGTGCTGCCCACGGGCTTCCGGCACGACGTGGTGCTCCGCGAGCGTCCCCCCGGCCCGCTCGAACTCCGCATCCCCGTGCAGACGGACGGCGTGGAGCTCTCCGAGTCCGCCGAGGGCCGCCTCCTGCTGACCAGTACGGCCGGAGACGACAAGGTGGTGGCCGCCGCGCCGCAGCCGGTGATGTGGGACTCGAAGGGCCACGGCAAGCCGCGCGGCGACTCACTGTCGAAGATCGACACGGCGGTCGAGACGCAGAACGGCACCAAGGTCCTGGTGCTCAAGCCGGACGCCAAGTTCCTGGCGGACCCGGCGCGGGTCTACCCGGTGACCGTCGACCCGGTGATCACCCTGCCGGGCGTGACCGACACCGACGTCGCCACCTCCTGGGCCGCCCACCCCGGAGACCCGATGATCATCGCGGGGACCATGCCATGGGAGAACGGACAGGGCGGCGACATCATGCGCAGCCTGGTCAAGTTCGACACCCGCAAGCTGACGGGCAAGCGCGTCATCTTCGCGAACATGGCGATGTGGAACCTGGAGACGAACGCCTGCGGTCTCAGGGTGGGCTCGGGCCTCACCGCTCAGCGGATCACGAGCGCGTGGGACGAGACCGACCTGAACTGGGACAACAAGCCCACGACCACCGAAGAGGGCCAGGTGACGAACCGCATGGGCCGCGGCCGCACCTGGACCGCACCGTGCCCCGGCGGCGCGGGCTACCTGTCCTGGCCGATCACGAAGATGGCCAAGGCCTGGGCCTCGGGGGCCGCCAACTACGGCGTCCAGCTCAAGGGGGCGGACGAGAAGGAGGCCACCAACTGGCGCGCCTTCGCCGCCTCGGAGAACAAGGACGAGGGCGTCAAGCCCCCGACCCTCACGGTCATCTACTGGCGCTGACCTCCACCAGGTCACACACGTCACGTCCATGGAGTGACGCCTCGGCAGCACCGACCGGCTCTGAACCGTCCGTTCGGTGACCGGCGAGGCCACCCACTCGGGCTGACCAGTTAGCTCCACAGGGGCCGGGACGATTCCCGGCCCCTTCCTCATGCCCGCGGAGATCATCACCCGACCACAGCACCTGCCGCGACCCCCGCCACCGGTGCGACACCCGGCCGCTGCGCCTTCGCCGCCAGCCGCTGGGGCATTCGCCGCCGCCCGCTGAGGGCGTTCGCCGCCAGGGCAGTGATAGCCGCGCAGCCCGCGACGCACGGCGCAGGAGCCCGACCGCTCAGGGGCGCTGCCGCCGGCCGCTCAGGGTGTCGGCTTGGAGCGCATCTGCTCCACCTCGTCCTGGAAGAGGGCCTGCGTCCGGCGCAGGAAGCCGGTGATCAGCTCAAGCTCCTCGTCGTTGTAGTCGCCCAGCGACGCCCGCCACGCCTTGATCAGCGGAGCGAACACCGGCGCCACGTCGGCGCCCGCCCGCTGCACGTCGACCGTCACCACGACCTTGCGCCGATCGGCGTCGTCACGCTCACGCCGCACGTACCCCACGGACTCCAGCCGATCGATGACCCCGGTCACGGACGCCGTGGTGATCCCGGCACGCCGGGCCAGTTCGCTGGCCGTCAGCGGCCCTTCGCTCAGCAGGTTCAGGCAGTGCAGGTCGGTGGTGTTGATGCCGATGCGCACCGCCGCCGCCTGGCTCATCGAGACCGACAGCACGTTGGTCTTCCGCAACTCCTCGAGCAGCCCGGCCACCAGGGACGCACGTCTTGACATCGCGACGCAGACTCCTTAACGTTCCAGATATCTAGGAAAACTAGAGATATGGTTCTCTAGCGACTAGCTTATCGGAAGGACATCACGATGAAAGACATCGTCATGCGCCTGTACGACGAGGTGCTCAACCAGGGCAAGCTGGACGTGGTCGACGAGATCTTCGCTCCCACCTTCACCGGAACCGGCCCAGCGCGGCCGGGCCCCGAAGGAATCAAGCAGCTCTCAGAGCACATCCGCTCGACTCTCACCGAACCGCACTTCGACGTCCAGGACATGGTGGCCGAGGGCGACAAGGTGGCCACCAGATGGGTCCTCCAGGGCACCCACTCCGGCGCCTTCTTCGGGCTCCCCGCCACGAACCGTCCCGTGGAGGTACGCGCCTGCGTCATCTTCAGAATCGAGAACAACCAGATCGCCGAGTTCTGGCCGGTCATCGACACGAGCTCACTACGTGCCGCCTAACCTGCGAACCCGCCATGCGGCCGCCCGATCCACGACGCGCCGCCTGACCCACCAACGCGCGACGCACCGCTCAGGCCCAACCCGCGAACCCGCCATGCGGGCCGCTCAACCTCCGAAACCTGACACGTGAGCCGCTGGACACCGCCTGGCACTCGCTGGGCAATCAGAACCACGGCGCCTCAACAGAGGCCAGGAACGAGCCTCCAACCCCCGGAGGACCGCTCTCAGAGCCCAGCCTCCAACCAGCGGAGCGCCCTCAGCCCAGACCGGGTCGGCGGAAGGGCCCGTCGCCCCACGGCGTCTGGACCCCTCCGACCGGCTACCAGGTGCTCACGCGTCGATGGCGTCGCGGTCGACCTCGGCGGCGCTGCTCACGATGAACTCGCGGCGAGGCGCCACGTCGCTCCCCATCAGCAGGCTGAAGATCTTCTCCGCCCCTTCGGCGTCCTCGATGCGGACGCGGCGCAGGATGCGGTGGCGCGGGTCCATGGTGGTCTCGGCCAGCTGGTCGGCGTCCATCTCGCCGAGGCCCTTGTAGCGCTGCACCGGGTCCTTCCAGCGCTTGCCCCGGCGCTCCAGGTCACGCAGCACCTTCTGCAGCTCGGCGTCGGAGTAGCAGTAGATGTACTTCTCTTTGCCCCTGCCGGGGTTGGTGAGCTCGATGCGGTGCAGCGGCGGGACGGCCGCGAACACGCGCCCGGCCTCCACCATGGGACGCATGTAACGATGGAAGAGCGTCAGCAGCAGGCAGCGGATGTGGGCGCCGTCGACGTCGGCGTCGGCCATCAGGATGATCTTGCCGTACCTGGCCGCCTCGATGTCGAACGAGCGGCCCGAGCCGGCCCCGACGACCTGGATGATGGCCGCGCACTCGGCGTTCTTGAGCATGTCGCTCACGGACGCCTTCTGCACGTTGAGGATCTTGCCCCGAATCGGCAGCAGAGCCTGGAACTCGGAGTCGCGGGCCAGCTTGGCGGTGCCGAGCGCGGAGTCTCCCTCGACGATGAACAGCTCGCTGCGGTCGACGTCGTCGTTGCGGCAGTCGACCAGCTTGGCCGGGAGTGCCGAGTTCTCCAGCGCGCTCTTGCGGCGCTGGTTGTCGCGGTGCTCGCGGGCCGCGATGCGGGCCTTGGCGGCGGCGACGATCTTCTCCAGGACGGCCCGCAGCGGCTGCTTGTAGCCGCGCGGCGGGTTCGCGAACAGCTCCTTGAGCTCGCGCGAGACCACGTGGGAGACGATCCGGGTGGCGGCCGAGGTGCCGAGGACCTCCTTGGTCTGGCCCTCGAACTGCGGCTCCGGCACCCGGACGGTGACGACGCCGGTGAGCCCCTCGAGGATGTCCTCCTTGGTGACCGGGTCGTCGCCGTTCTTCAGCAGGCGCGTCTCGCGCAGCAGCTCGTTGATGGTGCGGACCAGGCCGCGCTCGAACCCGGTGAGGTGCGTGCCGCCCTTCGGGGTGGCGATCACGTTCACGAACGAGCGGACGGTCGACTCGTACCCCTTGCCCCAGCGCACGGCCACGTCGACGGTCAGCTCGCGCTGCACCTCGGTGGGGGTCATGTGCCCCTGGTCGTCGAGGACGGGCACGGTCTCGTGGAAGTGCCCGAACCCCTGCATCCGAAGGACGTCGCAGACGGCCTCGTCGCGGGCCAGGAACTCGGTGAACTCGGAGATCCCGCCGTCGAAGCGGAACTCGTCCTCGACGCGCTCCTCGTGCCTGCTGTCGATGACCACCAGGGTCAGGCCGGGCACCAGGAAAGCGGTCTGGCGGAGGCGGACGTGGATCTCGTCGACCGAGACCTCGGCGTCGGGCAGGAAGATCTGCGTGTCGGCCCAGAACCGGACCCGGGTGCCCGTGACGTTCTCGCGCAGCTTGCCGCCGTCGCGCAGGCCGGATTTCTTCTTGAACTTGGCGGTGGGTCCGTCGCCGTCGAACACGCCGGGCACGCCGCGGCGGAAGCTGATCTCGTGGATCTGGCCGTCGCGGTCGACCTCGACGTCGAGACGCGAGGACAGGGCGTTCACCACGGACGCGCCCACGCCGTGCAGGCCGCCGGACGCGCCGTAGGAGCCGCCGCCGAACTTGCCGCCCGCGTGCAGCTTGGTGTACACCAGCTCGACGCCGGCCAGGCCGCTCTTGGGCTCGATGTCGACGGGAATGCCGCGGCCGTTGTCGCGCACCTCGATCGAGCCGTCGGCGTAGAGCTCGACCTCGATGCGGTCGCAGTGGCCCGCCAGCGCCTCGTCGACGCCGTTGTCGACGATCTCCCAGAGGCAGTGCATGAGCCCGCGGCTGTCGGTGGACCCGATATACATGCCGGGCCGCTTGCGGACGGCCTCGAGGCCCTCAAGCACCGACAGGTGACGAGCCGTGTAACCCGTCTCCACTAGCGTCACGCCCGCTCCTCTGTTCTCGCCATCGAACACGTGTGCGCAGCCTACCGCCTCTTCCCCTGCGCACGCGTACTAGCTTGCCATGACGGCGCGTTTACCGTTACCAAGCGGCTGATCACCATTACTTACGGACACATTCTGCTCTGGGCGTAGCGAGGGGGTGATTGGGAACGTCCACGTCCGGTTAGATGTTGTTCCAAGTGACTGACGCCAGATCCTCGCTTCGGCGGGGGTGACCCGAAAGGCGATACGTGACTGGAGCTCTCGCCCCCGTTAAGCCGCTGACGGCCCTCGACCGCTGCGACCGTTGCGGTGCCCAGGCATACATTCGTGCGACCCTGCCCGTGGGCGGGGAGCTGCTGTTCTGCGCCCACCACGGGCGTCAGCACGTGGCAGCGCTGCGCGACAAGGGCGCCGACATCCTGGACGAGTCGGCTCGGCTCAGCGAAACCCCGGTAATTGCCCCCAACGACGAGCGTTGATCAACTGCTCGTCTTAACGAGATAACCGCATATCGCGTAAAACGAGGACGGCGGTTCCGGCATGCCCGGAACCGCCGTCCTCGTTTGGGTCTGGCCCCCAGCGCCGGGTTGTCACCGTTGTGCGTCCCTGTCTGGACGCCTTTCGGTCGTCCTCCCGCAGCGACGTCGCCGAGCCACCGCCCGACTCCGTCCCGCCCCTCGCCTTCCAGCTGCCACTCACCTCCATCTTCGCCACAGAACGCGACGCCGAGAGCGCGCGGCGGCGCCCATGGAGAGGCGCCTGCGTCCTGCCGGCGCTCTCCGGCCCCGGTCAGGGAGATCGTCCGCCCTGCGTTTCGTGGCCCGGGCCCGGAAACACCCTGCCGGGCGCCCGGCGGGCGTCGTCCGTCAGCGGAGGCGGTAGTGGTAGTGACCGCGCAGTTCGAAGCCCTCACTCCGGTACAGCGCCTGGGCGGCCTCGTTCCGGGCCGTGGTGCACAGGTAGGCGGTACGTGCGCCGCTCCGCCGTACCAGGGCTCGCAGGACGCTGCGGGCCAGGCCGCGGCGGCGCGCCTGCGGCAGTGTCGCCATGCAGTAGATGCCGAGCGTGTCGCCCTGCGGCACGCCTCTGCCCACGGCGAGCGCCACGCCGTCCTCCTCGAACGCCGCGTACCAGGCGGGGACCCCGGCGCAGATCCGCACGGCCGCCTCGACGCCGAGTTCGTAGCGTCCGTCGACCGACCACCACGTCTTCAGCCACCCCGGCCAGGGACGGTCCTCGACGCGCACCTCGTGGGCGGGTTCCAGGTCGCCAGGGGTGGCCGCCATGATGACGGTCGGGTCCACCAGCTCGTACCCCCTGGACGCCAGCTCGCCGTCGAGCCCCACAGGTGTCCCGGGCCCGATGGAGAAGACGCAACGCTCTCCGCGCTCGGCGTAGAAGGCCTCGGCGGCGGCGATCGCGCCGTCGAGATCGGCGGGGGCGCTCAGGGCGAGGACGGAGTTGGCGCGCTTGGTCACGCCTCCGGCGTGGCGCAGGATCCAGCCGTCCAGGGGCTGCTGGTCGTAGGCGGGCCAGGCCTCGTGAACGAGCAGGTCGAAATCCATCGCCGCAGCCTAGCCGACGTACCGGTCGGCTCTCGCTGACCAGGGCTTATAGGCTGTGGCGTTGTGCTGATCCTGCTGCCGCCCTCCGAAGGCAAGGCGCCGGAGGGAAGCGGTCCCCCTTTCGGCGACCTGTCCTTCCCGGCCCTCGACAAGCCGCGCAAGCGGGTGCTGGCCGCCCTCGTCAAAGCGTCCAGGCGGCGTGACGCCCTGGACGTCCTGGGCCTGACGCCCGGCCTGGCAGGCGAGCTGGCCAAGAACCTGGCGCTCAGGACCGCCCCCGCCCTCCCCGCTGCCGACCTCTACACGGGCGTCCTCTACGACAATCTCGGTCTCGGCACCCTGGAGGGCGAGGCGAGGAGGCGGGCAGAGGAGTCCGTGCTCATCTTCTCCGGGCTGTGGGGCGTGCTCCGGATCACCGACCGCGTCCCGCCGTACCGGCTCTCGATGGGCGTGAATCTGCCGCCTGTGGGGGCGCTGGCGGCTTTCTGGCGTCCCACGATCTCCAAGGAGCTGGACCGGCTTCCGGGGCTGGTGGTGGACCTGCGCTCGGGCACCTACGCGGGCGCGTGGCAGCCGGGCGAGCGGTCGGTGGCGGTACGGGTGTTCCGTGACGGCAAGGTCGTCAGCCACATGGCGAAGGCGACTCGCGGCGAGATCGCCCGGACCCTCCTGCGAACCGGAGCCGACCCCGCCACGCCCGACCAGTTGGCCAAGGTCCTGTCGGACCTCGGCCACGCCGTCCACCTCACCGAGCCCCCGCGCACCGGCCGCCCCTGGACCCTCGACGTAGAGGTCGGTGAGCCGGCCCCGGCTCGCTGACCACCGCGAACCCGCTCGTCAGTCCGTGAAGTCGTCCAGGTGATCCTGCGCCCAGGTGGCGAAGGGGCGAGCGGGGTGGTCGGTCAGTTCCTCCACCGCCGAGGTGATCTCGACGGGCGTGCCGTCGTTGGACTGCCACCAGTCCAGGAGCCCCTCGGCGTAGCGGTCCGGGATGTATTCGGCCATCTCCGCTTTCCACTCCTCCCTGGTGACGGGCTTCGTCGTGACGGGCCTGCCGGTCACCCTGGCGAGGGTGTCGATCTGCTCGGCGAAGGTCAGCGACTGCGGCCCGGTCAACGTGTACGCCCGGCCGCCCCGCTCGGGGTCGGCGAGGACGGCGAGAGCCGACTCGGCCACGTCCGCCTCGTGGATGGGGTCGGTGTGGGAGTTGGGGAAGGGCAGGCTGATCGGCTGGCCGGACTTGATGGACCAGGCCCACGCCAGGGCGTTCCCCGCGAAGGACCCCGGACGCAGCAGCGTCGCACGCAGGGATGAGGCGGTCAGGGCCCACTCCACCTCCAGGTGCGAGGCGGCCAGGGGCCTGGCCTCGGCGTCCGGGGCGAGCACGGAGGACGAGGAGAGCAGCACGACGTGCTCGACCCCGGCTCGGACCGCCTCCTTGACGAAAGCGTCGATATGGGAGGCCTCGGCGTAGAGGAAGACCGAGGTCACCCCTTCCAGCGCGGCGGGGAAGGTGGTGGGGTCGCTGAGGTCGCAACGGACGATCGCGGGGTCGCCGGGGCTCTTGGAGCCCAGGCGGACCTGCAGGCCGCGCTGCCGCAGGAGGGCGGCGAGGTTCCTGGCGACGGCCCCACGGGCGCCGGTAACGAGGATGGTCATATCGGTGAATGTCCTATCGATTCGGGGGGATGGATCTCGCCGGTGACAGCCCGGCTGGAACGAGGCCGGCGGCAGGCGCCGACGAGCGGTTCCCGCTGGATCGCGACCGGCTGGAGGCGCTGCTGGCGGATCGGGTGTCGTGCACCGGCGCGGCGAGCCTCCGCCAAGGCCCCTTGACGCCGGGGCCCAAGGCAGGCGGCCGGGCCGAATGGGTACGATGTAGAGCGTGACGCAATAGCTGCGTCACACAAAGATTGCATGACGCACATAAATGTGAGGTATGGAGCGGCCCCATGTCAAACCGAGCGGAGAAGTTGACGCGGATCCTCGCCGAAAGCCAGCGGCACTACGCCGCGTATGTGCTGTTCAACCAGGCGATGGCCGACAGCTTGGGCATCCACTCCACCGACCTGCAGTGCGTGGCGCTGCTCGACCTGGAGTCCGGCCCTGTCAGCACGGGCGAGATCGCGAAACTGACGGGCCTGACGCCCGGGTCCGCGACGCGCCTGGTCGATCGCCTGGAGAAGGCGGGTCTGGTGGTGCGGCACGCCGACCCGGCGGACCGCAGGCGGGCACTGGTCGCCCTGGCGCCCGAGGCGGACGCCCGCATCGGAGCGGCCTGGGACGAGCCGGGAAAGGCCTTCTCGGAGGTGCTGGAGAGCTACGACGACGGCGAACTGGCCGTCATCGCCGACTACCTCCGCCGGGCGGCCGACGTCGGACGCGCACAGGCGGAACGGATCACCTCACAGAGCCACCCGCACCCCTGACCCCACCGGCCAGACCACACAGCCGCGCGAGAACCGAGGGCAACCGCACCAAAGGCATATCCGCCGGATCACAGGAGCCCCGCCATCCCCATGCCGACAAGAGACCCGGCATACCCCTCAGGGAGAACAGAACCTCGAGAAACCTGGGGTCCCAGCGCCGTACGGCCGGGGGCAGGGATCCCGCGCGTGCCCACGGGCATGGCCGGAGGCAGGGGATCCCGCGCGTGCCCACGGGCGCCAGGAGACACACCGAGCCCCCACAGCACCCGCCAAGGGCGCCCGACAAGGGCCAGAAACGCACCGAGCCCCGCACAGGAATCCTGTGCGGGGCTCGGGTGGAACGACGTCAGTCCAGGTAGTCGCGCAGCACCTGGGACCGTGACGGGTGCCGCAGCTTGGACATCGTCTTCGACTCGATCTGCCGGATGCGCTCGCGCGTCACCCCGTACACCTTGCCGATCTCGTCGAGCGTCTTCGGCTGCCCGTCGGTGAGGCCGAATCGCATCGACACGACGCCCGCCTCGCGTTCCGACAACGTGTCGAGAACGGAGTGCAGCTGCTCCTGCAGCAGCGTGAAGCTGACGGCGTCGGCCGGGACGATGGCCTCGGAGTCTTCGATCAGGTCGCCGAACTCGCTGTCGCCCTCCTCACCCAGCGGGGTGTGCAGGGAGATCGGCTCGCGGCCGTACTTCTGGACCTCGACCACCTTCTCGGGGGTCATGTCCAGCTCGCGGGCCAGCTCTTCCGGCGTGGGCTCGCGGCCGAGGTCCTGCAGCATCTGCCGCTGGACCCGGGCCAGCTTGTTGATCACTTCGACCATGTGGACCGGGATGCGGATCGTGCGCGCCTGGTCGGCCATGGCACGCGTGATCGCCTGCCGGATCCACCACGTGGCGTAGGTGGAGAACTTGTAACCCTTGGTGTAGTCGAACTTCTCGACCGCGCGGATCAGGCCGAGGTTGCCCTCCTGGATGAGGTCCAGGAACAGCATGCCGCGACCCGTGTAGCGCTTGGCCAGCGAGACCACCAGGCGGAGGTTGGCCTCCAGCAGGTGGTTCTTGGCCCGGCGGCCGTCTTCGGCGATCCACTCGAGCTCGGCCCGGACGTCGACCGGCAGGCTGTCGGTCTCGCCGCCGCCCAGCTGCTCCTCGGCGAACAGGCCCGCCTCGATACGCTTGGCCAGCTCGACCTCCTGCTCGGCGTTGAGCAGGGGGACCTTGCCGATCTGCTTGAGGTAGTCCTTCACCGGGTCGGCGGTGGCGCCCGCGGCGGCGACCTGCGCGACCGGCGCGTCATCGTCGTCGTCGGACAGGATGAGGACTTCGTCTTCGCTCTTCGCCGCGGCGGCCGCGGCCGCGTCGGCGGCCTTGGGCTCGTCGTCGGACTCGTCGTCGCCCTCGGCCTCGGAGTCACCCTCAGCGGTGATCTCGTCGTCGTCGACCTCGATGTCTTCGAGGTCCTCCAGCTCGACATCGCCGTCGAGCTCGATCTCCTCGTCGTCGTCGACGCCCTCGGGGCCCTTGGACTTGGTCTCGGCAGGCCCAGCGCTTTCTGGCTTGGCCTTCTTGGCGGGCGCGGCCGGCGCGGCCGCCTTCTTGGCCGCAGGAGCGGCCTTCTTCGCGGGAGCCGCCTTCTTGGCGGCGGGCTCGGCTTCAGCGGCGCCGACGACCGCGGTCACGGTCTCGGGCTGCTGCTCTTTGGCGGCCGCTGCCGTCTTGGTCTTGACGGGGGCAGCGGTACGGCGCTTTGCTGGACCACGAGACTTCTTGGGCGCAGCCGAATCCGCGGCGGTCACCACCACGGTCACGCCCTCTTTGCTGAGGTTCCGCAAGAACGCGGCGGCGTGCGACATGGGGATGTCCGCCTCCTCGAAGGCTTGACGGACATCCTCAGACTCGAGGAAACCCTGCGAGCGCCCACGCTCGAGCAGTCGCTGAATGACGGGCTCGTTCAGCTCTTGTGGCTTCGAGCGAGTCGAACTTGCAGGCGACACGAACACCTCTCGAACGAACGCGTGGCGACAATGGACCCAGATGCCCGCTGGGGGGCTGTTGCCTCTCTCGGAGATCGGTGAGGCCGTGCGGACCGCGACGGACCTGCCCAGCATTCTGGCACGACCTCGCACTCAGTACGGCCACCTCCCGGCGGTTGACCTCCACCCTAGGCCGACCAAGACAGTAGTGCGTACGTAAGCGCGCCACTGATACCCGAAAGCAACCCTTATGACTGTTTCATTCAGTCACTCTTCGTGGCGGGCGGCACGTGGATGGCCAGGGCGGTAACGTCATCATCTTGTTCATATCCAGACAACATCCGGTCAACCAGGAAATCCAGCAACATGTGCGGATTGCTGACGACCTCAGGCGGCGCTTCGGTCACAACACTGCAAAGCTCGGCGAGCCCTGCATCCAGCCCCCGCTTCCTGTTCTCGACCAGACCGTCGGAGTAGAGCACGGCGGTATGGCCGGGCGGCACCACGAACCGGAACTGCCTGCGGCTGGTCGGCCAGCCTAGCGGAGTGCCCGGCTCCGCGTCGCAGAGGATCGCCGTGCCCTGCGGCGAAACCAGCACGGGCGGTGGGTGACCGGCCAGCGCCAGAGTCCCCTCCCCCGTGACCGGCTCGACCACCATGTACGCCAGCGTCGTGACCTGCTCCTCTTCCTCGGTCGCGTCGAAGACCCTGTCGAGGCCGGTCAGCACGGCCGCGGGCGGCGGATTGGTCAGCGCCAGCGCCCGCATGGCGTTGCGGATGCGCCCCATGCCCGCCGCGGCCTTGACGCCCTTGCCCATGACGTCGCCGACGACCGCCGCGACCCGTCCGTCCTGCAGCACGAACGCGTCGTACCAGTCGCCGCCGACCTGCACGTGGCGGCTGCCCGAGCGGAACCGCTGGGCCAGCACCAGCCCCTTCACCACCGGCAGGCGGTCGGGCAGCAGGCTGCGCTGGAGCGTTTCGGCCGTGCGGTGCTCGCGCTCGAACAGGGTGGCCCGCTCGACCGCCAGCGCGCACTGCCCGGCGAGCGCCTCCAGGAAGACGCCGTCCTCCTGAGAGATCTTCTGCGGCCTCGTGAACGAGAAGCGGAGCGCTCCCAGTGCGCGTCCGGCCGCGAGCAGCGGCAGGCCCACCCAGGCGCGCTCGTCACTGTGCGTGAGGTAGTTGTCGAGCACCTGCTCGTCGCCGCCGGCCTCGAGAAGTTGCGCCTTGAGGCTCTCGGGCGACTCGGCGAAGACGGGCCTGCGGCTGTTGACCGCCATGGTCATCACGCTGGAGTTGGCCAGCGGGATCTCCTCGCCCGCGGTGCCGGACGCCTCGGGGACGCCCTCGCCGTTGATCAGCTTGAGCGCGGCGCGGTCGGGGTCGAGCAGCGCGACCGCCGAACGGTCGGCGGCGAGCGCGGTGCGGCCGACGTCGATGATGACCTGCACCACCTGCTCGACCGTGAGCGCCTCAGCGAGTATCGCGGTCGCGCCCTGCAGTCGCGCGGTGCGCAGCGCGGCGGCGCCGAGCTGGTCGGTCAGCCTGCCGCGCATCTCCTCGGCCTCGCGCTGCGGCGTCACGTCGGTGTTCGCGCCGACCCACTCGACGACTCTGCCGTGCCTGATGATCGGGACGGCCCGCACCTCGAAGTGCCGGTAGCCGCTGGCCCGGGTGCGGACGCGGTAGTTCCACTCGAACATGGTCCGGCCACGCAGCGCCTCCCGCCACGCCTCCTCGGTCTGGGGGCGCTCATCCGGATGGACGGCCTCCAGCCAGCCGTGCGCGAGGTACTCCTCCAGGCCCTGGCCGGTGATGGCGCGCCACTGCGGCGCGTCCTCGACGACCGTGCCGGTCGGGGAGGTGATCCAGACCAGCTGCGACTGGGCCTCGACCAGCGAGCGGTAGCGCTCCTCGCTGCGCCGCAGGTCCTCCTCGGTCTGGCGGCTCTCGGTCACGTCCAGGCCGACCAGCGCGATCGCCTTGAGCCCGCCCGCCTCGTCGTGGACCGGCGAGAACGACAGCGACCAGTGGCGCGTGTCGCCCTCGGACGAGCGCACCCGCACCCGGCTCTCGGTGACCGGGCCGTCGCTCTCGATGACGGCCTGCACGGCGTGGGTGATGACCTGGCTGAGGTCGGCCGTGAGGGTCTCCACCGGCGGGCGGCCGATCAGCCGGTCGGCCTGCACGCCGACCACCTCGGTGAAGACGTCGTTGACCCGCTGGACGAGGCCGTCGGGATCGAAGAAGGCGAAAGCGAACTCCGCCTCCGAGAGCATGCCTCTGAAGAGGGCGGAGTCTGAGATGTCCACATCCGACTCCCGGGGACGAGGAACGGAGGTCTCGGCGCTCATGGTCGGCACCTCCGTCGCGTGCCAGGGTCTCCCACGCGGCACATCTCCATAACTGTGTATCGGCGTAGCGCAGCTCCGGGCGACCGGATCCTGCAGTACATCATCGGCGATGGGCAGGCGCGGACGGAAGCCCCGGCCGCCATACGGTCATCGCATCCTGTCAAAATCGCTCCACGTTGCGCAGCAAGATCAGGCTACTTGGCCTTCGCCGCGCGCTTGGCCTCCTGTTTGGTGGCCCGCACCCGACCCAGGCTGTCGGCGTCGATCACATCGGCGACCGACCGGAACGACCCCTCCTCGCCGTACAGGCCCGCGGCCTCGCGCCACCCGGGCGGCTGGACGCCGAGCTGCTTGCCCAGCAACGCCAAAAATATCTGGGCCTTCTGCTTGCCGTACCCGGGAAGTTCAAGAAGCCGCTTGAACACTTCCTTGCCGTCGGACGCGTCAGCCCAGATCTTCTCCGGCGCTCCGTCATAATGCTCGACAAGATAGGCGGCCAGCTGCTGCACCCGCGCGGCCATGCTCTTCGGGTATCGGTGCACGGCCGGCTTCTGGGCGAGCAGCGCGATGAACGCCTCCGGTTCGTAGGAGGCGATCTCCTCGGCCGTGAGGTCGTGCCCGAGCCGCTCGGAGATGGTGTACGGCCCCGTGAACGCCCATTCCATCGGGACCTGCTGATCGAGCAGCATGCCGACGAGGAGGGCGAGCGGGCTGCGGCCGAGCAGCTCGTCGGCCTCCGTCCGCTGGGCGAGCTGGATGCGCATGGGAACAGCTTCGCATGAAAGCCGCCCGCGAGAAGTGAACACAGGCGTCGCGGAGGCTTGACACCAGCACGAGAAAAGATGAAATGAGAGCGCAAGTCGCCCTGAGTCCACTCCTGGGGGTTTGCCCCGGGCCACCAGAGGAATCTCACATCTATGCTCGCTCTGGCCACACGCTTCCTCAGGGAGCCGGTCAGTCTCAGGCTGGCCGAAGAGTTCCTGACCGTGCCCGTGGACACGATCGACCGCTGTGTGGCCGACGTGTGCGCGTGCGCGCAGCATCTCGGCATCAAGGCGACCCCGGAGATCGTGGAGCGCATCGCACGCGAGCATCTGCTCGCGATCGTGAACTCCGCACCGCCGCCCCGGAGTCCCCGATAACATCGGGGAAACCAGGCCGCGTTCTACGCACCGTTTGCGCCTGGAATGCGAGAGAGTGAGGGCGTGCGCCGACACCGACGAGATCCCCGGGAGAGCACCCCGCCAGACGACGTGTTCAAGGAGATGGTGCAGGCGGCACGCGAGTTGCTGGCCGTGCGCAGTCCCCTCGACGCCGAACTGATGGTCTCCGACATGATCGGAGCCTGGTGGGGCAGGCGCGTCAGAGGTGGCGACGTCGAACAGGTTCTCGGCGAGGGGCTGGTCGACTACGCGGCCAAGGCCGGAACCCCGGCGTCGTTGACGCTGCTGATCTGCCTCGCCTATCTCGGAACCGCTCGCCAGGGCGCCAAGGCGGAGGGCGCGGCGCTGGCGATGATGGAGTCGGGCGTGGCCAGGCCGGGCTGGGCCGACCGGGTCGGCGCCGTCAAACCCACCGGCTGCTACGTCTCCCGCGACGCCTACGGCGACCAGGACACCGTCATCTGCACGTTCGCCTACCGATTCAGCGGCGAGGCGGGTCAGAGCACCGACTCGCACGCGCTGGTCGTGGTCGTCGACCACAACATGTCGGGCATGGCGCGCGACGCCTGGGTGTCGTCCCACGTCGACAAGCTGCTGGAGCAGGCGCGCGCCGAGGCCGCCGGCAACTCGATGCTGCTGTTCGAGGAGATCGAGCCCCAGCAGGCCAGGGCGCTGCTGGAGTCGGCGATGAAGGCCACCGGCGAGCCCAAGACGCCGCCCCCGGTCAGCGAGAGCTACAGCGCCTACCACGCGTTCGCCAGGGCCAGGCTGAAGGCGCTGCCGCCCGGCCGTAAGCGTCCGGCCCCCTTGCACATCGAGGCTCCCTACAGCCGCGAGCGGCGGGCCATGCTGGCGGCCGAGTTCCTCGCCTCCGACGCGGCCGAGCACCTGTCCGACCCGTCAGCCGCCTCGCGCTGCGCCGACCACATCATCGACTACGGCTGCGAGCAGGACTTCAGCAGGCCGCTGCGGGTGAGCCCGACCAAGTGCGAGACGTTCCTGCTCGACTGGCTGCCCCGCAAGGTGATGCTCAGCGTGGCCGAGCAGGAGGCCATGCCGCACGTGCTGTCGGCCTGGGTCCGGTTCGCGGCGCGCCGCACCGGGCTGCCCGAGCAGGGCCTGAAGGCCACGCTGGACGCGGTGTGGGAGGCGACCGGCAAGTTCCCCGAGGCCTACCGCGACCCGACGTCGTTCGGGCTCGACCGTCCGCTGCTCGAACGGCTGCTGCCCGACGGCGACCTGTCGGCGCTGGCGAGGCGGGTGTTCGCGTTCCCGTTCCTGCAGGGCGTGCACAACGGCGTCGACCTCGACCGGCTCAACCCCGCCGACGAGGCCGACCGGCGGGCGCTGCTGGAGATCGACCACGTCGGCGAACTCGACGAGGAGCACCTGGCCTGGCACGAGGAGATCGCCACCCGGCTGTGGGAGGGCGACCCGCCGCAGCTGTGGGAGGCGGCCCAGCGCCTGCTCGACCTCGGCCACGACCGCCACGAGGTGCTGCACGTCCTCATCGAGATCGCCGAGCGCATCGGCGACGACCCCGAGGAGCTCGCCGCCGCCCTGGACGACATCGCCGACATCCCCGACGAGATCTAGAATTTCGTTCTATGTCGATGTACACCCGGCTGGCGGCGGGCCGCTACCTGGCCTCCGAGCACACCCAGGGGCCATGGGACCCCGCGACCCAGCACATGGGGCCGGTCACCGCGCTCATCGTGCACGAGCTCGCGCAGACCGCCCCTAGGGCTGGGCTCGAACTGTCGAGGCTCGCCGTGGACGTGTTCGGCCCGGTGCCGATCGGCGAGCTCGAGGTGCGCACCGAGGTGATCCGCGACGGCAAGCGCGTCCAGTGCCTGGCGGCCACCGTCTCCTCCGGCGGGCGTGAGCAGGCCAGGGCCACCGCCTGGCGCATCCGCGAGGCCGGCACCCCCGCCACTCCCGCGCTCGCCGCTCCCCCGATCCCGCCGGCGGCCACCGACTCGTGGCTCTCGACCGGGTTCGGCTACGGCAAGGCCACCGACTGGCGGTTCGTCAGCGGCACGGCCGGGGCGACCGGGCCCGCCACCGTCTGGGGCAGGGTCCTGATGCCGCTCGTCGAGGGCGAGGAGATCACCCCGCTGGAACGCCTGGCGCTGTTCGCCGACAGCGGCAACGGCGTCAGCCAGGTCCTGGACTTCGCCACCCACCTGTTCGTCAACGTGGACCTGACGATCTCGCTGTTCCGCGCGCCCGCCGGCGAGTGGGTCTGCATGGACGCCGCCACCGTCATCGGCCCCTCCGGACGCGGCCTGACCCGGTCCACCCTGTTCGACCAGGACGGCGAGGTCGGCACCGCCACCCAGACACTCTTCGTCGCGCCGAGGTAGCCGCTCGCGCGATGATGGAAGCATGGTGATCGACCTCAACGCGGACCTCGGCGAAGGCTTCGGCGTCTGGCGGCTCGGCGACGACCTGGCCCTGCTGGACATCGTCACCAGCGCCAACGTCGCCTGCGGCTTCCACGCCGGAGACCCGGTGACCATCAGGCGCACCTGCGCGGCGGCGGTCGACCGCGGGGTGTCGATCGGGGCGCAGGTGTCCTACCGCGACCTGGCCCACTTCGGGCGCAGGGAGATGGACGCCGATCCGGAAGAACTGTGCGCGGAGGTCCTCTACCAGCTCGCCGCCGTCGACGGCATCGCGCGGGCCATGGGCGGGCGGGTCTCGTACGTCAAGCCGCACGGGGCGCTCTACAACCGCATCTGCCGCGACGAGGAGCAGGCGGCGGCGGTGATCGACGCCGTGGCCGACTACGATCCGTCCCTTCCCGTCCTCACGCTGCCGGGGTCGGTCGTCCACACGGTGGCGGCCGCGCAGGGGGTGCGCACGGTCACGGAGGCGTTCGCCGACCGGGCCTACACGCCGGCCGGGGCTCTGGTGTCGCGCCGCGAGCCGGGCGCGGTCATCCACGACCCGGCGGCGGTGCCGGCGCGGGCCGTCCGGATGGCCGTCGAAGGCACGGTGACGGCCGTCGACGGCAGTCAGGTGCCGGTCCAGGCCCGCTCCATCTGCGTCCACGGCGACACGCCGGACGCCGTCCGCCTGGCGCAGGCCGTCCGCGACGGGCTTCTGGAGGCCGACGTGGTCCTCCAGGCGTTCGCATGAACCGCACACGCCGCCGGACGGGTCCACAAGGGGGAACGGCGGTGCCGGGGTGATCCGGACGGCCGGAGAGCACGGGCTGCTCGTGGAGACCGGCGCGCTCGCCCTCTCGCACCGCCTCGACGCCCTCCTGTGCGCCGATCGGCCCCAGGGCGTGGTCGAGATCGTCCCGGGCCCCGAGACGGTGCTGGTGATCGCTCCGGGGGCCGACCAGCAACGGCTGCGCGCCCAGCTGACCGCGCTCCTCGCCAGGTGCGAGCGGCCCTCCGCGCCCGCGACCGCGCGCACGGCCGGCGAGGCCGTGGTGACCATCCCGGTCGTCTACGACGGCGAGGACCTGCCGGCCGTGGCCGAGCTGGCCGGGATCCCGACCGGCGAGGTGATCGCCAGGCACACCGGCCGCGAGCTGGTGGTGGGATGGCTGGGGTTCGCGCCGGGGTTCGCCTACCTCACCGGGCTGGACGAGACGCTGCACGTCCCCCGGCTCGACACGCCGCGCACCTCCGTCCCCGCCGGCTCCGTGGCGATCGCGGGGCCGTACTCGGCGGTCTACCCCACGGCGTCTCCGGGCGGCTGGCGGCTGCTGGGACGCACCTCCCTGCGGGTCTGGGACGTCCACGCCGACCCTCCGTCGCTGTTCCGGCCCGGCACGCGCGTGCGGTTCGAGGCGGCATGATCGAGGTGCTGTCGCCCGGCCCGTACGCGACCGTCCAGGACCTCGGCCGGCACGGCTACGCCCACCTGGGCGTCCCCTCCTCGGGGGCGGCCGACGCGGAGAGCCTGCGGCTGGCCAACCGGCTCGTCGGCAACCCGGAGGGGGCGGCCGGGATCGAGCTGACGTTCGGGCTGGCCGTGCTCCGGTTCCGGGCGGGCGCCTGGATCGCCCTCACCGGCGCCCCCTGCCCCGTGAACGTCCACCCGGCCGCAGCGCAGTGCCCTTCCGCGCGGGAAGCCCGGCACCCAGCGGAGCGAGAGGGCGGTGCCGACGAGGTCCTGGGAGCGGCCGTGGCCGCGGGCCAGGCGGCAGGTGGTCGGGCTGCCCGTGCCGGGGGCTTGGGCGCGGGTGGGCGGCCGGTCAGCGTCGGTGGGGCTGGGATGGGGGTGCCGTTCTGGGTCGCCGAGGGCGCCGAGCTGCGGCTCGGGACGCCCGCGTGGGGCCTGCGGACCTACCTGGCCGTACGCGGCGGGGTCGCCGTGGAGCCGGTGCTCGGCAGCCGCTCCACCGACTCGCTGTCCGGCCTCGGCCCGGAGCCGCTGCGCACGGGGGCTCTCCTTCCCGTGGGCGACGTGCGGGCGCTGCCGCCGATCGCCGTCGACCTGGCCCCGCCACGCGACGCACGTCCGGCGGTGCTCAGAGTGCTGCCGGGGCCGCGCGACGACTGGTTCGTCCCGGGTGCGCTGGCTGACCTGTGCGCCGGTCCGTACCAGGTGAGCCAGGACAGCAATCGGGTCGGCGTGCGGCTGTCCGGGCGGGAACTGGCGCGGGCCAGGCGCGGCGAGCTGCCCAGCGAGGGCATGGTCACCGGAGCCGTGCAGGTGCCGCCGAGCGGCCAGCCGATCGTCTTCCTCGCCGACCACCCGCCGACGGGCGGCTACCCGGTGATCGGCGTGCTGGCCGCGGCGGACCTGCCGATCGCCGCCCAGCTACGCCCGGGCGACGAGATCCGCTTCACCACCCGCCGCTGACCCGAAACGCCAGGATCCCGGCGAGACACCGCCTCGGAACCACCGACGACCCGGCAGGCTCCACCCGGGCCGATGGGGCGCTACCGGGCGCCGGGGAAGCCCGTTTCAGTCACAGTTCCACCTGGCCGCTGATGCAGGTCACCGCCGCGCCGCCCACCCAGACGTTCTGGTCGGTGTCGGTGGAGATGCGGACGCGGCCCGCGCGGCCCAGCACGGTGCCCTGGGCGGCCACGTACGGCGCGGCGGCCCGGCCGGTGCGGAGCAGCCACTGAGCCACGGAGGCGTTGAGGCTGCCCGTGACCGGGTCCTCGACCATGCCGCCCTCGGCCGGGCAGAACGCCCGGACCTCGAACGCGTGCGGCGCCCCCGCCGGGTACGGCCCCACCACCCCGATGGACAGCTCCGTCGCGCCAGGACGCAGCGCGAGCACCGCGTCGGCGTCCTTGAGCAGCACGGCCACCCAGCCGGGCCCGTTGTCGGCCCACTCGATGTCGACGATCTCGCCGCGTTCGATGCCCAGCACCTCGGCGACCCGCTCGACCAGCGGCTCCTCCACCGTTCCTGAGCGCAGCAGCGGCGGCGCGGCGAACGCGAGGCCGTCGCCGGTCTTACGCACCCGCACCAGCCCCGCCCCGCACTCCTGCACGATCGTCTCCGCCGCTCGCGGCACGCCTCCCGCCTCCAGCCAGGCGTGGCAGGTGCCGAGCGTCGGATGCCCGGCGAAGGGCAGCTCCGACGTGGTGGTGAAGATCCGCACCCGGTAGTCGGCGTCGGACGTGGTGGGCGGTAGCACGAACGTGGTCTCGGACAGGTTCGTCCAGTGGGCGAAGCGCTGCATCTCCTCGGTGGTCAGCCCGTCGGCGTCGAGGACGACCGCGAGCGGGTTCCCGTGGTACGGCGTGGTGGTGAACACATCAACCTGACGAAATTCGCGCGACATGCCCCAAGTTTCGCAGAACGCCGTCAGAACGCCCGGAGCCACTCGCCCCCACGATCGCCAGGAGGCGCGAAGCTCCCGCGACCACCGTGAAGCAAGCCGACACGTTCTCACGGTGGCACCACCACCCGGCCCCAGCGGCCAACGACGGGCGGCGTGATCGGGGCGGGAGACTCCGGGCTACTCACTCGATGCGCTCGATCTCGCGGGGCTCTGGAACTACTCCACGGCCAGAAGGGATTCGATGCGCTCCACCGCCGTCTGGAGGGCTTCCTGCGGGACGTCTTCGAAGAGTTCGAGGGCGACCCGGGAGTTCTTGGGCTCCCAGACGCCGGCGACCCGCCCCTCGTGCACCACGACCGGCGAGATCCAGCCCGCCTGACGGCTGACCTTGGGCTTCACCGGCGCCGGAATGAGGGGCTCCAGATTGCGCGGGGCACCAAGGATGTACTGGTCGAACCCCGGCAGCAGATGGACCTCGCCGGACGGCCGGGTGACCGCGAGGTCGTCGAGCTGCTCGGTGAGGGCGAGCAGAGTGCGGCCGTCGTCGGTTCCGACCTCCGTCAGCTCCGGCCCGAGGTCGCGGAACCACCCCTTGAGCACGGCCTTCCTCGCCACCCCGCCGAACAGCCAGGTGTCGAACATCTCGGGCGTCGCCGGGCCGTGCGCGCCGAGGTAGGCGCGGGCCAGCCGCACGCCCGCCTCCTCGGACGGCGGGAGCGTCGCGCCCCAGCCGGGAAGCCAGCGGCGCGGGGCCACGAAGGTCACCCTGCCGTCGCGCGGCGGGCCGTAGCACAGCTCGCCCAGGCGGCTGAGCGGCTTGAGCAGGGCTCCCCAGCCGGAGGTGAGCGCCTGTCTGAGGTGGGCGTCGCCGGTGACCTGGACGACCGCCTCGACCAGCTCCTCGCGGGTGAGCGGCTGCTCCCCCAGCGCGTGCGGGACGGCCTCGATGATGGCCGAGATCTCGGCGGCGGTGACGCCGTGGCCGCGCTGCCACGAGCCCTTCTCCCAGAACCGCAGCGTGGCCAGGGCGGCGCAGTAGCCGGCCAGCTCGTCGGAGGGCAGGAGGTGCAGGGTGCCCCGCATGATCCAGGTCTTGACCAGCGTGCGTTCGTGCCAGAGGGCCCGGTCGATGGCGCCGGGGTCAGGTTCGGCGCTGCGGACCGCCACGGCCAGCCGCGCCGACGAGCTCACCTGGGCCTGCACACCGCACAGCCTGCGCGCGACCGCCACCACGTCGGACCCGCCGGCGGGGCTCACGAACTGCCTGCGCAGGCGCCAGGCGAGGATCTGCGGCCAGGTCAGCTGAATCGTCACGCGTCCACTTCTACACGCCGCCACCGACAGCTTCGGACGGCCGCTGAACTCCAGCCGCCGTCCCCGAAAGGGCCGCTGACGCGCAGCCTGCCGTCCCCCCAGACGAGGTCGTCGATGTGGGTGACCGGACGAGATGCCGGGCCGGTGGGAGCGGCCGGTCAGCTGGTGAAGCCGATGTCCTGGTAGCGCAGGTCCTGGAAGCCTCTGGCGCCGACGTTGGCGAGTGTCGCCTTGGCCGCCACGCTCTGCGGCCGCTGGTACAGCGGCAGGACGTTCACCAGCTCCCAGATCAGCACGTCGGCCCGGTTCGCGTCCGCGTGGGCCTGGGCCTGGTCGAGGTTCTGGACGGCCTTGCTCATGGCCTGGTCGATGGCCGCCGACCCGGTACGGCCGAAGTTGGCGTTCCAGGTCTTGCCGTCAGGGGCGTTCGCGTAGATGCCGTAGCTGCTCGACACCGGGAACGGCGTGCCGATGTACGAGAACGGCGTGATGTCGAAGTTGCCGGGGATGACGTACTTGGTGAAGAAGTCGTCGCTGGGCACGGCCTGGATCGTGAGCTTGACCCCGATCTGGGAGAGCATGCTCTGCGCCAGCTCCCCTTCCGCCTTGCTGACCTGGACCCCCGAGGGGACGACGAAGCGCAGGTCGAGGTTCTTGCCGTCCTTCTGGCGGACGTTCCCGTTCAGCCGCCAGCCCGCCTCGTCCAGCAGCTGTCCGGCCCGCTGCGGGTTGTACACGCCGTACTGACCGGCGTTGTCCTGGTAGCCGTCCTGGGTGTTCATGAAGAAGTGGTTGTTCAGCAGCGTGATCGGCCAGTCGAGGCCCTGCAGATCCGACTGGGCGATGGCCTGGCGGTTGATGGCCATCTGGATCGCCTGGCGCACCCGGACGTCGTTGAGCTTGTCGCTGGAGCCGTTGAAGGTGAAGTGGCGGAAGTCGGGACCCGCCGCCTGCCTGACCTGCGCGCCCGGGGTGGCCTTGGCACGGGCGTAGTCGGGGGCCGACGGGCCGACGTCGGCGAGGTCCAGCTCGCCGTTGCTGAACGCGCTGATCATCGCGTCCTGCTCGGACGCCCGGTAGATGATCTGGTCGAGCTTGGCCCGGTCGCCCCACCAGCGGTCGTCGCGGACGATCGTGATGGTCTTGGCGGTCTGGTCGAAGCTCTTGAACCTGAACGGCCCGGAGGTCACCGGGATCTTGTTCAGCCAGGCGTTGTTGAAGGCGTCGGGGGTCTTGTTGGTGGAGGCGGGCATGAGCGGGCCGAAGAGCGACTGCCAGTCGCTGAACGGCCTGGCGAACGTGACGACCACCTGGTAGTCGTCCTTGCCCCGCTCGACCTTCTGGATGTCCTGGTAGCCGGTGGAGGAGACGATGTGGAAGCGGCGGTCGCGGCCGTTCAGCGCGTGCCACTGGGCCTGGTAGTCGGCCCAGGTGATCGGCTGGCCGGTGGACCACTTGGCCTTGGGGTTGAGCATGTAGGTGACCACCTGCTTGGGGCTCTGCGCGGTGATCGTGGCGTCGAGCAGGTAGTCCTTGTTGGGGGAGATCTCGGCCTTCTCGTTGGAGATGAACGGGGACGGCAGCAGCGCGTTGCTGACCACGGCGGCCATCGCCAGATTGCCGTCGACATGGTTCCTGTTCCACTGGCTGGGGAACTCGCTGATGCCCCAGCGCAGCGTGCCGCCGTCCTTGACCTTCTCGCGGGGCTGCGGGTTGATGTCGAACGCCTTCATCGCCACGTTCCCTGAAGGGCTGCCGGTTCTGCCGCGGCCGGTTTCGGTGCCGCAGCCGGCCAGCGGCGGGATGACCGCCGTGAGTGCCAGGACGGCCACCACGAGACGTGATGCCTTCATCGAACGGATCCCTCCAGATCTAGCTGACTTCGAGCTTCTCGGCGTAGTGGCAGGCCGCGCCGTGGTCCTCGCCGAGCGGGCGCACCTCGGGCTCGACCGTGACGCACGCCTTCCGCTCGTCGTCGGTCAGGCCGGACCTGAACAGGGGGCACCGGGTGCGGAACCGGCAGCCCGACGGCGGGTCGGCGGGGCTGGGGAGGTCTCCTTCGAGCAGGATCCGGGTGCGCGACCGTTCGCGTACCGGGTCGGGTATCGGGATCGCCGACAGCAGCGCCTGCGTGTACGGGTGCCTGGGGGTGTCGTAGACGGCGTCGACCTGCCCGATCTCGGCGATCCTGCCCAGGTACATCACGGCCACCCGATCGGCGATGTGCCTGACCACGGCCAGGTCGTGCGCCACGAACAGGTACGACAGCCCGAGCTTGGCCTTGAGCGCGTCGAGCAGGTTGATCACGCCTGCCTGGATCGACACGTCGAGCGCGGAGACGGGCTCGTCGAGCGCGACCAGCCGGGGCTCCAGGGCGAGGGCGCGGGCGATGCCGATGCGCTGGCGCTGGCCGCCGGAGAAGTCCTGCGGGTAGCGGGCGGCGTGCGACGGGTCGAGCCCGACCAGCGCGAGCAGCTCGCCGATCCGCCTGCCGGGGCGTCGCGTGCCGTGGGCGCGCAGCGGCTCGGCCAGGATGTCGTAGACGGTCATGCGCGGGTCGAGCGAGGCGAGCGGGTCCTGGAAGACGACCTGGAGGTCGCGCCTGATCGCCATGCGGGAGGCGCCCGACAGCCGCCCGGTGTCGTGGCCGAACAGCTCGATGCGGCCCTGCTGCGGCCTGACCAGCTCGAGGATCTCCATCAGCGTGGTCGTCTTGCCCGAGCCGGACTCGCCGACCAGCCCGAGCGTCTCGCCCTCGCGGATGTCGAAGCTGACGCCCGCGACCGCGTGGACGGTGCCGATCCGGTGCCTGAACACGGTGCCGCGCATCAGCGGGAACTCCTTGACCAGGCCGTCGACCCGGAGCACCTGCTGCCCGCGCGGCGCGCCCGCGGGCGCCATGGCGGGCACGACGTGCTCGGCGGGCATGCGCGGCCTGACCTCCTCCCAGCGGATGCACGCCGCCCGGTGGCCGGGCCCGACGTCGAACAGCGGCGGCTCGCCGTCGTCGCAGGCGTCGACCTTCAGCGGGCAGCGCGGCGCGAACGGGCAGCCGGGCGGCAGCGCGGCGGGCGAGGGCGGCTGGCCCTCGATGGGCACGAGCGGCTGCCGCTCGCCCCTGTCGACGCGCGGCACCGAGCTGAGCAGCCCCGCCGTGTACGGCATGCGCGTGCGGTAGAAGACGTCGTCGACGGCCCCGACCTCGACCGGGCGGCCCGCGTACATCACCAGCACCCGGTCGGCGAACCCGGCGACCACCCCCAGGTCATGGGTGATCAGGACGATCGCGGCGCCGGTCTCCTGCTGCGCCTTCTTCAGCACCTCCAGCACCTGTGCCTGGATGGTGACGTCGAGCGCGGTGGTCGGCTCGTCGCAGATGATCACGTCGGGGTCGTTGGCGATGGCCATCGCGATCACGGCGCGCTGCCGCATGCCGCCGGAGAACTCGTGGGGGAAGGCCATCGCCCGCTTCGCCGGCTCGGGGATGCCGACCAGGTCGAGCAGGGCGACGGCCTTGACCGCGGCCTGCTCCTTGGTCACCTTCTGGTGGACGCGCACGGCCTCGGCGATCTGGTCGCCGACCCGGTAGACGGGGGTGAGGGCCGACAGGGGGTCCTGGAAGACCATCGACATGGTCTTGCCGCGGAAGGCCGTCAGCTGCCTTTCCGGCGCCCCGAGCAGCTCTTTGCCATGCAGCCTGACCGACCCGGTGACCTTCGCGCTGGGTGGCAGCAGGCCCATGACCGCGGCCGAGGTGACGGACTTGCCCGACCCCGACTCGCCGACGATGCCCAGGACCTCGCCCTGCCGCACGGCGTAGCTCACCCCGCGCACGACGGGCACGTCGCCGAAGCTGACGTGCAGGTCGGTGACCTCCAGCACGGGCGTCATCGCGACCTCTTCGCGCCGGGGTCGAACGCGTCGCGCAGCGCGTCGCCGACGAGGTTGACCGCGAGGACCGTGACGATCAGCAGCCCGGCGACGAACCAGAACGTCCACGGCGCGTAGAGGGCGGTTCTGGAGCCGTCGGCGATGAGCGTGCCGAAGGAGACGTCGGGCGGCTGGATGCCGAAGCCGAAGTACGACAGCGAGGTCTCGGTGAGGATGGCGGCGCTGACGTTCAGGGTGGCGTCGACGATCAGCAGCGACGACAGGTTGGGGATCACGTGCCTGAAGATGATCCGCACCGCCGGGACGCCCATGAACCGGGCGGCCTGGACGTACTCCCGCTGCTTCAGCGAGATCGTCATCCCCCGGACGATCTTCGCGGTGACCATCCACAGGAACAGCGCCAGCATGATCACGAACAGCACCCAGTCGCCGGGGCCGAACAGCGGCGACATGATCGCCAGGATGAGGAAGGCGGGCAGCACGAGCAGCAGGTCGGTGAGCCAGGTGAGCGCCCGGTCGGTCCAGCCGAGGAAGTACCCCCCGAACGCGCCCACGACGGCGGCCAGCGCGGTGGACACCAGGGCCGCGAGCAGGCCGACGATCAGCGACTTCTGCATGCCGCGCAGCGTCACCGCGTACACGTCGGCGCCGGTTTGGAGCGTTCCGAACCAGTGGCGGGCGGACGGCGGCTGCATGAAGGCGGTGAAGTCCTTGTCGGTGTAGGTCCACGGGCTGAACAGCGGCCCGGCGAAGGCGAGCAGGAACATCAGCGCGAGCACGGCGAAACCCGCCTGCCCCTGCCGCGACTCGAAGAACCGCCTGGCGACGACCTTCCCCCTGGAGGGCGCCCTGAGCTCGACGAGCTCCTCCGCCAGCTCCTCCTCCGACAGCGTCATCCGACCCTCACCCTCGGGTCGAGCGCGGCGTGCAGCAGGTCGGAGGCGAGCGAGGCGAAGAGCACGGCGATCGCGGCCAGGAAGGAGATGGCCGCGACGGTGTTGACGTCGTTGGTGAAGATCGAGTTGATGAGCTGCTCGCCCAGCCCGTGCCAGCCGAAGATCTTCTCGGTGAAGGTGGCCCCGGTGAGCAGGGTGCCGAAGGTGAACGCGAAGTAGGTCACGACGGGGATCAGCGCGGTGCGCAGGGCGTGCCGGGTGAGCGCGCTGCGCCTGCTCAGCCCCTTGGCCATGGCGGTGCGGACGAAGTCGGCGCCGACCACGTCCAGCATCATGTTGCGCTGGTAGCGGCTGAAGACGGCGATCAGCCCGACCGACAGCGAGACCGTGGGCAGGATCAGGTGCTGCAGCCGGTCGAGCAGGCCGCCCCAGAACCCGGTGTCGAGGCCGACGCTGTACTCGCCGCTGACCAGGAACACCTGGGTGCCGAAGAGCTGGTCGTTGGCCCACGTGCCGAACAGGATCAGCATGTTGGCGAGCACGACGACGGGCACGGCGAGCACCACGAACGACAGCCCGGTGGAGAGCCGGTCGAACAGTCCGTACTGCCTGACCGCGGCGAGGGCGCCCAGCAGGACGCCGAGCAGGCTGCCGAAGATCAGCCCGAGTATCACGAGCCGGAACGTGACGCCCATGCGCCGCTTGAGGTCCTCGTTCACCGGGCTGCCCGTGACGGTCTTGCCGAAGTCGCCGTGCAGCACCCCGGTGGCCCAGGTGGCGTACCGCTGGATGAGCGGGGTCTTGTCGTTCAGGTTGAGCGCGGTGAGCTGGGCGTCGACGACGGCGGGCGGCGGCTTGGGCGTGCGTTCTGCGTAGTTCGAGCGGGGGTTGAGCGCGCTGGCGGCGAGCAGGTAGGCGAGGCTGGACGCGACAGCCACGAGCACGACGTAGTTGAGCAGTCTGCGGGCCAGGAACCCCGCCATCGTCCCCCCTCCGACACGCACGACGTGTAGCCATATTGCTACACCATGTGAGTACGAGGATGCACCAAAGTGCCAAAGAGGAGTGTGATTAGCGTCCGGAAAGTTCGTCCACGGCGGTGCGGACGTCCTCGCTGGTGATCGTGGTCAGCTCGGCCGAGCTGGCCGACTCGCCCAGCCCCGCCAGCCGGACGTCGCGGCGCATGGCCGCGCGCTCGAACAGCGACCTGGCGAAGCGGCCGTTGCCCAGGCCGTCGATCAGCCGCTCGTCGCACACCCACGCGAAGACCTCGTCGAGGTCGCGCAGTGCGTCCTCGTCGAAGCGGTCGCCCGCCTGCTCGGCCAGCAGCACGGCGATCTCCGACAGTTCGCTCCGCGAGTAGCTGGGGAAGGCCACGCGCTGGTTGAACCGGCTGGCCAGGCCGGGGTTGGTGGCGAGGAAGTCGTCCATCTCGCGCTCGTAGCCGGCGAGGACGATGACGAGCCTGTCGCGGTCGTCCTCGGCGCGCTTGAGCAGGGTCTGCACGGCCTCGGCGCCGAAGGCGTCGCCGCTGGAGTAGCCCGGGTTGACCAGGCTGTACGCCTCGTCGATGAACAGGACGCCGCCGAGCGCCCGGTCGACCAGCTCGTTGGTCTTGATCGCGGTCGCGCCGAGGTGCTGGCCGACCAGGTCGGCCCGCTGCGCCTCTACCACGTCGGGCCTGGCCAGCAGGCCGAGCGCGGCGAAGATCCGGCCGACCACCCTGGCGACGGTGGTCTTGCCGGTGCCGGGCGGGCCGGCGAACACGAAGTGGCGCATCTGCGGCGGCGTGGGCAGGCCGCGCTCCTGGCGCATCCGCGCCACCTGGAGCTGGGCGGCGATGGCGTGGACCTGCCGTTTGACCGGTTCGAGCCCGGCCATCGCGTCGAGGTCGGCGAGCGCGTCCTCCAGGGTGGGGGTGTCGGCGTAGCCGCGGAAGCGGGCGGTCAGCTCGCCGAACGCCTTGGTCACGTCGGCGGTGGTGGTGGTCACGAGGTCCTGGGTCGAGGGAGTGCCACCCCCGCCGACCACGCGCACGTCGCGGGCCGTCGCCGCGGCCTCGACCAGGCTGCGCGCGAACCGGGCGTTGCCCAGCTCGTCGACCAGGCCGCGCCGCTGGACGTCCTCGAACTGGCCGAGCAGCGCCTGGCGGGTGTCGGGCGCCATGGTGTCGCCCCTGCGGCGCTGGAGCAGCTCGGTGATCTCGGCCAGCTCGGCGGGCGAGTAGCTGGGGAAGCGGACCCTGGTGGCGAACCTGCTGGCCAGGCCGGGGTTGGAGGACAGGAACGAGGTCATCTCCTGCTCGTAGCCCGCCAGGATGATGATCAGCCGGTCGCGGTCGTCCTCGGCCCGCTTGAGCAGGGTCTGCACGGCCTCGGCGCCGAACCTGTCGGGCTGGCCGTCGGAGGAGTTGACCAGCCCGTACGCCTCGTCGATGAACAGCACGCCGCCGAGCGCCCGGTCGACCAGCTCGTTGGTCTTGATCGCGGTCGCGCCGAGGAACTCGCCCACCAGGTCGGCCCGCTGCGCCTCGACCACGTACGGCGTCTCGAGCAGCCCGAACGCGTAGAAGATCTTCGCGAGCGTGCGGGCGACGCTGGTCTTGCCCGTGCCGGGCGGCCCGACGAAGACGAAGTGCCTGGTGGGACGGCCGGTGGTGTAGCCGGCCTCGGCCCGCAGCCTGGACGCCTCGATGGACGCGGCGATCGAGCGGACCTGCTCCTTCACCGGCGCCAGCCCGATCATGCTCTCCAGCTCGCCGAGCGCGTCCTCGACGGAGATCTGCGGCAGCGCCGCCTGCTTGTCGGACCCGGCCTCCACCCGGCCCTCACGCACCCGGACCCGCACCTGCTCCTCGACGGCCATCTCGGCCCTGGCCCTGCGGGCGACGAAGAAGCGGTAGACGAGGACCGCCGCGGCCGCGCCGTAGGCGACCCAGACGGCGACGGCGTCGGAGACCAGGGCCAGGGCGGCGGCGAGCATCCCGGCCGGCACCAGCGCCATCAGCGCGCTCTGCCACGGCGGCACCCAGCGGATGAGGTGGGCGGCGGCGGCGACGGGCAGACCCAGCAGCGCCAGCAGGATCGGGGCCGCCGAGTGCGGCGGGAACAGCGCGGCGAACAGCGGCGCGAGCGCGCCCCAGGCGGCGAGCACCAGGACGGTCGCGGCGGCGCGGGGGAAGCGCAGGGTCAGCGCGACGAAGCCGAGCGCCACCAGGGTGATGAGGAAGGTGCGGAGCAGTTCCCAGCCGAGTGCGGCGCCGAGGCCGACCGCGCCGACCAGCACCACGACGTACAGCACCCGCCGGACGGCGGGGGGAAGCTGGAAATACCGCAGCCGCACCTGTTCAAACAGATCCCGCGCCGCACCCCGCCCCGCAGCTCGGACCCTGTCGGACTCACGCATCACGCCTCCCCGGTCCGCCCCCGGTTATACCGCACCGGACCGGGGATTGGGCGGACCTGACACGCTGGGTGTGCCCGGCGTACACGGCGATGCGGGATCCCGGCTACCGCCGCTGGTGCCGTCCGGGGAAGCGGCCCACGCTGACCTGTGTGGGGGTGACGCTCAGGACGTCCGAGCCGGGCACCGCGACGCCCCGCACCTCCACCCAGAACCGCTGTCGCAGCGGATCCACCGCGAACACGGCCACCCGCGGGTCCCCGTCCGGCCCGTCGGCCTCCGCGACCAGCCGCAGCTCCCCCGACGGGCTGACGGTGGCCGTCGCGCCCACCGCCCTGGGCCCGTCGCGGCCGGCGTACGACAGCACGACGCTTCTGGCGAACGCGAACGCCCGGCGCACCTCGGGGCTCAGCGCCACCGACGGCGCGGCCCCCATCGGCAGGTCGCTCATGATCAGTGACGTCCGCCACGGACCCGGGCCGCCGCGCCACCACGCGCGCGCCGCCCGCGCCCCGAACACGGCCGCCACCGCCGCGAGCGCGGCCAGCCCGGCCCGGTACGTCCAGACGTGCCCCAGGACGCCGCCTGCCGCGCAGCCGGCCGCACCCAGGGCCGTCAGGGAGGTCGCGGCGAGCAGCCACCGGTCCTCCCGCCACGGCGCCCGCCGGTAGGCGCGCAGCAGCGGGTACGGCACCGCCACCGCGGCCACCGCCGCCCTCGGCTGCACCACCAGCGCCAGGCACACCAGCGGCGCCAGCGCCGTCCAGGTCCTGCCGAGCAGGATCCAGCGGGTCACCCCGGCGTTCCGCCTGGCCGTGCGCTCGCCGGCGGCCCCCGCGAACTGGTCCAGGGCGCGCAGCGGGCGCCCGCGCCAGGTGTCGGCCAGCGCCCGCAGCGCGGCCAGCGCCGGCCAGCCGAGCACCGCGATCCCGGCCAGCCCCGTCCACACGGGACCGAGCGACGAGGTGACGGCGGGCGTCGCGCCCAGCGCCAGCCAGGCGGCGAACGCCGTCACCGACAGGGCGGCCGACGCCACGGCCGCCCCCAGCCAGGGGTCGCGTCCCAGCATGGCGGGCACGTACGTCCAGACCCGCACCCTGCGCGCCTGCCTGACGGTCAGCGGGACGAGCAGCAGGAGCACGGCGAGGCCGCCGAGCTGGGCGAGGCCGCCCCTGTCGAGGGCGAGCGCGGCCGCCGCGACGGCGACCGTGGCGGCGGCGGCGAGCAGGCGGGCCTGGCGCGTCCAGACCTCCAGCGCCCGCCTGGCCCTGCCGGTCTCGCGCGGGTCGAGCGGCCAGGCGGGGTCGTGGTGGGGGCGGGGCCGGTCCCAGCGCAGCAGCGCGAGGCCGAGGTTGGCGCGGGCGTGCGACTGCCCGCCGTCCCTGGCGAGCGCGGCCAGGTAGGCGGCCCGCGCGCGGCCGTGCTCGGCGCGGAGCAGCGCGAGGTCGCCGGCGAGCACGTACGGTTCGGGCTCCTCGGGGGCGAACGCGCGGGCCTGGGCGGCGTGCCCGGCGGCGTCCTCCCACCGGCCGGGGATCCGGCGCAGCGCCGAGGCCAGGCGCAGATGGGCCTGCCAGGAGCCGGGGGCGAGCCGTACCGCCCGTTCCGCGGGGGCGAGGGCGTCCGCGGCGCGGCCCTGGCGTTCGTGGGCGAGGCTGACCAGCCGCCAGGCCCATTCGCTGCCGGGGTCGAGCTCGGCGGCCCTGCGCGCGGACGCGAGCGCGGCTTCCGGGTTGCCGGCGCCGAGCTGGCCGGCGGCGAGGGCGCACCACCCTCTTGGGGACCGGTCTTCGTCGCCGGATTCCGCGGTCCCCACGAGTCTCATGATGACCGACGGATGAAAATTAGATAGATCCGGACATATGGCTGTGTCTCTCTAGAGAGGTGGTTGCTGACCCGTGGATCAGTCCATACCGCTTTTGCCGGGTGGCTGACTTCGCCTAAGCTGCCACGCAAGTTCAGGCGGGCCCGTTGCAGTCAGATCGGCCCGCAAGGAGGCGCATGACCGTTACACAGGCCGCACCCCTCGTCAGGCGTGCCGTTCAGGAGCATCGGGACAACCGCTGGTCCATCCTTGTGCTGCTCTGCCTGAGCCTGCTGCTGATCACGGTCGACGCCACCGTCCTGCACATCGCGGTGCCGGCGCTGACGGCCGCGCTCGAGCCCTCCGCGGTGCAACTCCTGTGGATCATCGACGTCTACTCGCTGGTCGTCGCGCCGTTGCTGATCATGTTCGGCTCACTCGGCGACCGCTACGGACGCAAACGGCTGGTGCTGTCGGGGTTCGTGCTGTTCGGCCTGGCCTCCGCCGGCGCCGCCTTCGCCCCCACTCCTCTCACTCTCATCCTGGCCAGGGCGCTGCTCGGCGTGGGCGGCGCCATGATCATGCCCGCCACGCTGTCGCTGATCCGCCAGGTGTTCACCGACCGGCGCGAGCGGGCCATCGCGCTCGGCGTCTGGAGCGCGGTCGCGGCGGCGGGCGCCGCCATCGGGCCGCTCATCGGCGGGGTGCTCGTCCACGTCTGGTGGGGCGCCGTCTTCCTGATCAACGTGCCGATCCTGGCCGGGCTGATCCCCGCCGCCGCGCGGCTGCTGCCCGAGTCGCCCCGACGCGCCGGAGAGCCCTGGGACGGCCTGAGTGCCGGCCTGTCCGTCGTCGGCATCCTGGCGCTGGCCTTCGGCCTGAAGGAGGCGGGGGCCGGCAGCCTGATGCCGCTCTGGGCGTCCATCGCGGTCTTCCTGGCCGGCGTGGGGCTGCTGGTGTGGTTCGTCAAGCGGCAGTCACGGCTGGCCACGCCGCTGCTGGAGGTCGGGCTGTTCCGCGACCGGGCGTTCACCACCGGCGTGGCCGGGGTGCTGCTGGGCGTCTTCGCGCTGGTCGGGCTCCAGCTGATGCTGGCGCAGTACCTCCAGCTCGTCCTCGGCGACAGCCCGCTGCACGCCGCCCTGCGGATGCTGCCGCTGGTCCTGTCGGCCATCTCCGGAGGGCTCGCGGCGGCGCACATCCTGCCCAGGATCGGCATGCGGGCCACGATGAGCGGCGGGCTCGGCCTGGTCGCGCTCTCCCTGACGCCCACGCTCAGCTGGGGGGTCGAGGGGCATCCCGTGATGCTCGCCGTCTGCTTCGTGGGCATCGGGTTCGGGGTGCAGGTGGCGCTGCTGGCCGCGTCCGACACCATCATGTCGTCGGTGCCCGAGTCGCACGCGGGCGGCGCGGCGGCGATCGAGGAGACCGCGTACGAGCTGGGCGCCGGGCTCGGCGTGGCCGTGCTCGGCACGATCACCAGCCTGGTGTACGCGCCCGCGCTGCACACCGTGCCGGGCGTGTCCGGCGGCGAGATGGACAAGGCCAGGCAGTCGCTCGCGGGAGCCGCGCACGTGGCCGACCAGGTGGGCGGCAGCGCGGGCGGCGCGCTGCTCGACGCCGCGCGGTGGGCCTTCGTCAACGCGCTGCACACGACCGTGGTCGTGAGCGTCGTCCTGCTCAGCCTGACCGCCACCGCCGTGGCCCTGCTGCTCCGGCGGGACCGAGGTGTGTGATGTCCCGATCAGGGCAGACCACTAGCGTGAGACAGGCCCTCCGTGATCTCGCAGCGCTTGTCGCCCGCCTCGGTGTGGGCGGCATCTTCTTCGCCAACGGCTGGACCAAGCTGGAAGTCGGCTTAAGGGCCACCGGAGAGCAGTTCCTCAACCAGGGCGCTCCCGCCCCCGGCGCCTGGGCCACGGTCACCATGCTCACCGAGCTGATCGGCGGCGCGCTGCTGATCGCCGGGCTGGCCGTGCCGGCGATGGGGCTGATCCTGTTCGCCGAGGCGCTGGCGGTGTTCGTGGTCGCGCCGCCTCTCAACCCCGTCAGCCTGAACGAGCTCATCCTGCTGGGCGCGGCGTCGCTGCTGCTCGCCGTCGTCGGCGCCGGGCGGCTGTCGGTGGACCACATGGTGGTGATCCGGCGCAGGGAGTCGGCCGCCGCCAGCGAGTTCGCGGCCGACAATGAGGCTGACGCGGTCATCTCGTCCCTGCGCGACCCCGACTCGCCACGGCCTGCCGCCAAGACCCCGTCCGCGCAGGCCGAGCCGTCCGCGACCGGCTCGGACGAGGCGAAGCCGTCCAGGTCCGGCGCGGGCAAGACGTCCAGGGCCAGGGGCTCGCAGGAGCCGGGGGCCGCCCCGGAGGACACCGCGCCGCGCCCGCGGGCGCGGCCGTCCGGCGAGGAACCGGCGCCCGCCGAGCGGCCGGCGCCGGGCGACACGCTGGTGGCGGGACGCAAGAAGCCGGCCTCGCGCGGCCGCCGGACGTCCTCCGGCGACTGACCGCCCCGCGCGGGATCAGCGCCTGTCGACCGCCAGCCGCGAGCGGGCCGTGAGCACGGCCGCCCCCGCCGCGAGCAGCAGACACGCCCCCACCACACCCAGGACGAGAGGGACGGGCACGACCAGCGCGACCCGCGTGCTCATCACCGTGGCGAGCCCCGACCGCATCCCGAGCAGTGTCGGCAGCGCCACCAGCAGGCCGAGCACGGTGCCGAGCGCGACCACCAGCACCGACTCGGCGACGACCGCCCGCAGCACCTGCCGCGCCGTCGCCCCTGCCAGGCGCAGGACGACCAGGTCGCGCGTGCGGCCGGCGGCCGACATCGCCAGCGTGCCGGCGATCGCCACGCCCGTGTACCCGGCCGACACGATGACGAGCAGCACCGTGAAGAGCCATACCAGGCGGTCCTCCTCGTCATCGGTCTGCGCCGCGTAGGCGTCCATGCCGACGACCCTGGCGCCGAGCCCCGCGGGAAGCGCGGACGGCGCCCGCCCGGTGACGAACGCCTCGGCGGCCAGGGCTGACGGGTCGTGCGTCCTGACCAGGTCACGGGAGAGCAGCACGCTCGACAGCGCCTCGTCGACGACGGCGGCCACCGTCACCGGGACGGTCCGGCCGTCCTCGAAGGTCAGCCGTACCGCCTGGCCCGCGCGCCACCCCCGCTCCTTGGACACCCAGGACTCGATGACCATGCGGTCCCCGCCGACCTCGGCGAAGGAGGGGTCGGCGCCGACGGCGGGAACGGCCTCGCCGTCCTCGCCGTACACCGCGGTGGGCAGCAGGGACGCACCGCCCGCGGCGGCCGCGTCCGACAGACCGGGCGTGCCCTCGGGCACGATCACCGCCTCCGCCCGGACCGACGTGGCCCGCGCGGCGCTGACCGCGGCGGCCGTGGTCTGCACCATCCCCGTGATGAGGACGGCGAAGCCCACCGTGACCAGCACCGGAGTGGCGGTCGACGCGGTACGCCGCACCGCCACCAGCGCGCTCTCCCGCACCAGCATGCCGGTGGCGCCGCGCAGCCGCCCGAGCGGCCAGGTCACCAGCCGCGCCACCGGCGGGACGATCGCCGGAGCCAGCAGCGCCAGCCCGAGGATCAGCGCCATCGCCGTGTAGAGCGCGTAGCTCACCAGCTCGTTGCCGGCGGACCCCGCGGTGACGACGGCGCCTGCCAGGCCGCTCACGCACAGCAGCCCGCCGCCGATCCATCTGCCGCGCGGCATCGGCCGCTCGTCGACCGCGGCCTCGCGCAGCGCCTCCAGCGGGCTCACCCGCGCGGCCCGCCGGGCGGCCGTCCACGACCCGAGCAGCGCGACGACGACCCCGACCGCGAACGACCCGGCGAGCGGCAGCGGCTGGATCGACACCGTGAAGCTCCGCGGTTCGAACCCGGCCGTCACCAGCAGCTCCCCCAGCCCCGGCGCCACAACGGCGCCGAGGACGACGCCGGCCGCCGAGCCCAGGGCGCCGATCGCGAGCGCCTCGCGGTACACCATCCCGCGCACCTGGCGCGGTGTCGCGCCCACGGCCCGCAACAGCCCGAACTCGTTCCGGCGTTGCGCCACGGCGAACGCGAACGTCGAGGCCACCACGAAGATCGAGGCGAACGCCGCGAGCGCGGCCATGGCGGTCAGGACCTGCATGCCGATCCACCGGATCCGCGCGTCGTCCAGCGGTTCGAGCGCGACCCGCGCCTCCCCCGCGAAGACCCTGCCGGCCCTCCCCACCACGTCTCGCGCGGTCGCCTCGATCGAGGCGACGCCCGCTCCCCTCTCGGCGACGAGCCCGATCGTCCTGACCCCGCCGGCCAGCTTCGCCGCTTCGCCGTCGCCGAGGTAGAGGCCGGGCCCGTCGGTCGTGCCCGACACCGTGTACGTGGCGGGCCCCCGCGCGGTCAGCACCGTGACCCGCGACCGCACCGCCAGGCCCAGCCGCCGGTCGGCGACGACCTCCCCGTCGCGGCGCGGCGGCGCCCCCGAGATCAGCCGGTACGCCCCGAGCGCGGCGGCCGACCACGCGTACCCCTGATGGCCCTCCACCGGGGTGCCGCCGACGACCGGTTGGGCGTAGAAGGACCTGTCGGGCACGGCCACGGCCACGCCCGGGACGGCCTCCAGCGCCCGCTGGAGCGACTCGACCTGGTCGGGCGACCAGGGCCTGTCGGGCGTGAAGTTGCCCTCGGGCCGCTCGATCGCCGGGGCCGCGACCAGGACGTCCGCCCGCGAGAGCCGCTCGGGCAACCGCGGACCGGCCGACAGCAGCGCCGTGCTGGTCACGGCGACGATGGCCACCCCGAGCAGGAGCGCGACGAACGTGCCCGCGAAGGCGCTGCGTCGCTCCCGCAGGGTGGCGTACAGGCGCCTCAGCACGCCGCCGCCTCCAGGTTCGCCATGCGGGCCGCCACCGCCGCCGCGCTCACCTCTCTGGCGAACTCCTCCACCACCCGGCCGTCGGCCAGGAACAGCACCCGATCGGCGCGGGCCGCCGCCAGCGGGTCGTGCGTCACCATGATCACTGTCTGTCCCTGGCGGTCGACCAGGCCCCGCAGCAGGTCGAGCACCTGCCGCGACGCCTTCGTGTCGAGCGCGCCCGTCGGCTCGTCGGCGAACACCACCGCCGGGCGGGTGATCAGCGCCCGGGCGATCGCCACCCGCTGCTGCTGCCCGCCGGACAGCTGGCTCGGCCGGTGCTCCAGCCGGTCCGCCAGGCCCACCTCGTCCAGCGCCGCCCGCGTCTGCGCCGGCGACGGCCCGCGACCGGCCAGCCTGAGCGGGAGGGAGACGTTCTGCTCCGCGGTGAGCGCCGAGACCAGGTTGAACGCCTGGAAGACGAACCCCACCCGCTCGCGGCGCAGCAGCGTCAGCCCCGTCTCGTCCAGCTCTCCCAGGTCGGCGCCGTCGATGACGACCTGTCCCTCCGTCGGCCGGTCCAGCCCGGCCGCGCAGTGCAGCAGGGTGGACTTGCCCGATCCGGACGGGCCCATCACGGCCGTGAACGTCCCGGCGCGGAAGGCGGCCGTCACCCCGTCGAGCGCGGTCACCATCCGCTCCGGTGGCCCGTACGTCTTGCGTACCGACCTCAACTGAACTGTCTCGTCGATCTCCATGGCACCCAAGCCAAGCCGCCCGCGGGCCCGGCGCGCATTGGCGCTCGGGCGAGAGTGCACGGTAGACCCAGCACTACTGCCCCGCCCTGCCGGCTCGGATAGCGTCGGAACGTGCACGCCAGGTCCGCCATCCAAGCCCTCAGCCGGCGGCCGTCGGCCTTCCTGCGCTCGTCGTGGCCCTGGCGCTCCCTGGCGTACCTGCTCGCGAGCGCGCCGCACGCCGCGCTGGCCATGGCTGTCGTCTTCACGGCGTACTCTCTCGGCGGCGCCGCCGCGTCCGCGGCCGGGTTGCTCGTGGTCGCGGTGCTGGGGCTGCCGGTGGCGGCCTTCGAGCGGGTACGGCTGCGCCTGGTGGACCCGCTGCCCGCTCCCCGACGGCACGGGCGCCGCGGCCTGCGCGCCCGGCTGGCCGACCAGGCGACCTGGCGGGACTACGGCTTCGCCCTGCTGGTGCTGGTCGGGATGTGGGTCATCGACCTGGGCGTGATCAGCCTGGCCAGCGGTCTGCCGCTCATGCTCCTCTCGGGGCCGCTGCAGCCGGCCACGGGCGTCCTGCTCGGCCTGCCCTTCGCCGTCGCGGGCCTCGCGCTGCTCCCGCTGGCCGCCTACCCGATCGCCGCCTGGGCGGGAGCGCGGGCCATGATCACGCGTGCCGTGCTCGCGCCGAGGGACGCGGAGATCATCCGCTCGCGCGCCCGGCTCGTGGACGCCTTCGAGGGCGAGCGCCGCAGGATCGAACGCGACCTGCACGACGGCACCCAGCAGCGGCTCGTCGCGCTCACCATGAAGCTCGGGCTCGCCCGGCTCGACCTGCCGCCGGGCTCACCCGCCGCCGAACAGGTCGGGCAGGCGCACGAGGAGGCGAAGCAGACGCTGGCCGAGCTGCGCGAGCTGATCCGCGGCGTGCATCCGAAGGTGCTGACGGACCGAGGGCTGCCCGCCGCGGTGCAGGACGTGGCCGGCCGCTCCCCGATCCCCGCCGACGTCCACGTCACGCTCCCTGGGCGGCTGCCCGTCCCGGTGGAGGTGACCGCGTACTACGTCGTCTCCGAGGCGCTGGCGAACGTGGCCAAGCACAGCGGGGCCGCGCGCTGCCAGGTGCACGCCAAGGTCAGGGGCGGCACGCTGGTCGTGGAGGTGAGCGACGACGGGGCGGGCGGGGCCGACCCGGAGGCGGGGTCCGGGCTGGCCGGGCTGGCCGACCGGGTGGCCGTGGTCGACGGCGTCATGACGCTGTCCAGCCCGCCCGGCGGCCCGACGTCGGTCCGCGTGGAGATCCCCCTGTGACGCCCGGTCACATTTCTGCCGTCAGCCGGGCGATCACCCGCATCTTGTTCATCGCGTCCAGGGCGGCGACCTTGTAGGACTCGGCCAGCGTCGGGTAGTTGAACACGGCGTTGACCAGGTAGTCGACCGTGCCGCCGCAGCCCATGACGGTCTGCCCGATGTGGACGAGTTCGGTGGCGCCCGTGCCGAACACGTGGACGCCCAGCAGCCGCCGGTCCTCCGAGGAGACGAGCAGCTTGAGCATCCCGTACGAGTCGCCGATGATCTGCCCCCTGGCCAGCTCCCGGTAGCGCGAGACGCCCACCTCGAACGGGACCTTGTCCCTGGTCAGCTCGTCCTCGGTCCTCCCGACGAAGCTGATCTCCGGGATGGTGTAGATCCCGATCGGCGGCAGTTCGCCCAGGTCGCCGACCGATTCGCCGCACGCGTGCTGGGCGGCCAGCCGGCCCTGCTCCATCGAGGTGGCCGCCAGCGCGGGGAAGCCGATCACGTCGCCGACCGCGTAGATGTGCGGGACGGCCGTGGTGTAGTTCTCGTCCACCTTGATCCGGCCCCGGTCGTCGGCGGTGAGCCCGGCGGCCTCCAGGCACAGCTCGGCCGTCTTGCCCTGCCTCCCGGCCGAGTACATGACGCAGTCGGCCGGAATCCGCTTGCCGCTCTCCAGGACGGTCAGCGCCCCCCTCGGCCGTCGCTCGACCGCGGCGACGCTCTCGCCGAACCGGAACGTCACGGCGAGGTCCCGCAGGTGGTACTTGAGCGCCTCCACGATCTCCAGGTCGCAGAACTCCAGCATCCGGTCGCGGCGCTCGACCACGGTGACCTTGGTGCCGAGCGCCGCGAACATCGAGGCGTACTCGATGCCGATGACCCCGGCCCCGACGACGACGAGGGTCTCGGGCACCCGGTCGAGCCGCAGGATCGCGTCGGAGTCGATGACCGTCCTGTCGTCGAACTCCACGGTGGACGGGCGGGCCGGCGAGGTCCCCGTGGCGATCACGATCTTCTCGGCGGTGACCTTCCTCTCCTCGTCCCCGGTGATCCCGATCGTGTGCGCGTCCAGGAACCGGCCGGTGCCCTGTAAGACCGTCACATGGTTGCGGCCCAGCTGGCTGCGGATGACCTGGATCTCCCGGCCGATCACATGCTGCGTGCGCATCCCGAGATCCGCGACCGTGATCTCGTCCTTCACCCGGTAGCTCGCTCCGTACAGCTCCCGCTGGTTCAGGCCCGTGAGGTAGAGGACCGCCTCACGCAGCGTCTTGGACGGGATCGTCCCGGTGTTGATGCACACGCCACCGAGCATGTGCTGCTTCTCCACCACCGCGACCCGCTTGCCGAGCTTCGCCGCGGCGATCGCCGCCTTCTGCCCGCCGGGGCCGGTTCCGAGCACAAGAAGATCAAAGTCATACATCTGCGCAGACCTCCCGATAAGGAACCTACTCACCGGGTCGCCGCCGATCCAGCCGAAGTTTCTCCATGTGCGCTCTGCCGCTCTTCGGGCGGCAGACGTCGTCGGACGGGCCGGTCGCCAGCGCTCCTGAGACAGGGGGCGATAGTTGGCCCCTGGAACCGATAGTTGGCCCTTAGCGGTTGTTAACGGCCATGGGAATCCTGGTAGGTGGCCATGGAAATCACTCGATCATGCCCATGTGTCGCAGTACGGTCTAACACTTGGCCGGACTTAAGAGGGGAACCGTTATGAGCTCCGCCACCTACATCGAACCTGCTGAATCGGAACCCGAGATCGCGCTGGTCGGCGGTGACGTCACCGAGGGCGTCGTGCGCGTCGGCGACACGGTGCGGCGTCCGGTCGGCTTCAACGCTTCGCTCGTCCATGCCTTGCTCCGCCACCTGGAGGTGGTCGGGTTCGCGGGTGCCCCGAGGTTTCTCGGTATTGACGCGGCCGGACGTGAGGTGCTGACGTTCGTCGCCGGCGAGGTTGCCGGACAGCCGAGGCCTGCGTGGATTGCCGACGAGGCGCGGTTGGCTTCGGTAGGCCGCCTCGTCCGGGCTTACGATGACGCGGCAGCCAATTTCGTCCTCCCCGAAGGGGTCCGGCCCTTCTCGGGGCTCGGCGAGATCGCCGTGCCGCCGGACATGCCGCCCGCACCGCCCTATCCGGTCGAGCTGGTCGGGCACATGGACTTCACGCCTGACAACATTGTGTTCCGAGATGGCGAGGCCGCGGCGCTCATCGACTTCGACCTGGCCAAGCCGGTCTCCAGGGTCGACGAGGTGTGCAACGCGATGCTCTATTGGGCTCCGCTGGGTGATCCCGTCGACGCAGATCCGCTCCTACGGGACGTCGATGCGCCGCGCCGCTGCCGGATCCTCGCCGACGCCTACGGGATGTCGGATACGGATCGTTCCCGACTCGTTGAGGTGGCCGTCATGCGGTCGAGGCGGGCGTGGTTCTCGATGAAGCAGATCGCCGAGGCGCAGGGCGGGGGTTGGGCACGGATGTGGCGGGAGGGCGCCGGCGATCAGATCAAGCGGCAGGAGGCGTGGTTGGAGCGAGAAGGCGCGGCGATCGAAACGGCGCTGACCGCTCCGTAGGTCACTTCGCGACGGGAGCAACGACGATCTCACCGACATCGGACAAGTCGTTCCGAAACGCGGTGACAGCCCACGCCCATCTGCCCAGCGGTCCGGGGAGCTTGTCAATGGGCTCGAGCACACACCGACCCCGACGCGTTCGACGCTGCCCTACGAGCGATCGCTACCGAACTCGAGAACTCCGGCCACCTCGTCGATTACCAGCACTGGCGCACCGCACTACAGAACTGGTGACCTATATGGACCGCATCCCATCCGAGACCAGCAACCACCCGACGTCCAAGCTGCTTGGCGCCACCGGAACCGGCCTTCTAACTGGCCCGCCAGCCCTCACCGCCAGCTGAAGCACTACTCCTGCCCCCGCTACAAAGTCCTCAGGAAAACGCTCGAGGTCTTTGCCGCCGAGCTCATAGCTCAAATCGACCAGACACAGCTGTCACTCTGAGGACCGACTCACCGCCCCGCACAGAATCAGAAACCGACGAGGGGCCAACTATCTGTTCCAGGGGCCAACTATCGCCCCCTGTCTCAGCTTCGGCTCGGGCGCGGATCGCCGGGGCCGAAACTGTCGGTGCCACGCGCCATGATGGAACCATGACCGACGCGCCCCCCAGCACTCTCCTCGCAGATCAGACGGCCTACGCCGAGGCCGTCCAGCTCGCCCTCGACTCCGCCGCGGCCTACTACCGCGACGGCACGTCCACGCTCGACGACGACGCCTACGACCGGCTGGTCCGCGGCATCCAGGCGTACGAGGCCGAGCACCCCGACGCGGTGTTGCCGACCTCGCCGACGGGCAAGGTCGCCGGCGGCGCGGTGGTCGGCGACGTGCCGCACACGGTGCCGATGCTCAGCCTCGACAACGTCTTCGGCGCCGAGCAGCTGGCCGACTGGGCCGCCTCGCTGGAGCGTCGGCTGGGCCGCCCGGTCACGGCCTGGAGCGTGGAGCCGAAGCTCGACGGGCTGGCGATCACCGCCCGCTACCGCGGCGGGCGGCTGGCGCAGCTCGTCACCCGCGGTGACGGCACCGCGGGCGAGGACGTCAGCCACGCCATCGGCACCATCGTGGGGCTGCCCGCCCGGCTGGCCGAGCCGGTCACCGTGGAGCTGCGCGGCGAGGTGATGATGACCGCGTCGCAGTTCGAGGAGGCGTGCGCCAAGCGCCAGGCGCATGACGGCACCTCGTTCGCCAACCCGCGCAGCGCGGCGGCGGGCACGCTGCGGGCGCAGGACCGGCCGTACGTGTGCGAGCTGACGTTCTTCGGCTACGGTGCGCTGCCGCACCCCGACGACTCCTCCGAGCTGGCGGTGCGGCTGCGCGAGTCGCCGCACAGCGAGGTCATGGCCTGGGTGGCCGGGCAGGGCGTGCAGACACCGGCCGTCACCGACGTCGGCGGGGTCGTGGCCGCCTCTCTGGAGCAGGTCCAGGAGCGGGTCGAGCTGATCGCCGCCAAGCGGGCCGAGCTGGCCTTCGGCATCGACGGCATCGTGATCAAGTGCGACCTCGCCGCCGACCAGGCGCAGGCGGGGTTCAGCTCGCGCGCCCCGCGGTGGGCGATCGCCTACAAGCTGCCCGCCACCGAGAAGATCACCAAGCTGGTCGGCGTGGAGTGGAACACCGGCCGCACGGGCATCATCGCCCCCCGCGCCGTGCTGGAGCCCGTCGAGCTCGACGGCAGCGTCGTGACGTTCGCGACCCTGCACAACGTCGCCGACATCCAGCGCCGCGGGCTGATGCTGGGCGACAGCGTCGTGGTCTACAAGGCCGGCGACGTGATCCCCCGGGTCGAGGCCCCGGTCGTCCACCTGCGCACCGGCGACGAGCAGCCGATCGCGATCCCGCAGGTCTGCCCGTCCTGCGGCGACGCGATCGACGCCTCGCAGGAGCGGTGGCGGTGCGTGCGCGGGCGCGCCTGCCGGGCCATCGCCTCCATCGGGTACGCCGTGGGCCGCGACCAGCTCGACATCGAGGGCCTGGCCGAGAACCGCATCCTCCAGCTGCTCGACGCGGGGCTGATCGTCGACTTCGCCGATCTGTTCTACCTGACCCGCGAGCAGATCCTCGGCCTCGACCGGATGGGCGAGGTCAGCACCGACAACCTGCTGGCCGCCCTCGATCGGGCCAAGGGGCAGCCGCTCAGCAGGGTGTTCTGCGCGCTGGGCGTCCGCGGCACCGGCCGCTCGATGAGCCGCCGCATCGCCAGGCACTTCGGCAGCATGGCCGCCATCCGCGCGGCCGACGCCGAGGCCATCCAGGCCGTGGAGGGCATCGGCCCGGAGAAGGCCCCGGTGGTCGTGGCCGAGCTGGTCGAGCTCGCCGACCTCGTCGACAAGCTCGTCAAGGCCGGGGTCAACATGACCGAACCGGGCTGGGTCCCGCCGGGCGACCCCGCCGACACGGTCGGCTCCGAGCTGCCCCTGGCCGGGATGTCCGTCGTGGTCACCGGCGCGATGAGCGGGGCGCTGGAGGCGCTGTCCCGCAACGAGATGAACGAGCTCATCGAACGCGCCGGCGGCAAGGCCTCCTCCAGCGTCTCCGCCAAGACGTCCCTGCTGGTGGCGGGAGAGAAGGCAGGCTCCAAACGGGCCAAGGCCGAAAGCCTGGGCGTGCGCGTCGTCGACCCCGAGGAGTTCGCCGGCCTCGTCGGCTCGTTCCTCTGATCCGTCTTGCCTGGGGCCTCGATCACGCCATGACGGGATGGTCTCGGCGAGCCGCCCGGGGCGTGCGGGTCAGCCGGCCGTGCGGGCGGCCGTGCGGGCGGAGTCGTCGTAGGCGGCCAGGACCGTGTCGGCGTGGCGGAAGGCCCAGTCGCCCAGGGCGCGGATCGGCACCAGCAGGTCCTCGCCCGCCTGGGTCAGCTCGTACTCCACCCGCGGCGGGGCCTCGGCATAGCGTCGGCGTTCGACCAGGCCACAGCGTTCCATGCGGCGCAGGGTTTGAGTGAGCACCTTCTGGCTGATGCCGCCGATCTCCCGGCGGAGTCGGCCGGGGCGCATGGGCCCCTCCTTGAGGGCGAACACCACCACCGGCAGCCAGGCATGGGCGAACAGGTCCACGGCCAGACGGGCCGGGCAGTCGGCGATGAACTCGCCGTAGGGCTCAAACGGGGCGTCGTCGTGGTGGTCCACGCTCGCCAGTCTCCCGCATCCGTTGGGCACCTGGAGGTGCCTATCAGCCCGCCTACCGTCCTCGTGGAAAGCCGAAGTTCAGGCGAGGAAGAGGGAAGACATGCGTATTGGCATACTCGGGGCCGGGCAGATGGCCGAGGCGCTGGGATCGGGCTGGGCGCGGGCGGGGCACGAGGTGATGGTCGGCGCACGGTCGCCGGAGAAGGCGCGCAAGCTGGCCGAGGGGATCGGGGCGGGCGCCCGCGGCGGTGATCTGCGGGCCGCGGCGGAGCACGGCGAGGCGTTGCTTCTGGCCGTACCGGCCCTGTCGGTGGACGGGATACTCGCCGAGGTCGGCGCGGCGGACGGCGCGTTGGCCGGGCGGACGCTGATCGACTGCACCAACGCCTACGAGCCTGACGCGTTCACCGACGCGCCGGGCTCGTTCCTGCTGACCGACGACGCGGTGGCCGAGCGGGTGGCCAGGCTGGCCCCCGGGGCGAGGGTCGTCAAGGCATTCAACGTGTGCGCCGCGGAGGTGTGGACCTCCCATGCAGGGCGCGGGCTGGGGGTGCCGCTGTGCGGCGACGATGAGCGGGCCGTGGAGATGGTCGCCGATCTGGTGAGCGATCTGGGGTTCGAGCCGGTACGGGCCGGTGGACTGAGGCGGGCGCGATACCTGGAGGCCGTGAGTGTGTTCGTGGTCGGCCTGTGGTTCGCCGGGTACGACGCCCGCCAGATGCTGCCGCCCCTCCAGGAGGCCTTTGCCCACTCTGACGCCTGACACCGCTCAAGGGTTAAGAAGGATCAGCGGACGAGGCCTCGCCAGCAGATGATCGCGGCGGCAGGAGTCACGAACGCCTCGCGGATGCCGTCGCGGACCTCCCAGCGAATGCGTAGGCGGCGGAACCAGCCGTGGGCTGGATCGGGGAGCTCGAGGGGATCGACCGCACCCTCCAGTGCTTGCGCGGCAAGCGCGCCGACGCACCCGCCAGGTTGATCTCGGGATGCCGCCATCGGCACAGCCCGATAACTGAGCCACCCGGACCGCTCCCAGCGGCTGAGTCACGCCGGGAGCGATCCGGTGAAGCGCCCTCAACGCGGCATTATGCGGCGTTTCCGTCGCCTGTGGTGCGGACGCGACGAGGTCACTGACTGTGCTGGTGCCCTGCGAGGCCTTACCGAATGTCTCCAGACCCAGCGTTCGCCGACTACCGATTTTCTTTGTTCCGGGCTTGACCTTGCCCCAAGGTCAAGGTCCGACGATGGCCTGCATGAACAACAACGCACTGCACACCGTCGAGGCCCAGATCCGCGAGCAGGCCGCCACCTACTGCGAGTCCAACAACGTCCCCGGGTTCGTCGCCGGCGTCTACCACGCCGGCGAGCAGATCGTCGTCGCCCACGGCACCGCGAACGCCGCC